>CANQTP010000015.1 GCA_947626755.1 uncultured Clostridia bacterium
ATGGTGACTCTGAGGGCAAGGCTTTCTTGCCCTCTTTTTTCTTTTCTCCCTCTGCCTACTTTTATTTTACACTAAGGGGAGCATTTCAGAAAGGCTGGCGAACTTTTTGTACAGGCAAAGTTTTGTGATTCCTTACATAAATATATCGTGAATTGAGTAAAGCTGAATCTGCAAAAAATTGAGAGTTGGGATATAAGCGTTACTGCAATATCTCAACTCTCAACTCTAAATAAAAGGCTCAGTCTGCAATTTTGGTTTTATGAAATACTTTCTTTCCCTTTTTGATAATTACTTCCGTTTCAATTTTTATAAGCGCATTGGGATCGGCGATCTTTACATCATCAACGGAAATTCCTCCCTGCTGTACAAGGCGGCGTGCTTCGCTCTTGGAAGGCGCAAGCGTGGTCTTTACAAGCAGATCAAGAATGTTTATCCCGTCAGCCGGGATCTCCGAAGCGGGGATCTCCGTGGACGGCATATCGTCCGTGTTTCCGCTGCCGCCGAAAAGCACTTTCGCACTGTTCTGCGCCTTTATCGCTTCTTCCTCGCCGTGGACAAGCTTTGTAAGCTCAAATGCAAGTATCTCCTTTGCCTTGTTGAGCTGACTTCCTTCCCAATCGGACATTGCTTCAATTTCTTCCATAGGCAGGAATGTGAGCATACGAATGCACTTCATAACGTCCGCGTCCGCAACGTTCCGCCAGTATTGATAGAAGTCGTAAGGAGGCGTTTTCTCGGGATCGAGCCATACCGCGCCTTTTTCGGTCTTGCCCATCTTCTTGCCTTCGGAATTCAGAAGCAGGGTAATGGTCATTGCATGAGCGTCCTTGCCAAGCTTTTTGCGGATAAGTTCCGTGCCGCCAAGCATATTTGCCCACTGATCGTCGCCGCCGAACTGCATATTGCAGCCGTACTTCTGAAACAGCATATAGAAGTCGTAACTCTGCATTATCATGTAGTTGAACTCAAGGAAGGTGAGTCCCCGCTCCATTCTCTGCTTGTAACACTCGAATGTGAGCATTTTGTTTACCGAAAAGCAGGCTCCCACTTCCCGCAGAACGTCGATATAATTCAGGTTCATGAGCCAGTCGGCGTTGTTTACCATGATAGCTTTTCCGTCCGAAAAGTCGATAAAACGGCTCATCTGCTTCTTGAAACACTCGATATTATGGTCAATGTCCTCTTTGGTGAGCATCTTCCGCATATCGGATTTTCCCGAGGGATCGCCTATCATTCCCGTTCCGCCGCCAAGCAGGGCAATAGGACGGTTTCCTGCCATCTGCAAACGCTTCATAAGGCAAAGCGCCATAAAATGTCCTACATGGAGACTGTCCGCAGTGGGGTCAAAGCCGATGTAGAATGTGGCTTTCCCCTCGTTTATCATCTTTTTGATCTCTTCTTCGTCGGTTACCTGTGCAATAAGACCTCTTGCTACAAGTTCGTCATATAAAGTCATACTTATCCTCCTGAAATTTTATTTTATAATGTTTTTTCCCGAAATCTTTCCATAAGCCATGAAATCATATACTGATCTCACTTATATCACACCCTTTCATGATCCTGCGGTAAAATAAAAAGCCCTCTGCAAATGTGCAGAGGGCGAAAAACCGCGGTACCACCTCAATTTATCGGGAAAATTCCCGACCTTGGAACGCTTTAACGGACGTTGCCCGCATACCCTTACTGCAAGTTCAGGGTACAAGCTCCATGATGTATTCGCCGAAAGCTCCGTTATCCTTTTTCACCTGCCAAGGACTCTCTGAAACGGTTCAGATCCGGTTACTTCTTCACTTCACAGCATTTTGATATGAAAACATTTTAACACAGTCAGAATGTTTTGTCAAGGGCGATATCTGAATTTTTTGTAAAATCATTCTTCGGAGCTGTGGTTCAGCCCATAGGAAAGCATCAGAAGGCTGTCGCCGAGATGGACGTTTTCCACAACAACATCTTTGTGGGAAATTTTTATGTCATAGTGGCTGAAATTCCAGAAAGCCTTCACTCCCAGCTTTACAAGCCTGTCCGCGATCTGCTGCGCCGATGATTTTGGGATACAGAGAATGGCAATTTGCGGCGATTCGCGGCGGCAGAAGTTTTCCAGTTCGGAGATATCCAATATTTTAAGTTCCGCCGCTGTTTCTCCGATCTTGTCCTTGTCACTGTCGAAAAGCCCCGCAAGCTTACAGCCGTATTCCGCAAAATCCATATGCGCGGCAATTGCCCTTCCCAGATTCCCGACGCCGATGAGAACGGCTTTCTTCACCTCGTGTACGCCGAGGATATTGCCTATTTCATTTTGCAGTTCGGTCAGATTGTATCCGTAACCCTGCTGTCCGAATCCTCCGAAACAGTTAAGATCCTGACGTATCTGCGAAGCGGTGAGAGACATTTTTTCCGCAAGCTTTCCCGAAGAGATCCTTACCGTTCCCTGCTTTAAAAGTTCGCCGATGAATCGGTAATATCGGGGCAGCCGCCTTATGACCGAATATGAAACATCATTTTTCTTTGTTTCTTTTGGCATTTGACTGCTTCTCCTTTCGGGATAACGGTGGGATCACTTCATAAGCGCGGCAAGTCTCTTGTTGATCTCGTTCAGGAAAGTTTCGGTATCAACGGGCTGTTTGTTTTCAAGCTTGGAAACTGCGGCAAGGTTCTTATCCATAATGCCGTCCTCCATTGTCTGAATGGAAGCTTTTTCAAGTTTGTCGGCATAGTCCGCAAGTGCGGGGAGGTTATCCATTTCGGCTCTCTTGCGGAAAGCGCCGCTCCATGCAAAAATCGTTGCAATGGGGTTGGTGGAAGTCTTTTCGCCTTTGAGATAGTTGTAATAATGGCGGGTAACTGTTCCGTGAGCGGCTTCGTATTCGTAAACGCCGTCGGGGGAAACAAGCACGGAAGTCATAAGTCCGAGGCTTCCGAAAGCAGTTGCCAGCATATCGGACATAACATCGCCGTCATAGTTCTTGCAAGCCCAGATAAATCCGCCTTCGGAGCGGATAACTCTTGCAATGACATCATCTATAAGTGTGTAGAAATACTCAATTCCCGCAGCTTCAAATTTTGCCTTGTATTCGTTCTCGTAGATCTCCGCAAAGATGTCCTTGAAACGGTGATCGTATATCTTGGAAATAGTATCCTTTGACGCGAACCATAAGTCTTCTTTTGCATCAAGAGCATAGTTGAAGCAGGCTCTTGCAAAGGAAGAAATAGAGTTGTCCATATTGTGAACGCCTTGGATAATTCCGTCGCTTGTCTTGAAATCATGTATCAGAGCGCGGGTCTCCTTGCCGTTTTCGTCTGTAACAACAAGCTCCGCCTTTGAACCCTTGGGAACTTTCAGTTCGGTGTTCTTGTAAATGTCTCCGTAAGCGTGACGGGCAATTGTGATAGGCTTTGTCCATGTGGGAATATACGGAACTATTCCCTTGACAAGTATCGGTTTTCTGAACACTGTTCCGTCAAGTATCGCACGGATAGTTCCGTTAGGAGACTTCCACATTTCTTTCAGGTTGTATTCTGTCATTCTCTGGGCGTTTGGAGTGATAGTTGCGCACTTTACCGCAACGCCGTACTTCTTTGTAGCTTCCGCGGAATCAAAAGTAACGCGGTCATCGGTCTCGTTTCTGTGTTTCAGACCGAGATCATAGTATTCGGTCTTTAAGTCAACGTAAGGTCTGATAAGAATATCCTTTATCATTTTCCAGATAATTCTTGTCATTTCGTCCCCGTCCATTTCGACAAGGGGAGTGGTCATCTGTATTTTTTCAGTCTCAGCCATTGTAAATTCCTCCTAAATAAGAATGTTTATAATTCCGAGAATAAGCATATGCGCGGGATAGAAAATGTAAAAGAACCATTTTCCGAAACGTCCGCCCCGTCCTCTTTCGCCGCTGTAGAAATAAAGCGGTATCAGCGATAGCAGGACTCCCAACTGGAAAAGAGATTCGGTCACCGGCTGCGATAAAACGAACCACAAATAGAACATCAGCAGGATAGAAACTGCCGTGAAGCCCAGTGCCTGATTCAGGAAATTTCCCCTGAACATATCAAAGACAATTATCCACAGGACTGCAAACGCGAACCAGTCTCCCAGGAAAGAAAGCGGCAGTATAACTATCATGATAATAACTTTGAGAGGGATATTCAGTTTTTCGCTGTGTATCACCACCAGCGAAAGAAGTCCCAGAAACAGAGTGAAAATAACGCTCTGATAGTAAATTACGCCTATTTTCCCATTGACGAAGTATATGGGGAAAGTTCCGTATTCCATAAATATGAACGGGAACCAGGATATTACCGCAAAGATCCCCAGCCGCAGCAGATATTTCCCGCGGCTTTTGGTGTAATGAAAACCTTCCGCAATGAAATAGCACATTATGGGAGCGGTCATTCTGCCGATGATGTGCATTATCTGTCCGGGAACGGAGTAGGTGTCTGCAAAGCACCAAGCTATGTGGTCGATGAGCATTGCGGCGGCGGCAATAATTTTCAGGACGTTGGCGGAAAGGCATTTCTTCATTGTCTGTCTCCTTTGAAAATATTTACCATGATCCCTATTGCCGTGCCTGCCAGAACTCCCGCCACCGTTATGGGCAGGACGTTTCCCGAAAATGCTCCGAGCACCGCTCCGAGGACTGCTCCCACGAGGAAACCGACAACAACTCTCGTTGCAACGGTTTCCAGATGGGACGGCTCTTCTTCGGTGATGTGTTTCAGGTCGATGAGCCGTTCTCCGTCGTCGCCTTCCTCGGGATCAAATGCGGTATTCCGCAGCATATCACAGGGGAATGCGGGGCACTTTCCGCAGTGTGGGAGAAATTTCTGTTCGCAGCACTTTTTTATTTCACAGTTTCCCGCCCAGTTGCCCTCTTCAAGTTCGGTGCAGCCGGGACAGTCGCATTCGCGGCGGTTGATACATTTTTCGCAGTCGATGCCGCATCTTGAAAGCAGCATTATTTCAGGCTTTCGCGGGTGTAGTCAAGAAGTCCGCCCGCAAGTATAATATCCTTTGTACGTCCCGAAAGTTCGCAAAGGACGGTTATCTTGTCGCCTGTGGTCTTGTTTTTAAGGGTAAGTTCGGTCTCGCCCTTTTCGATCGCTTCGCGGACGTTCTTAATAACAAGCTGATCGCCTTGGGAAATTTTGTCATAGTCCGCTTCGTTCTTGAATGTAAGGGGAAGTATTCCCGCGTTTATAAGGTTTGCGCGGTGTATTCTTGCAAAACTCTTTACAAGCACTGCTTTTACTCCAAGATGGAGCGGAGCAAGTGCCGCGTGTTCACGGGAAGAACCCTGTCCGTAGTTTGCGCCGCCGACAATAATGCTCTTTCCGAGACTTTCCGCGCGGGCAGGGAAGGATTCGTCACATACCGTAAAGCAGTATTTGGAAATTGCAGGGATATTTGAACGCAGCGGAAGGATCTTCGCGCCTGCGGGCATGATGTGGTCGGTGGTGATGTTGTCTCCCACTTTAAGTGAGCAAGCCGCGTCTATAGTATCAAGAAGCGGGTGAGTTGCGGGAAACGGCTTTATGTTAGGACCGCGGAGAATCTCAACTTTGTCCATTTCCGACTCGGGAGCGGGAGGAGTTATCATATTGTCGTTGATGACAAATTCCTGCGGCATTTCAAATACAGGCATTTCGCCGAGACATCTCGGGTCGGTAAATACGCCGTTGATGGCGGAGATCGCCGCAACTTCGGGAGAAACAAGATAGATCTGTCCGTCCTTGGTTCCCGAGCGTCCTTCAAAGTTTCTGTTGAAAGTACGCAGGGAAATTCCCTTGGAATTAGGGGATTGTCCCATACCTATGCAGGGACCGCAGGCACTTTCCAGAATTCTCGCGCCCGCATCTATCATGATCGAAAGCGCGCCGTTCTGCGCAAGCATATTGAGAACTTGCTTTGAACCCGGGGCAATTGCAAGGGAAACGTCCGGGTGAACGGTCTTTCCTTTAAGGATATGAGCGACCTTCATCATGTCCATGAGCGAGCTGTTGGTGCAGGAACCTATGCAGACCTGATCTATCTTCATGCCTTCAAGTTCCTTGGCGGTCTTGATATTGTCGGGGGAATGAGGACAAGCCGCAAGTGGAGCAAGTTCGCTGAGGTCAATTTCTATAGTTTCATCGTAGATTGCATCGGGATCGGCGGAAAGTTCCGTCCAGACGTCTTCGCGCTTCTGGGCTTTCAGGAACTGCTTTGTAATTTCGTCCGAAGGGAAAATTGACGTTGTTGCGCCAAGTTCCGCGCCCATGTTGGTGATAGTTGCTCTTTCGGGAACGCTGAGAGTTTTTACTCCGTCGCCTGTGTATTCGATCACTTTTCCCACGCCGCCCTTGACGGACATTATGCGGAGAACTTCAAGGATAACGTCCTTGGCAGCGACCCAAGGGGAAAGTTTTCCCGTAAGTTTAACATTTACGATCTTAGGATATGTAATATAGTATGCGCCGCCGCCCATAGCAACGGCAACGTCCAGACCGCCTGCGCCGATAGCGATCATTCCCAGACCGCCGCCTGTGGGGGTGTGGCTGTCGGAGCCGATAAGAGTTTTACCGGGAATGCCGAATCTTTCAAGGTGTACCTGATGGCAGATACCGTTTCCGGGACGGGAGAAGTAAATGCCGTGTTTTTTAGCGGCAGAGCCGATAAAGCGGTGATCGTCAGCGTTTTCAAAGCCTGACTGAAGGGTATTATGGTCGATATAAGCCACGGAACGTTCGGTTTTTACTCTGGGGACACCCATAGCTTCAAATTCAAGGTACGCCATTGTACCTGTAGCGTCCTGTGTTAAAGTCTGGTCGATCCTTATGCCAATTTCGCTGCCCTTGACGAATTCGCCGTCAACGAGATGAGCTTTCAGAATTTTTTCGGTCAAAGTAAGACCCATTCGTATCAATCCTTTCAAGAAGTTATGAGCGGAGACACATCTCCTTATAGTAAATTATAATCGTTTTTGCTCTGATTGTCAAGAATTTATCAAAGCAGATAATGTTAATTTTTCCCCGACAAAAAATAAAAACAGCGCGCAGGGACAAACGGCGCCGCTGCACGTTGGAACGATGGTAATTTACAGTTTTATAATACACCATTTCTGTGAAATTGTCAAGGGTTTTGGCAAAAATCTCTGCCAACATAAGTCTGTATAGTTTGCACAAATTGCAAATATGAATTTTGTGTAAAATATATATTGCTTTTTTTTTTTTTTGTGATATAATGTATTTGTATCAAATATTGCAGTATGGACTGCAAAATTTTAGAAAAGAGGGAATATAATATGAAATTGAGGAAACTGCTTGCGGGCATAACCGCAGCGGCTTTGGCAGTGTCTGCCATGGCGTTTTCAAGCTTGTCCGTGAGTGCGGCAGAAGAGGCAGATGTTGTAACAGTAGCAAGCAACGTTAAAGTGGAAGGCACTTTTGTAGCTAATGGTGAATGGGGTTCTGCTTGTAATGTTACATTTGAAGGTTATAGCTACAATACACCTTTAAAATGCGACGATTACACAAAAATTGAGATGGACGTTAAAATAAGCAGTCTTGGAAATGCTGAGAGTATTAGTCTTTTTATTAATACCGGTGACAATGATAAAGAAAATCCTACCAAATGGGTTGCTACAGCCGGAACAGCTAAAGATGGAACTTTGACACTTGATTTAACTAAAGATGAGCTTAAAGGCAAAATATTTAGTGCTATTGGGTATCAGTTAAGCACATCGACAAATGATGTTACTGATGCTTTTAATGGTGATATTACAATTAATTCTGTAAAACTTTACAAGAAAGCTGCACAAGAACCTGAAAAGACCCCCGAAGAGGAAGAAGTTGAACCAATAAAAGGTACTTATGTGTTTTATGTTGTTAACGACAATAAAGACCCCAATGGTGAAGAGCTTAAAGATGGCGACAAAATGTTGTGGAAATGGGTTGCCAGTGATCCGAAAGAAATAGAAATAGGCGGAGAAGCTGTATCAGCTGAATGGAGTGCTATTGGTGAAACTGAGGATATAAAGAAAGATAATTACCATGAGATCTGTAATGAAGGAATTCAGTTAAGCTCAGATGATACAACTCTTATAGGAAAAACAATCACTATTGAAGTTGCAGACCTTGAAGTCGGTGGCGAAAAAAGAACAGTAACAAATCCTTTGACCGCTGTAGCTGCTGAAGGAGAAAAAGATGACGGAACGAAAATTGCACAATGCGCGTTCAGCATTAAGCTTCAGACAGCTGATTTAGGTAAATCTCTTAAGTGCAGCATAAAAGCATCTGTAAAGGCAGCAACTGAAAATCCTTCCACCGGCGGCGAAACTACCGACAACGGCGGCAGCAGCGGAGATAATACAACAGCTTCTGCTCCTACAGTAAGCAGCAACAAGCATCAGGGCGTTGGTATGCCTCCTGTTGTTATTGATCAGAAATCCGCACCCGCAGCGAGCGCAGGCGAAACAGCAGCTGCAAGCGGAAGCACTTCCGTTACACTCGGTGATTCAACTGTAGTTTCCAAGGACGTTATTGATTCCGTTTCGGGCAAGGACGCAGAGTTTAAACTCGCAAACGGTGCTTCATGGGAGATCGCAGCAGCTGACGCTGCAAAGGCTGAGGGCATGGATCTTGGTATCACTCTCAACACCACAGCAGCAACAGCAGATCAGATCAAAGAAGTTGCAAAGGATAACGATACATTCCAGTTCTCACTTGCGTACAGCGGTGACTTCGGATTCTCCGCAGTAGTAAACATTCCTGTTGACGCTAAGTACAACGGCAAGTATGCAAATCTCTACTGGCTCAACGGCGGCAAGCTCGAATTCATCGGCAGCTCCAAGGTTGAAGGCGGCATTGCAGACTTCACAATGAAGCACGCTTCCGATTACGTTATCGTATTTGACGATGAAGCTTACGGCGAGGACGTTTCCTCAGGCGCAGGCATTTACGAAGAAAGCGAAACTTCTGCCGCTCCCGTTGCAGTAGTTGTAACATTTGCAGCACTTGCAGTATCGGCTGTAATTCTCAAGAAGAGAGTTTTCTGAGATAGTTTATCCGATCAGGATTTGCTATAACCCCAATTCTCTAAAAACGCAGGATCCCTCCGAGCGATCGGGGGGATCTTGTGTTATAAATATGCAAAAAAAGCGGCGTGAAGCAAAAACTTCACGCCGCGATCTTGTTTATCTTACTTGAGTTCAACAGTTGCGCCTGCAGCTTCGAGCTTGGTCTTGATTTCCTCAGCGTCAGCCTTGGAAGCGCCTTCCTTAACAGCCTTAGGAGCAGCTTCAACAAGCTCCTTAGCTTCCTTAAGGGACAGACCGCAGATGTCCTTAACAGCCTTGATAACGTCCATCTTCTTCTCACCGAAGGAAGCAAGGATTACGTCAAATTCGGACTTCTCCTCAGCAGCGCCTGCTCCGCCTGCAGCGGGTGCAGCAGCTGCTACAACAGCAGATACGCCGTATTTTTCCTGAATGCCCTCAACCAGTTCGTTCAGTTCCAGAATGGAAAGAGCGTCGATAGAATCAAGAATGCTTGTAACTTTCTCAGATGCCATGATAATTATCTCCTTTTCAAATAAATAGTTTTTAACTTGTGGTTTGTGTGACGGTCATGCCGCAAAAAGAGGTATGCCGCCATCGGTTTCCGAAACGGTCAAGCTGCAAAAATGATCATGCCGCTTGTTCCGCCTGTGCTGCAATTAAGCGGATTCTTCCGCAGCCTTCTTCTCGGAAAGAGCCTGAAGTGTTGCAGCAAGGTTCTGCATAGGTGCTTTGAGTGAACCAAGAAGCTGTGCAAGAAGGGTCTCCTTGGAAGGGATCTTGGAAAGAGCCTTTACGCCCTTTGCATCGTAGATCTCGCTGCCGATAAATCCTGCTTTAAGGCTGAACTTGTCCTCGGAATCTTCGGCAAATTTACCGAGGATACGCGCGGGAGCAGTTTCGTCGCCGTCTGTAACAGCAATGGCAGTTGTGCCTTTCAGAACGTCTGTAAGTCCGTCAAGACCGACATTCTTTACCGCAAAGCGGAGCATGGAGTTCTTCTCAACGAAATAATTAACGCCTGCTTCTCTCAGATCTTTTCTGAGCTTGGTGTCTTCCTCAACGGTAATTCCCTTGTAGTCAACAATGACACCTGCGGAAGCGTTCTTGAGCATTTCGGTGATAGCTTCAACTCTTGCTTTTTTGGTTTCGAGAATCTTTTCGCTTGGCATGAAATTTCACCTCCGAATATTGATTCTGCTATCCGGAATTCAAAAAGAAAACCTTTTCCGTGCAGGAAAAGGCGCAAGTACACGTTTATACTCACCATCTTTTCCTCGGCAGGAATTATGGCTCACGGACAAGGGAAACTCTCTTTCCACTCCTCGTCCGACTTTTGCCGCCTGCTGTCTTTAGAATTCGATAGCTTTGCCTGTTTTACAGGCAACTATTAAAGTATATCATATTGTCAAGTGTTTGTCAAGCATTTTTTTGAATTTTTCTGAAAATTACCTGTTGTCGATCTTTTCGGGATAAAGATCGTGATGGGTGAGACGTTCCAGAGCAACTTTTTCCCATAAAGTTCCTTTTTTGCCGTAATTGCAGTAAGGGTCTATGGAAATTCCGCCGCGGGGGGTGAATTTTCCCCATACTTCAATATATTTCGGATCCATAAGCCTGATAAGATCCTTCATGATGATGTTCATGCAGTCCTCGTGAAAATCGCCGTGATTTCTGAAGCTGTAAAGATAAAGTTTCAGAGACTTGCTTTCCACCATTCTTTCATTGGGAACATAGGAAATGTACACCGAGGCAAAATCAGGCTGCCCGGTTATGGGGCAAAGACTTGTGAACTCGGGACAGTTGAATTTTACAAAATAGTCGTTGTCGGGGTGCTTGTTCGCAAAAGTTTCCAGAACTTCCGGAGCGTAATCGTCCGGATATTTTGTTTTCTGATTTCCCAGAAGCGTTATTCCTTCCGTTTCCTGCTGTGTTCGCATGGTTCTGCCTCCTTATATTATCCATTTTGTGGGATCTTCGCCGTATTTCATAACAAGAGCGTCAACAAGTTCCGCATATGCTGTGCCGCCGATCCCGCGGATACTGCGTATCTTTTCCGATCCTGCTCCGATAACTTCTTCAATGTAACTGTAACCCGCCCTTTGCAGCGCGTTGGAAAGTCTTGCGGAGAAGCCTGCTTCCTCAATGAGAATTGTAGGTTCGGCGCTGACTTCATCATCGGGGAAAACTGCCGCAATTATGCTTTCAAGATCAAAATTGCATTTCAGAGCCGCCTGCAAACCGTCCTGATAGCCTATCTGATAGCCTTCGTTCCTGCCGATGGTGTAACCGTCGTCGTAAGCGTCCTCATGACCTGTTTTATATCCTTCGTCAAACCCGCGGACGTATTCTTTGGAATAAAAACTGCCCTTTTCGGAAGTGCGGTATTTTGCAAATTTTTCGGATAATTTTATTTTGCCGCAAATATCCTTTTTGAGATTTTTCAGATATTTCGGCGTGTACAGATATTTCTTGGCTATATTGTCCAGCGATTCATTTGTAAAATAACAATCATAGAACGCAGACATATTTTTGCTTGAATAATTCAGGTCGGGAACAATATCCCGTATCATGTTTTCAAAACCATCGGGAACTTTTTTCGGAACTTTAAGACCGAGATCGACCATTAAAGCTTTTGCGCCGTCCTGCATAAGATCAGTCTCCTTTAATATTTCAGCGGATCATGTACGCCGTTTGCTTCAAAAGCCGCTATTCTGTCGCGGCAAGTTCCGCAAACGCCGCAGGGTTTTTCCCCGCCTTCGTAACAGCTCCATGTAAGTTCATAGGGAACGCCAAGTTCAAGTCCTGTTTTTACCACTTGTGCTTTTGTCATTCCCACAAAGGGAGCTTCGATCTTTACCTGATTGCCGCTGCCAAGCCAAACGGCTTCGTTCATAGCCTTGTTGAAACTGTCCGAACAGTCGGGATAGGCGTTTCCTGCCGCATCGTCCGCGTGTGCGCCGTAGAAAATTATCCCGCAGCCTTTGGAAATTGCCACGCTTGCCGCCGCGGAAATAAACAGTCCGTTTCTGAACGGCACATAGGTGGAAACGGGCGCGCCGTCCGTCTTTTCAAGCTGTTCCGCATAGCTTTCGTGGGGAATTTCCTCTTTCGAGCGGGAAAGCAGGGAACAGTCGCTGAAATCAAATATCAGGCTCAGATCAAGCTTGATGTGTTCCACGCCGTAAAATTCTGCAACGGCGTCCGCGGCGGAAATTTCCCGATCGTGTTTCTGTCCGTAAAATATCGAAAGCGCGATCACATTTCCCGCGCCGTATTTTTTAACAGCCATGGCAAGGCAGGTGGAACTGTCCACCCCGCCGCTGAATAAAACAAGAGCTTTCATATAATTACCTCCACTTCCCGGATAATTCGTAATTCGTAATGCGTAATGCGTAATTTTAGAATCAAAAAATAAAAAAATTATTTAATTTGGAAATATAATTTATCACGCAGATTATTGTCCGTTTCAAAACGTCCCCGAAGCGTGGAAGTGACCGTCTTTGCGGCGGGCTTTTTAATTCCGCGGGCGGTCATGCAGCTGTGATTTGCTTCAATGAAAACTGCCACGTCCTCAGAACCGCTTGCAAGGGTGATTATCTCAGCAATATCCGCGCCGAGACGTTCCTGCAATTGCAGACGTTTTGCCGCCATATCTGCGATTCGTGCGATTTTGGAAAGCCCCAGCACTTTCCCTTTCGGAACATATGCAACAGTGACTTTCATATCGTACATAAGCGCAAGATGATGTTCGCAATAGGAAAATACCTCAATATCCTTTACAACTACAATATCGTTTTCGCTGTGGGAAAAGCCGTCCTCAAAGGATTTGTTGAACATCTCCGCAATTTCCGCGTTTGTATAGTTCATTCCCTCGAAAACTTCGCCGTACATTTTCGCGACACGCGCGGGAGTTTCGCGGAGTCCCTCGCGGTCGGGATCGTCGCCAAGGGCAATTAAAATTCCTCTGATGTGCTTTTCGATTTCCGCATAATTTATTTTATCCAAATCAGACACCTCTTTTATCCGGATCCCAGATATATTTGTGTAATTGGAGCTGCAAATTAACTCCGTTAAGATTATTTTCAAGCATAAAATCCACCATATCTTCGGGAATTATTTTCCCGAAAACGGGACTTAAATAAACGTGACATTTATCCGTTAAATTATATTCCGAAATTATTTCCGCGGCTTTTTCCAGATCGGAAATACTTCCCGAAACAAATTTTACCGTGTCGGTTTTTTCAAGAAAATTATAATTTTCCATGCGCATGAATTTTTCCATTCCGCTGGACGGCAATTTATAATCAAGAGTAATTGACGGACGGTTCGGAAAAATTCCCGCCGCTTCGGAAATATCCGCCGCGCCGTTTGTTTCGATTTCCACGTTGAAATTATTTTCGCACAGCAATTTTAAAAGCGGAATGATCTCTTCCTGAATAAGCGGTTCGCCGCCCGTTACGGTAATATTTTTTATCCCACTTTTTTTTGCGGCTTCTAAAATTTTCTCCGCAGTCATGTGTATAAACGGCGCGTCTGCTTCATTTGCCCATTTTGTGTCGCAGTAGGAACAGTTTAAATTGCAGCCTGTAAATCTTATAAAAAACGCAAGCTGTCCCGCTTTCACGCCCTCGCCGTTAATGCTTGAAAATGTTTCGGCAATTTTATATTCATGCATAAAATTTCATTCCTTTGTGTAAATTGCGCAGTTGTTCGGCGTTTCATAGACTGTTACCGCTTTTACGGAATAGCCTTTATTTTCAAGGCAATTAAAAAAATATTCCGCAAAATTTTCCGCAGTCGGTCGGAAATCCACTTCTATCAATTTAAAATTTTCACTTTTTAATGCGGAAACGGTCTCGCTTTTCAGGGAATTTTTTTCGTAAATAAAAGCGTGGTCGAAACTGTCTGCAAGATCTTTCAGATCTTTTTTTATATCTCCGAAATCCGTCACCATTCCCCGCAATTGTCCGCTTTGGTGAAGTTTTTCCGATTTGATCTCCGCAGAAATTATCCAGCGGTGTCCGTGAAGATTGCTGCATTTTCCGTCATAACCCGCAAGAAAGTGTGCGCTGTCAAAAGCGGCTTCGGTTTTAAGAATATACATAAATTTTCATCTCCAAAATAAAAAGGCATGAACGGACTTCATGCCTGAAAGTCCCGGTTTTGATTTGTCGGAATGCGCAGGAGGGTACAAATGAACTGCGCTGTTAAAATAATAACATATATTTTCCCGTATGTCAATAGTTTTTATACACAAAATCATTGATTTTCTTTGATTTCTTATTTTTGCGAAAGACCCGAGGTGATGAAGAATGATCAAGTTATTTGAACACAATTTGATGGTATAATTTACAAAAAATTTACACGATATATATATATATATATATATATATATGGGTTATGGTATAATTATTATGATTGTTTATTTTACACAGCAGAAAATTTTCTTGCAAATGGAGAGAATGTTGATGTACACTTTCAAAGACCTGCGAAAAAATTCAAATCAAAAACCGACAGGAAATTCCCGCCGCCTTGCAATGCTGGGCAACGTGTCCACGCAGTTTTTGTCTGTTGCAATACGCGGATATGCAGTGCTTGAAAATCTTCCGCTGGAAGTTTTCGATACCGACTATAATCAGATAGAAGCACAGCTCTTAGATCCCGTGTCGGAAGTTTACGGTTTCTCTCCGGACAGCATACTTTTATGGCTCGGAACGGACAAGCTGTATGAGGAATTTCTCGATCTTCCTCTTGAAGCGCGTTCGGGATTTGCAGAAACGATAATGTCAAAAATAACGATGTACTGGGAATTGATCTCAAAAAATTGCAAGGCAAATATTTTGCAGATGAATTTCACCGAAATTGACGACAAGGCTCTGGGAAATTATTCTGCTAAGGCGGACACCGCTTTTGCATTTCAGATCAGAAAACTTAATTATCTGCTTGAAGGCGCTATGTCAAAGCAGAATAATGTTTACCCGATAGATCTTTTGTCTGTGCAAATTCAGTTTGGGACCGAAAAATTTTATGATGCTCCGCTTTATTACAATGCTAAAATGACCATATCAACGGACGCTTTACCGTTTGCTGCAAAAACGGTAATTGACGTTCTGAAAGCGCTTTCCGGAAGGATAAAGAAATGCGTTGTTCTTGATCTTGACAACACCCTCTGGGGCGGAGTTATCGGCGATGACGGAATGGAGAATATCGAAATAGGCGAACTGGGCAGGGGACACGTTTTTACGGATTTTCAGCGTTGGCTGAAACAGCTTAAAGAGTGCGGGATAATTCTTTGCATTTGCAGTAAAAACAATGAGGACACCGCCAAAAAGCCTTTTGAAGAACATGATGAAATGATACTGCGGCTTTCGGATATCGCGCTTTTTGTTGCCAACTGGGAAGATAAGGCTTCAAATATACGGCTTATACAAAAAACACTCAATATCGGAATGGATTCAATGGTATTTATTGACGACAATCCTTTTGAAAGAAATCTTGTGCGGCAGATGATCCCCGAAATTGAAGTTCCTGAACTTCCTGAAGATCCCGCGCTGTATCTCGGATATTTGCAGCAGCAGAATTATTTTGAAACGGCATCATTTACGGGTGCGGGTTCGGACAGGACAAAACTTTATCAGGCGGAATTTGAACGCACTAAATTGATGATGTCCTTTGATTCCATTGACGGTTATCTTGAAAGCCTTGAAATGGAAGGCGAAGCAAAGCCTTTTGAAGAGTCGAAATATTCGCGTATAGCTCAGCTTACACAGCGCTCGAACCAGTTCAATTTAAGAACGGTAAGATATACCGAATCGGATATTCAGAATATTGCAAATGATAAAGATTATCTGACAATTTACTATAATTTAAAGGATAAATTCGGAGATCACGGACTTGTGGGCGTGATAATAATGAAGAAAAGATCCGATACGGAGCTTTTTATAGATACATGGCTTATGAGCTGCCGCGTATTAAAAAGGGGAATGGAAGAATTCATAGTAAATCAGCTTATTAAAAGGGCAAAAGCAAACGGCTTTAAAAAAGTTTACGGCGAATATATCTCGACCCCGAAAAACAGCATGGTAAAGGATATTTACAAAACAATGGGATTTGAGGAAATTTCCGAAGATCAATATGTGACAGATGTTGATACATACAAAGAAAAGAAAATTTATATCAAGGAGATCGATCAATAATGGAAAGAAATGAAATACTTGCAAAATTTAATGAGATCGCAAGGGACGTATTTGACAACGATGAAGTAGAACTTACCGAAGAGAGTACCGCCGCCGATGTTGAGGAATGGGACAGCCTTTCGCACCTGAGCCTTGTCAGCGACATTGAGGACGAATTCGGCATAAGATTCACCCTTGCCGAAATTTCGGGTTCAAAAAATGTGGGTGAATTCCTTGATGCGCTTATCAGGCATATTGAGAAAAAGTAAGCAGGTGTTGATCTTGATCATGCAGTTAAGAATATTGACAAGGCAATTACTGAGACGGTATTATGGGAGGAGTAATTTTTGGATATAACATCATTTTTATTTTTTGCATTTGTAGGAGTAAGCCTGTTGATCTACTGTCTTGTTCCACATAAATTTCAGTGGCTCGTACTTCTGGCGGACAGCCTTATTTTTTATTTTCTGACTGTTGAACCATATACTTTTATTTACATAATTATCAGTGTATTTACAGTATGGGCAGCGGCGCTGTATTTCAGAAAAGTCGATGATATTAAGAAAAAACGGATCGTTCTGGCTCTGACTGTTATTTTAAATGTGGGCATACTTGTTGCCCTTAAATATACAAATATGTTTATCGGAACATTCAACTATTGGACGGGCAAAAGTATTGCGGAGGTGAACTGGATAGCTCCGCTTGCAATAAGTTATTATACGCTTTCACTGGTATCTTATCTTGTGGATTGTTACGGAGAAGCTTTTGAGCCGGAAAAGGATCCGTTAAAACTTCTTTTATTCACAATATATTTTCCTCAGATGGTCTCAGGTCCTATATGCAGGTATTCACAGACTGGAACGCAGCTTTTTGAAGAACATCGCTTTGATCATGACCGCGTTCTTTCGGGAATAAGAAGAGTTTTATGGGGACTTTTAAAAAAGGTCGTTGTTGCCGATCGTATAGCTATGATAGTAAATGTTATGTTTGATTATACGTATATTTTTTCAGGACTGTGGGTAATTGTTTCAGCGTGTTTGTTCATGATCCAGCTGTTTTTTGATTTTTCAGGCTGTATGGATATTGTAACAGGCATTTCAAAATGTTTCGGAATAATACTTCCGGAAAATTTCAACGTTCCGTTTCTTTCAAAGAGCGTTCAGGAATTCTGGAGCCGTTGGCACATAACGCTTGGCGCATGGCTCAAGGATTATGTGATGTTTCCGATCTCAAGAACAAATTCATTTAAAAGCACAAGTAAAAAACTGAAAAATAAGTGGGGCAAATGGGGACAGAAAATACCATATTATGCCGCTATGTTTGTTGTATGGACATTAATGGGAATATGGCACGGCAGCTCATGGAAATATATGATAGGTCAGGGCTGGTTCTTCTGGATAGTGATAGTATCAGGACAAGTGTTTGAACCTGTTTTCAAAAAATTAAAAAGCAGACTTCATATCAATGAAAAAAGTCTGATCTGGAATGCATTTCAGGTCATAAGGACATTTTTGCTTGTAAGTATAGGAAATATAGCTTTCCGCGCTGAAAGCCTTGCGCAGACATTTATTATGTACAAACGCGCATTTGTATGGAACAACGGAATAACGAAGCAGCTCCGCGCGATAAGAGAAGGCATTCCCGATTTCGGCGGTATTGAAGCACTTATCGTTGTTTGTGCATTAGGAATAATACAGATCGTTTGTGATTTCAGGCAATATGCAGGTAAAAACAATCAGGAACTTATAACAAAAAGACCGATAGTTATAAGGTGGGCAATATATTATCTCTCGGCTTTTATCGTGTTTTATTTTTCACTCAGTACAACATCCGAGTTCTTATATTTTCAATTCTGAGGTGATTTAAATGAAGACTAAACTTTCAAAATTTATTTTAGGATCCGCAATATTCATAATGCCTGTACTTTTATTCTTTATATCGATATATGTTGCGTTTGCAATATTTCCGATGTATTTTTTTGACGGTGAATATGCAATGTATAAGCAGCAAAAGGATTATATATACAATAATACAGATTACAATAAAGTAATAATATTGGGAGATTCAAAAGCAAAAGCTGCATATTCTCCGCTGCTTTTATCGGACGAAACATATAACCTTTCACTTGGAGGAACATCATTTGTTGAAGGTTATTATAGTCTGAAAGAATATCTGGATCATAATAAAGCTCCGGAGACCGTATTTATTTCTTTTACGTCGATTCATTTTATGGATTTTGATCGTTTCTGGACAAGGAGCGTATATTTTCACAGATTATCAGATGCGGATATTAAAGAAATATATAATACGGCGTTATTGTATGGTGAATCGGATGAGATCGCTGAAAATTATAACGAATTGAGATTACAGTACAAATATTATTCTGTTGAGAAATACGGAAAACCGTTTTTGAATGCGCTCGATGGAAACAGGTATGAAATGAATTCCGAAACATACCGTGATCTGAATGATTCAAAAGGACAAGTTAATTTCGGGGACAAGGAATATTGCGATGCATTAGGACCGGAACGGGAATATAGTGATTTTGAACCTTTAGATATTATGGATCATTATCTGCGGATCACAATTGATATGTGTATTGAAAATGATATTGATGTTATTGTTGATACTTTGCCTATGAATGAAGCTACATATAATTTTTGTGAAGAAAGTTATCTGCAGGGATATTCCGATTACATGAATAAACTGCAGTCAGATTATCCGCAGATAATCGTTAATACGGATCTGTGTTATTATGGCAATGAATATTTCGGCGATGCAACGCATTTTAATTCAAAAGGTACAGAAAAGTATTCCGAATACATAAAAAATAAATATTCTTATGTTTTTGAATAAATAAAACTTATTTGTTATGACTTATCATTTTATGTTATAGTATTTGATGATGAAGCTTACGGCGAGGACGTTTCTTCGGGAGCGACCATGTTCTGCGGAGCAGAACGCATTGCTGCAAAGACTGATCCGTTTACAATTACAGCTGCGCTGTTATCTGCGATCCTTGCAATTGCAGCAGATGTGGTTATCATTAAAAAACGTGTTTTTAAAAAGTAAGATATTCTGAAACAAAATGACCTGTCATTTAAAGCGGCAGACCATTTTTTATAATATAACGATTTTCAATGTCATATAAATACAAAATGTCAGATCCTGAAATTTGCAGAGAGATATAATTGTTTTTACAAATGAATTTTAATAAACGTGTTTGGCTTGTGATATTATAAATATTAATTGTATTTAAATTTAAGATAAACTATTACATTATTGCTTCTGTTCTCTGAATCCGAGACGGAATTCCGCTCCCTTTCCGGGTTCGCCGAATGCTTCAATTTTTCCGCCGTGACGTTCCATAATTCTTTTGCAAAGTGCAAGTCCCACGCCGCTGCCTTCAAATTCTTCTTCGGTGTGAAGCCTTTGGAATACGCTGAACAATTTGTCAATGTATTTCATGTCAAATCCGACTCCGTTGTCTTTAATGGATATTACGGTATATCCTTCGGCATATTCTGCTTTTATATCTATGACCGCATCGGATCTGTTACGGGTAAATTTGAATGCGTTTGACATTATATTTTTTATTACCGACTGCACAAGAACACTGTCGCCGTAAATTTTCGGAAGTTTCTGCATATTAAGTTCAATTTTTCTTTCAGGTTCAAGAGAACGTAATTCTGCAAATTGTCCCGCAATTATTTTTTCAATATTCAGTTTTTCAATGTTCGGAACAATATTGCACATCCGCGAAAATTCCAGCAGCCTTTCTGTCATTGTAACGGTCTGCCTGCATTTGCTTTTTAACATTTCCAATATTTTTAAAGGATCACCGCCTGCATTTTCCCCAAGTTCACTTTGCAATGTGTCGGCAAGCATTTCAATAACATTTAACGGCGATCTCAGATCATGGGAAACAGCAGATACGAACATCTCCAGTTCACTGTTGGCTGAAGCAAGTGCTTTTGTCTTTCGCGAAATTTCAAGGTGCGTTCTTATCCTTGCAACATATTCCTCACGGAAAAAAGGTTTTACAACATAATCCCGACAGCCTGCTTCAAAGCCTTTCCGAAGAACGTCTCTGCTGCCTTCGGAAGTAACGAAAATTATCGGAATATCCGCCGTCTCGGGAGATGAGTGTATCATACCGCACAATTCCAGACCGTTCATTCCTTCCATTTTAATATCAAGAACAATGAGATCGGGAGTCGCTTTTTTCAGGAAATTCAAAGCCGCTTCACCGCTTGTAACAGCATGGACACGGTACCCCTCTTTTTTCAGTATCGCTCCCGCGTAGGCAATATGTTCCGGCAGATCATCAACTATCAGAATTTCAGCCTGTTCCATAAAAATACTCTCCTGTATCATTCGGTCATAAGCCGCTGTATTTCGCTGCCGTCCGATTCGGCAGTAATTCCGCTGTAAATTATTCTGCCCTTTTCCATAACATTTACCGTATCCGTATTTTTCAGGACAAAATCCAGATACTGTTCCACAAGAAGAACACTTATCCCCAGTTCGCTGTTTACACGCCTGATGGCTTTTCCTATATCGTTTATTATTGACGGCTGAATACCTTCCGTGGGTTCGTCAAGTATCAGAATTTTCGGTTTTGCCGCAAGGGCGCGGGCTACTGCAAGCTGTTGCTGCTGTCCTCCCGAAAGATCGCCGCCCTTTCTTTTTGCAAACTTGGGAAGTATAGGGAAAAGTTCAAAAATATAATCGGGGATCGTTCCCTTTCCGCCCACAGGCTGAAGTCCGAGATCAAGATTTTCCTGCACCGTCATCTGCGGGAAAATATCACGTCCCTGCGGAACATATCCTATGCCGAGCTTTACACGTTCATATGCGGGCTTTTTTGAAATATCCTCGCCGTCAAAAATAATTTCTCCGCCCCGCGTTCTGACGATGCCCATAATACTTTTAAGCGTGGTGCTTTTTCCAACGCCGTTTCTTCCGATAAGACCGACAATTTTTCCATCGGGAACTGTCAGTGAAAGTCCCTCTATTACCTTGCTTTCACCGTAATAGGAATCAATGTTTCTGATCTCAAGCATTGTTATTCTCCCCCTCTGCCAAGGTATACCGCCTGAACGGTCTTATCCGCGAGAACATCGCTTACGCTGCCTTCGGTAAGAAGTTTCCCTTCATGCAGAACTGTAACAACGTCAGCGCACTGTTTTACGAAATCCATATCATGTTCAATTACTATAACTGTGCATTCCGATTTGATCTCTTTCAGGATCTCTCCTGTCCTGAATGTTTCAGGCTTTCCCATTCCCGCAGCGGGTTCGTCCAGCATGATTATCTCGGGCTTCTGCAAAAGCTGCATGGCGATCTCCAGCCATTGTTTTTCGCCGTGAGCAAGACTTCCCGCGCGGATCGGCGCTCTGTCTTTCAGACCTACTCTTTCAAGCGTCCGACTGATATTTTCTTTTTCGTCTTTGGAAATTCTGCGGAAAATGGAATCTGCTATCCCTTTGTGACCTTTCAGGGAAAGCATCATATTTTCCTCTACGGTAAGATTTACAAATACCGACGGGACCTGAAATTTACGTCCTACGCCCTCGGTTACGATCTTATATTCTTTCATTCCCGTAAGACGGACAGGTTCTCTGTCTTTCGGATAAAATATCACCGTTCCCGATGTGGGCAAAGTTTTTGCACATATAATATCCAGAAGCGTAGTTTTCCCTGCGCCGTTGGGACCTATGAAAAAATGTATCGTATTCCGCTTGACCGATGTTTTTACTTCTGTAAGAGCGTAAAATCCGTCAAAGCATACGGAAATGCTGTTTATCTCCAGAACATTCTGATTTGCAGACATGATCTACGCCTCCTTTGCAGCTTTTTTCTTTGAAATAAGCGCGGGGATCTGTTCTTTTACTATTCCCACAATGCCGCCTTTAAAGAAAAGTATCGTCAGGCAGAATACCGCTCCTATGATATATTGCCATATCTCAACCATACTGCCGGAACTTAAATTATATTCGCAAAGATTTATCAGGAATGCACCTACAACTGCGCCTATGATCGTTCCTCTGCCGCCTATTGCGACCCATATCACCATTGTTATGGAATAGGAAATAGTCATTTGCGATGGGGTAATAGAACCGTTAAAATTTACAAATACCGCTCCTGCGATACCTGCAATTATTGCAGAAAGAACGTAAATAAAAGTTTTGTATGCGCTGACATTATATCCTGAAAAGTAAGTCCTGTTTTCGCCGTCACGGATAGCAACCAGAAGTTTTCCGAATTTCCGTCCCATAAGGAATTTTGCTCCCGCATATATCAGGATAAGGATACCAAGTGAGATGTAGAAAAGCAGGAACATATTTCCCCTGTTGGAATCGCCTTTTATACTTCCGAAAACAGTTTTTATCTCGGTAATACCTACATTTCCGTTTGTGTAAGGAGAAAGTGCGATAAATATCGAATATGCCGCCCATGTGAGCGCTTGCGAGATTATAGAAAAATATACTCCTTTTACGCGTTTTTTGAATATGAAATATCCGATAACGAACGCTACCGCGGCAGGTACAAGGATAATAAGCAGGATCGTTGCCGCAAAGGAATTAAACGGTCTCCACACAAGAGGAAGTTTTTCAATTCCGCCTATGTGCATAAAATCGGTTATCTGACCGCCTGTCTGCTGCAATTTCAGGTACATTGCCATGCAATATCAGCCCAGTGAAAAATACAATCCGTGACCAAGACTTAAGATCCCCGTATATCCCCATATCATATCAAGACCTATTGCCACAGCCGCAAATGCAATACATTTTCCCAGAAAAAGAATTGTTGAGGAGCTGCCGATAACTCCCGCATTAAGAAGCATCGGCATAATTGCCAGAGCCGCCGCAATAAGGGCAAAGCAGATGTTGTCCCCTTGCTTTTTTATAAATTTCATATGCTCCCTCCTCACTCATCAAGGCTTCTGCTTTTAATAACGAACAATCCCTGCGGACGTCTTTGCAGAAAGATTATAACTATCAGCAGAACGATGGCTTTTGCAATTGTAGACGAAGTATAATTTTCGGTAAAAATACTTGCCGAACCGATGATCGCCGAGCCGATGACCGTTCCAAGAAGTTTTCCCACGCCGCCCAGAACTACCGCCATGAACGAATTTACAATGTAACTTTGTCCGACGGTGGAATCTATCGAACCAAGCAGCGCGATCGAACAGCCTGCGATCCCCGCAAGTCCCGAACCTATGGAAAATGTTATATTGTCTACTTTCCGCGAATTTATTCCCATGCATTGTGCCATTGTCCTGTTCTGCATAACGGCACGCATTTGTTTTCCGAAATTTGATCTGTACATTATTGCCCATACAATAAAAAGGCAAAGCGCGACCATAAAAATTATAAAGAGACGATTATAGGAAAATGTGCAGCCGCCTATGGTGATTCCTCCGTTCAGAAATGACGGAGCGGTAACATTTACTCCCTGCGCCCCGAAAATATTTCTTGCCGCCTGCTGAAGAATAAGACTTATTCCCCATGTTGCAAGCAGACTGTCTATCTCACGTCCGTAAAGACGTCTGATAATAAATCTTTCAAGCAGACTTCCCATAAGGAACGTCACAAGAAATGCAAAAGGTATTGCCGCAAAATAGTAAATATCGCGGATATTTTCAGGGAAAAATTTTACGAATATCTGCTGCATTACATATGTCATATATGCGCCGATCATAACAAATTCGCCGTGCGCCATATTTATGACTTTCATTAAACCAAATGTAATTGCAAGTCCCAGTGATGTAAGAAGGATTATAGAACTGAGACTTATGCCGTTAAATAAAGTATTTATAAACTGAGCCATAATAACGCTCCTTTAAGATAACATACGGCATATGCGCCTGCTCTTTTTATGAACAGGCGCAAAGCCTTTCAGGGGGGGTACGGATATAGGTGCTGTCAGAATTATTCAAGAGGCTGAATGCCTGCTGCTACCGCCCAGTCATAAGTAGAAAGGTAAGGATCGGGTTCAACGGGATCTGTGGCGTAAATTTCATTGATAAGACCGTCATCACCCACCTGACCTATTCTTACAGGCTTTACAAGGTGATGATTTTCGCCGTTGAGGACAACTGTTCCTTCAGGCGCATCAAATGTGATGCCGCCCGCTTCAATAGCAGAGATAACATCGGCGGCTTCAAAACTTCCTGCTTTTTCGCAGGCAGCTTTCCAAAGGTAAACAGCATCGTAAGCAGCTTCGGCAGGGTCGCTGGTAACACGATTTTCACCGTATTTTGCTTTATAAGCGGCTACAAAAGCTTCATTCTTTTCTCCTGCCGTTGTCTGATAATAGTTCCATGATACCATATGTCCTTTCAGGATAGAAGCACCGATAGCGGCAACTTCTTCTTCTGCAATGGAGAATGACATGGTCATATAATCGCTGCTTGTATAATTCTTTTCGGACATCTGCTTGAAGAATGAAACATTACCTGTTCCGTTAAGAGTATTTATTATAACATCGGGCTGAGCAGCTTCGATCTTGGCAATTATCGCCGCAAAATCGGTCTGATCCATATCTGCATATTCTTCCCCCACAACTTCAAGGCCCGCATTTGCAACCTGCGCATTTATTATCATGTTTGCAGTTCTCGGGAATACATAATCCGAACCGAGCAGGAAGAATTTTTTATATCCCTGATCTATAAGATAATCAATTGCGGGAACTATCTGCTGATTCGGAGCGGCGCCTGTATAAACGATATTGGGCGAGGACTCCATTCCCTCATACTGAACGGGATACCAGAGCAGTGAACCGTATTCCTCAAAAATCGGCTTTACGGCTTTTCTTGAAGAAGATGTCCAGCAGCCGAAAACTGTAGCTACTTTTTCGCTGTCTATAAGTTTTTCAGCCTTTGTGGCAAATGTGGAAGGCTCGGACGCTCCGTCCTCTTCAACGTAAACTATCTGTTTTCCGAGAACACCGCCTGCTGCGTTGATCTCATCAATTGCAAGTTTTTCCGCATCGCTTACGGACTTTTCGCTTATTGCCATTGATCCCGTCAGAGAGTGAAGAAGTCCGACTTTGACGGTATCTTCTCCCGCACTTTCGGAAGAGCCGTTTGCAGCCGCTTCACCGCTTCCCGAACTTCCGCCGCAGCCCGCAAAGGAAACTGTCATTGCCGCCGCTGCTGCAATTGCGGCAAGCTTTTTCAAATTTAATTTTTTCATAATAAAACCTCCGTTTTTATCGGGGAACATATCCCCCTGAGAAATAATAAAACCGCAGACGTTTTGATTTAAAAAACGTTCCGCGGCTCCATTGCCAAATAAATTATTGATCTGTGAGTATTCCAAGCTGACGGAGTGCTTTTTCATTTTCCTCCGTACCTTTTTTAGTGATTATATCATCACCAAGTTTTATTTTCAGATACTCAATGATAAGTTCCGCGCATTTGTCTCTGCCTATACGCGCACTGTTAAGCGTCATGTCATAAAGTACAGGATTTGTCCAGTTGTCACCGCCTGTATAATATTTGTAATAATCGGCGCGGTAACGATCCGTCCGATAGATCATGTTGTGTGCTTCTTCTTCGGTACAGCCCAATTTTGACATAATGCTTTTCACGCAGTCTGCCCGGGGCGCTTCGATATAAACGCTTACAACGTTGTCATAATCCCGCAGCAGATGATTTGCACATTTTCCGATAATAATGCAGGACTGATTTTTCCCCAGTTCCTTTATGATCTTTGCCTGAATATTGTAAAGATTTATGTCGGAAATAAAACTCCGCTCGGTAGGCTCTACAATATCATCGGAATTATATGCTTTCATAAGACGTTTTATCATATGATAGCCGCGGAGTTTTTCGTCGACCTGAAAAAACAGATCTTTATTTATCCCGCTGTAATTTGACGCCATGGAAAGTATCTGGCTTTCGTAGCAGGGGATCCCGAGCCTTTTTGAAAGATCGAGACCTATTTGTTTTCCGCCGCTGCCAAAACCTCTTGCGATCGTAATAACGTAATTGTCCATCGGTAACACCTCCTTAACTGCTTTTCAGTATATCACCGAAAAAAGCTGATTTGTACCGCAAAAAACAGAGAAAAAGCGGTAAAAATCAGCTGTGATTTGAATAATATTAAATTTTAAAATTCATTTTTATTGATTTTTTGTCTAAATTAGCTATAAATTTAATCAAGTATGAATTTTATTAACAAAATTATTTCATTCGGGATCGTTCTTAAATTCCGTGGGAGTTTTGCCCGTAAATTCCTTGAATACCTTGGTGAAATAATCTGCGGAGGAATATCCAAGCATTTCGCTTATGTCGTAATTTTTATAATTTCCTGTTCTGATAAGTTCCTTGGCATATTCGATTTTCACGGAAGTGTAAAAATTCACGAAAGAGATATTCATTGACTGCCTGAAAATTTTCCCGAAATAATCCTTATTGAATCCGAAATATTCAGCCGGTTCTTCCATGGTAAAAATTCTTTCGTAATTGTCGGAAAAATATTTTATGAATTTATATACGCGGTCGTTTTCCGAAAGTTCAGAAGTATCTATACCGTAATTTTTTGCGGCTTTTATTACTGTTTCGGAAAGAGTTGACTTTTCGGAAATATTTTTCTTTACGCGCTTGAGAAGTTCCGTGATCTTTTTATCATCGGCAGGTTTCAGAATGTAGTCAAATGCGCCCAGAACAAGTCCCTGACGCGCATATTCAAAATCATCGTATGAACTTACAAACGCAACGCAAACATTTATCCCGCGGTCTTTTATCTCGCGCAGAAGCTCGATGCCGTCCATAAACGGCATACGAATATCCGTCAGGACAAGATCGTAATTATTTTTTTCAAGCATCAGAAGAGCGTCTCTGCCGTTTGAAACAGCATCGGCTATCACAAAACCGCAGTCGTTCCAGACTTTTTTCTTTGAATAAACAAAACGCAGGGCGGAATCGTCCTCCGCAAGCAGAATTTTATACATTTCGCTCCTCCTTGATAAAATTCAGTATTTTTTCAAAATCATACCGCTTTAAATTATCTTCTATAAATTTATATTCTTTCCCCGTCAGATTATTTCGGAACAGATCACGGTAATTGCTGAAACAGTCCTCCGCACCAATGTCGTAATCCGCACATTTTTTTATAAATTCATCAAATATTTCTTCAAATCCCAAATTATTTTTTTCGGAATTCCAAGACGGATCGTTTTCCGAAAATGCGGCAAGCTCCGCCATTGTTTTTTCAAATACGTCAGAAAAATCGTCATAATTCACGGTATTTCCGCTGTCAATATCGGAGATCATTTCAGACGCCGCATCACTTAATTTAAAGCAGCACAAATTTCCTGCCGATCCTTTTATATCGTGAAGGATCGAACGCGCATTTCCGTAATTGCCGTTTTCAATATGTGAAATTATATATTTAACGCTGTTTTTGTTTGTATCGGAAAATCGTCTTACAATATCGGCAAGAAGTTTTTTATCGCCGCCGATGTTCAGCAGCACTTCGCTGACTTTAAAATACAGATCGCTGCCGTCCTCTGCGGTCATAGGAAATTCTGCGATTATATCAAGATATTTTTCAATTTCTTCATGAAGTTTTGCAGGCTTGAAAGGCTTTGTAATATATCCGTTTATTTCCGATGAAGCTATTTTTTCAGCCGTTCCCGAAATTACGTCTGCTGTCAATGCTATGATCGGGATATTTTTAAAAGAATTTATTTTCCGCAGCCTGTGTGCCGTTTCAAATCCGTCCATATCGGGCATATGCAGATCAAGAAGAATTATATCGGGAAGTGAATTTTCCGCAGCGGATCTTTCGGCTGTTTCAATTGCTTCCGCGCCGCTTCCGGCAGTTATTACTTCAAGTCCGAAAGTCCTGAGTATACGCTTTTCAATTTCAAGATTTGTGATATTATCATCAACGAGCAGGATCTTTCCGCTTCCGCTGTCGGAAGTCTTTTCGGGCGCATTTTTCCTCGGGATCGCCCTTCCTCTTTTTAATTCATATTTAAAATGAAAGTATGAACCCGCTCCCGTTTCAGATTCAAGTTCAATGTGATATTTCCCGCCGCTTGCTTCGCGGACGATCCTGTCAGCTATGGGAAGTCCAAGACCCGTTCCGCCGAACTTTCCCGCAATTCCCCCATCTGACTGAACGAACGGCTCAAATATTTTTTCTCTGTTTTCCGAGGAAATACCTATCCCGCTGTCACGGATACCGAATTCAATGACTGTGATCCCGTCATGTTCTCCCGCAAATTCCACGGACAGTCTTACGCTGCCTTCGGAAGTGAATTTTACCGCATTCCCCGCAAGATTTATAAGTACCTGCTTTAAACGCAAAGGATCGCCCCGCACAAATTCAGGCAGCTTTCCGAAACGTTCCAAGCGGAATTCCAATCCTTTGCGGCGGGCGGAAATTTCTGTGATCTCCACCACGTCGTCAATAAGTTCATCAAGGATAAAATCTGTTTCTTCAAAGATCAGATTTCCCGATTCGATCTTTGAAAAGTCAAGAACATTGTTTATAAGCCCGAGAAGATTTTCCGATGAAGCTTCAATTCCGCTGCATAACTTCTTTTGCTCATCGTCAAGGGACGTTTCCTTCAAAAGATACAGATAGCCAGTTATCGCATTTAAAGGCGTGCGCAGATCGTGGCTCATTGAAGCAATGAAATTTGTTTTTGCGTCATTTGCGCGGTCGGCTTCATCGCGTGCAGAACGCATTTTCTCTTCGGCTTCGGCATGGTTTTTTAGTTCTCTGTAAAGCATTACCGACATATGATTGAAAATTTCTCCGAACCTGTAAAGTTCATATGCTCCGTCGGGAGAAACTCTTACCTTTGAAAAATCCTTATCGGAAATGCTGTTTCTGATATTGATGTCGGTAAGCGACGCGGCGTAATGATTTATCGGACGGATATAAAGCAGATTCATTCCCACAACAAGTATACCCGTAAGGATCAGGACTGCGGCTGAACCTACTATCTGCATTGCAGAAGCAAATTTTCTGCCTTCCTCAGCTTCGGAGACGCGTTCGTCAAGACGTCCGTTCATTGCCGATCGGAAATCTCCGATAGGTGTCATTATCAGCGATTTGGATTCGTTATAAAAAGCATCGAAAAGTATTTCCACCGAACGTCTGCTCATTTCGTCGGGCGGCATATTTTCGTATTCTTTCGGAAGTTCACAGCTTTCCACATCTTCCACATATCCGTAAAGCTCGTCATTGTAAAAATAGTCAACGGTCGTTTTTCCCATTGACATGAGCTTTAATTTCATTGAGATGGTCTCCGTTCCGATAAGCATATCGGAATACTGCTTTGCACCGCTGAGAAGATCCCGTTCATTCTGCGGCGGATCCAAGGAAGAAAGTTCGTCGATAACATTATCCCTTGTTCTTTCAACGCATACCTCGTGCCAGTAATTATATAAATGCGTAATATCTCCCGTAACGGCAAACCGTCTTGCTTCACTTGTAAGATAGTCCGATGTGTCCGCAAGATCGTCTCCCAATTCCGAAAGTCGGGCGGCATTCTGTCTTGCATCGGATTCGCGGGCAATGCAGAGATCCATATAACGGTTGCTGAGAAAAATTATCATAAGCGCTCCGATAAACAACAATACCGATGCGGCAGAAACTGTCCTGCCTGTCATTTTCCGTATGTTACGTAAGGATCTGCGCATGTATATCACCTCAAAAATGCAGGATTAAGAGCGTAAAATTTCATTTTTACAGCTTAATTATACATCTTTGAAAAATTCAAGTCAATGGCAATTTTGAAAATATTGGTTGATAATTTTACTGATTTTTTATGTAAAATGTCTGAAAAATAGGGTTTTCTAAATATACAGGCAGGTGTTATCATATATTTGTGAAGATAAAAAGCAAGTTTTTCATTTGGTTTTCAAAAAATAATTTAATGAATTTTTGCAATTGTGTTAATTGCAAAAATTCATCTGTGGGAGTGATATTATGCACCTTACACCAAGAGAGCAGGAACGTCTGCTTATACACTGTGCGGGCGAACTTGCAAAGCAGCGAAGATACAGAGGACTGAAACTGAATTACCCCGAAGCGGTGGCGTTCATAACCTCGGAACTGCTTGAAAAAGCGCGGGACGGTCTTTCCGTTACCGAACTCATGAGTATGGGAAGAAAACTGCTGACGGCGGAGGACGTCATGGACGGAGTTCCGGAAATGCTTCACGAGATCCAGTTTGAAGCTACTTTTCCCGACGGCACAAAGCTTGTTACCGTTCATGAACCTATTATTCCCACAGAGAAAATTATTCCCGGCGAAATAATTACGGAAAGCGGAGAAATAACAATAAACGAGGGAAAAAGATCGGTAGAAATGACCGTTGCAAACACTGCCGACAGACCGATACAAGTGGGCTCGCACTTTCATTTCTTTGAAGTAAACAAAGCTCTTGAATTTGACAGAAAGACTGCTTTTGGAAAGCGTCTTGACATTCCCGCCGGAACGGCAGTGCGTTTTGAACCGGGCGAAAAAAAGACGGTAAGCCTTATCGACATTGGCGGAAAGCGTATCGGAGCAGGACTTAACGATCTTACGCAGGGATGTTTTGATGATGAAAACGTCAGAAATTCCGCATTTGAAAAAGCCAAAAGGCTTGGATTCAAGGGAGTGTGAATCGTGCTTAAAATGACAAGAAAACAATATGCCGATATGTACGGTCCGACTGTAGGAGACAGAGTTCGCCTTGCGGACACGTCACTAATTATAGAAGTTGAAAAGGACTATACCGTTTACGGCGATGAAGCTAAATTCGGCGGTGGGAAATCGCTTCGTGACGGCATGGGACAGTCCTGCACCGTTCCCGACAGAGATTGCCCCGATACCGTGATAACTTCCGCACTTGTGGTGGACAGCACAGGGATCTACAAAGCCGACATCGGCATAAAGGACGGTAAGATCTGCGGAATAGGCAAAGCTGGGAATCCCGACATCATGGACGGCGTTGATCCTGCGTTGGTGTTCGACGCGGGAACAGAAGCAATTGCAGGCGAAGGACTGATCCTGACCGCAGGAGGAATTGATACACATATCCATTTTATAAGTCCCACACAGATCGAAACGGCTCTTTATTCGGGGATAACCACCATGATAGGCGGCGGAACGGGACCTGCCGACGGCACGAATGCAACCACCTGCACTCCCGGAAAGTTCAATATTGAAAAGATGATCGAAGCTTCGGAAGAATATCCCATGAACCTCGGCTATCTTGGAAAAGGCAACAGTTCTGATATAAAAACTCTGACCGAGCAGATCGAAGCGGGAGCCTGCGGATTGAAGATCCACGAGGACTGGGGTTCTACTCCAGCGGTAATAGACAGGGCGCTTTCGGCAGCGGATAAATATGATGTGCAGGTCTCTATCCACACCGACACACTTAATGAAGGCGGTTTTGTCGAGGACACGATAAATGCGGTAAACGGACGGACTATCCATACATATCACACCGAGGGTGCGGGCGGCGGTCATGCTCCCGATATTATAAAAGCCGCAGCTATGGAAAATATCCTGCCTTCCTCAACAAATCCCACAATGCCGTTTACCGTAAACACCATTGACGAACATCTTGATATGCTTATGGTCTGCCATCATCTTGACAGCAAAGTGCCTGAGGACATTGCATTTGCGGATTCAAGAATACGTCCCGAAACCATAGCCGCCGAAGATGTTCTTCACGATATGGGAATTTTCAGCATGATGAGTTCTGATTCACAAGCAATGGGCAGAGTGGGAGAAGTTATTACCCGCACATGGCAGACGGCTTCAAAAATGAAGGATCAGCGCGGAATTCTTCCCGAGGACAATGACAGAAATGATAATTTCCGTGTTAAAAGATACCTTTCAAAATATACGATCAACCCCGCCATAACTCACGGCATTTCGGAATATGTAGGTTCGGTCGAAGTGGGAAAAATGGCTGATCTTGTTTTGTGGAAACCTGCAATGTTCGGCGTCAAACCCGAAATGATAATAAAAGGCGGATTTATCTGCGCTTCAAAAATGGGCGATGCAAACGCTTCTATCCCGACTCCGCAGCCTGTTGTCTACACAAAAATGTTCGGTGCGCACGGTCTTGCTGTCAAACGCTGCTGTGCAACGTTCGTTTCAGGATTTGCAAAGGATAACGGCATTGCAGAAAAACTTTCACTTCAGAAAATTATTTTGCCGGTAAAAAATTGCCGCAATATCGGGAAAAAGGATATGCTTTTCAACGACAGAACGGGCGATATAAAAGTTGATCCCGAAAATTATCGGGTAACTGTTGACGGTGAAATAATTACCTGCCAAGCAGCCGAAACTTTGCCGCTTACGCAGAAATATTTCTTATTTTAATTAAACAGGAGGAAAATTATTATGGCTTGTTTTATAGTTCCTATGACAGAAGCTGTTATAACGACAATAGCTTCAAAAGTAATTGCAAAAAAAGAAATTTCAAATGAAAATGCCGCGGAAATAAAGTTTTCCGATAAAATGAAAAATTTAAATAAAATGCTCTGGGGAGGTTCGGCGCTGCTTGCGTTTGAACATCTCTGGCATGGTGAGATCTCGCCGTTTTTCCCGTTCCTGACGGCTTTATCGGATCCTGAAAATACGGCTGCAATGTTCCATGAAATGCTCACATCGGGAACTGCAATGGCAGGACTTGTAACTCTTGTCTGGGCGGTAATTACTGTTATCGGTTTACGGCTGAAAAACAAAAATAAACTATCAGAAAATGCCTTGGGAGATGCGGGATAATGACGCTTTTGATCGTGATACTTGCGGCAATAATTTGCACAATGATATTTTACTTCAATGAAAAAGCAAGGAAAATGCACACCAGCACCCTTTGCTTTGTATATTGGGGAGCGTCATTGATGTGGTCAGTAGATGCAGTTTCGGAATATATCGGAACAGGAGCGGGATATTTTATCCCATCGGGCGCAGATATGCTGAACGACGGATTTCTCGGATTTTCTGCAATAGCATTGGGACTTCTGATATGGCTTGCGGAAGTTATCATCAAAGATCCTCTCCATGTTTTCAAAAATTCTCCGAAAGGAAAATAATTTATGCTCTGTGAAAAAATTATAAAAAAGCCGCTTGATGATAATAAGCGCACCGATATTGTTACAATTGACTGGTTTGAACGTGACAAGAAATTATTGCGGAAAACCACTTCCGCAGGAGATGAGATCGGAATAATGTCCGATGAGCCGCTGTGCAGCGGGGATATTCTGTATGAGGACGATGAAAAACAAGTTGTAGTCAGAATTTCTCCCTGCGATCTTATAAGTGTAAAAATAAAATCACTTAAATGTATGGGACGTCTTTGCTTTGAACTGGGAAATCGTCATCTTTCAATTTCAATTTCCGATGATACGGTAAAAGCTCCTTATGACGAGCCGACTTTTGAATATCTGAAAAAGCTCGGATTTGATGTATCAAAAGTAAATGAAGAATTTACGGATTTTATTGAATGCAAAGCACATTCTCATGTACACGATCATCATGGATAATATCGGTTTTTTAACATTAATGCAGGCGTTTGACAGTTTGTTCCCTATCGGCGCGTATGCTTTTTCAAACGGAATGGAGACTTATGTTCAGCGCGGTATCGTCACGGATAAAAACACTCTTTCCGAATTTCTTGACGGCTATCTGCACATTCTCCCCACGACCGATCTCGGCTTTGCCGCAAAGGCGGCATTGGGAGAAAATATTGAATTTCTGGACGAATTATGTTCGGCTTCAAAAACACCTTATGAACTAAGAAATTGCAGTGAAAAATTATCTACTGCTTTCTTGAAAGCAGAAAATTTCCTTGGAAATTATCCGCTTTTAGAAAAATATTCGCAAAGTATTTCAATGGGAAAATGCAAAGGAAATCATTCTATTGCCGTCGGAATTTTTATATCGGAAACACGCTCTGATATTCGAACAGGTTTGCAGATGTATTGCTACAATCTGCTTTCGGCAATGGTGAACCACGCGGTAAAATCAGTACCTTTAAGGCAGCTGGACGGGCAAAAAGCACTTTCGGAAGCAATAAGAAAAATTCCGTCAGCAGCAGAAAAGGCAATTGGAATTGATATTGATCTGTTGGGAACAAGCGGTTTCGGCTTTGATCTGCGTTCTATGCAGCATGAAAAATTATATTCAAGGATCTATATTTCATAACGGGAAATATCGGGGAGGAAAATTTTATGTCATATGTAAAGATCGGAGTAGGAGGTCCCGTAGGTTCGGGAAAAACCGCTCTTATAGAACGTCTCACACGGAAAATGTCCGAAGAATACAGTATTTGCGTTGTAACAAACGATATTTATACAAAGGAAGATGCGGAATTTCTTATAAAAAATTCCGCACTTCCGCCCGAAAGAATAGTCGGCGTTGAAACAGGCGGCTGTCCGCATACAGCAATACGCGAAGATTGTACAATGAATCTTGAAGCCGTGGAAGAAATGGCAAAAAAATTCCCCGACGTCCGTGTAATTTTTATCGAAAGCGGCGGGGATAATTTATCTGCAACATTTTCTCCCGACCTTGCAGATGCGGCAATTTACGTCATTGACGTTGCACAAGGCGAAAAGATCCCGCGGAAAGGCGGTCCCGGCGTGACCCGTTCGGATCTTCTTGTTATCAACAAGACCGATCTTGCTCCGATGGTAGGTGCGGATCTTGGCGTTATGGCACGGGATTCCAAAAGAATGAGAAACGGCAGACCGTTTATTTTTACAAACCTTATGTCCCTTGACGGCGTTGACAAGGTAATTGATTGGATAAAAAAGAATGTGCTTTTTGAGGATCTGACATGAGCAGATTGTTTATACGCGCGGAAAACGAAAACGGAAAAACCGTTATTTCCGACTGTGAATTTACTTCGCCGATAAAAATTGCAAAACCTTTTTACCGTGAGAATTTTACGGAAATAATAATGATGACTGCAAGCGCGGGAATGTTGGACGGCGATATTTACGATATTGAAATTAAAGTATGTTCGGGCGCAAAATTAAAATTTACGGGACAATCGTTTACAAAAATATTTAAATCGGGAGAAAAAGGCGGAGTATTTCAAAAAGTAAAAATTCATGTTGAAAACGGCGGAACTCTTTTTTATTTACCGAAACCGATAATTCCGTTTGCAGAAAGTTGCTTTGAAAATCGGGCGGAAATATTCCTTGAAAATTCATCACATTTTGTCATGGGAGATATAATTTCCTGCGGACGAACGGCAATGAATGAAGAATTTCTTTTTAATGAATATCGTTCAAGAACAGCGGTCTGCATTGACGGAAAACTCGATTTTCTTGATAATATCCGTTTTGCTCCGAAAGAATTTTCTCCGCTCGGGATCGGATTTTTTGAGGGATATTCTCATATCGGAACATATTATTTTTACGGCGTTGATGTTCCGAAACTGTCCGATATTACGGGAGCAGAATTTGCGGCAACAAAGACTTATCGGGGAAATTGTATCAGAATTGCCGCCGATTCTGCGGAGAAGATCTTTTCAAGCGAAGCTGCGATACGTTTCCGATAAATATCTTACATTCGTTTTTCAAGAAACGATCAGACTAAATATGACCCCTTTAGAGTGTACACGCAAAAACTCTAAAGGGGTTATTATATGTCAAGGCAAAAAGTCAAAAGATCGAGAACTCAAAACTGCCGAGAAAGAAAAACTTGAACTTGCCGAGCGTGAAGAACGGGCAGAGGAAAACCCCGGAACAGGCGGAAATGCGGTACTTTACAAGATGAACTATTAAATTTTTCACAAAGCCTTGATTTTGAAAGCGGGTTGTGGTAAAATAAAGATAGTATAATGAGCGGAAACCATTGTTTCGGGGGGGGGTATTATGATGATCAAAAAAATTTAAAGACAATTTTAAGGTATTTTAAAAGAATAAGCTATATTTATGTGTTATACCGAATACTGAATATTTTAATTATAAGTGCTATAGGAAGCATGAATATATCAAGCCTTTATGTCAATTCACGGGAAGATAACACGACTTATTATGTTGATTTTGAATGGCCGGCTCCAAATTTAAACAAAGTAATTACATATGAAACTCTCGCATGGTGTCATAAGTGCCTGATAAGTGAGAATGATTTCTATAATTACTCTGATTACAGAAGTATCGAAAGAAAAATTATTATTTCATTTGTTTTACTTCCTTGGACAATACCAATAGATCTATCACGTCCGGCTAATGAGGAGTACAGACATCAGTATAATGACTATTACGATATTGATGTCTGGTGCGGACACAATGTGTTTTCCGGCAAATATGAGCAAATCTTTTTCTACTATGGTGACTGGATACTTCTATGTTACATATGGATAATTTATGTTATTGTAAGTTTTATCATTGATCTATGTAAAATAATTAAAAATGCGGTTTATAAAATACATAAACATTTTTCCGCTTAAAAAATTGTCATTTGAAAATAAGTCAATGCTGAATGTAAACACAACTCAGACTGCGGGATAATATGCAGAAAAACAGCGGTATAAAAATATTATCTGTTCAAGGCATTAATGTCAATGTTTCCGCAGATGATGTTTATATGGATCATATCAGAGATTTTGATATTGCGGCTATTTTTGCAAATTCGCGGGACAACGCCATTGATGCCTGCGACAAAGTAGATGAAAACAAATATATCACAATGGATACTTTATTTTTAACATAAAATGGAATTAAAATATTAAATTTAAACGAACGGGCGTTGATAGCCCGTTCATTTTTTATTACTTTACTGCAAATGGAGAGTATTTCATTTTCGGCAGCCTTTTTATTAGCGGATAATTGCCATTTAATGGCGAAAATGGTTACAAAACGGCTACAAAGGTTACAGAATTATTACAATTTCGCCTAAAAAGGTTATAATTTGGTTACATTTGTTGAATTGCATTTTTTCATATGGTATACTTGATTTATCAAATTAAAAGGAAGTGTTCGGATGAATTTGATATTTAAAAATATAATGAAACTTTTTAAATATGAAAAACTGGTGTTTTTTGTAATGCTGATATGCGTTTTCTTTTCGGCATTAATATTAAATTTTTCATACGGACTATATCAGAATTATCGTGTTCAGAAAAGCGAATCTGAAATTTCACTTAACGAAATCCGCCCTGAAATTTCGGAAAATTCTACGCTTTCACGCGGACTTCTTGAAAATTATCTCAGCGTGATAAGTGATGAAACGCTTAATAAAATGAACATCATATACTGCGCTGCCGAATTTGACGGATTTAATCCTGAAAATTATGCTTATTCCATGATGAGATTCTGCATTAAAGACGGAGAGTATTGTTCATCAAAATATGTGGCAGACATTTGGGACAAGCAGGGCTTGATGGTATCGGGAAGATTTTTTAACAACGAAGAAGAAAAGAACGGCAAAGATGTTGCAATTGTAGGCAATTACGGAAGCGGTTGGAATGAGCAAACGTTAAGCATAAAAAACGGTGAAAACAGCATAGAGCTTTTTGGACGAAGTTTTCAAGTGATAGGTGAACAGAGAAGCGTCGGAACGCCGATAGTTCCGTTTTTAGCAGTTCCGGCAGATACAGAGATCGTTCAATTAGCATTTTCATTTGAATCAAATATAACAAAAAGTGATTATGATGAACTTAAAATGGCAGCCGAGAAAAGCATACCGGGCATACTTATATTTGAAGATATTGAATTTCCCGATACAGAAGCAATTTATTTATATAACAACATTATGTTGATCTCAGTGTTTATTGCAGTATTGTCGGTAATGAATTTTGCAATGCTTTATCATTTTATTCTCCAAGAACGAAGCAGAGATATTGCGATCTTCAGAATTTGCGGCTGCAAAATTTCAAAAGCTGTTATGATCTATCTGGGCGAATGTTTTGTTTTAAGCGTACCGATTTATATTATCGGAATGATCTTGTATTCATATATTATGCACAATGTTTTAGCAGGCTTATTCCCGTATATGGAAGCTGCATACAGCAAAATAATTTATGCGGTCATTTTCTTGATTTATTTTATAATAATGGCAATAATTTTAAGTATATTAATATATAGCTGCGTAAGAAAAAGTATTATTGATGAATGGAAAGAAGGCGGCAGATAATGGGTGCATTTATAAGAACAGCTGTAAATACGATCAAAAAGAATATTACAATGAATATAATTACCACATTGCAAATTTCAGCAGTATTTGTCATAACGGTAATTATGGTTTCCGCAGTGTGCGTCAGATACCGATGTTATACTCCGTTCAGGGATTATTTTGAAGGTAACGGTTTGTTTTGTATATTTTCGGTAGAGGCTTACACAGGTAATATTGATAAAGTATATGATGTTATTGAAGATACAAATGAACTTATGTCATACTTGCATGGGCCTGAAAAAATTGTCGCTTGTCACCATTTAAGTGCATATGCGGAAGTAAACGATCAGATCTGCGACATTCAAGGTCTTAGCTATGATGATGAAATTATAGACCGATATGAACCTGAATTGAGCTCCGGCAGGTGGATAAGCACAGATAAAGAAGCAGATATGATCGAAGCAGTCGTTTCTGAAAATGATTACGGCTGGAATGTCGGAGATATTATTCAGATCGTAATGCTCAATACAGAAACATCTGTAAAAAGAGATGTAAAGATCGTCGGGATCTTAAAGGAAAATACAAAAATACCCGGATTGTTTTCAGCGCGTATCGGAACGGATACATATAATTTATTTTATTATCCTTACAGCTATGAATATGAGGGAAAGCCTTTACTTCTTTTTTCATATTCGCAGCTTGCCGGCTTGGAAAACGCTCCTTTGCAGGGAATATATTCAAGTACTTTGATCCGTTATGATGATTCCGTAAGCGCGGAAGAGATAAAACAGGATCAGCGGCTCATGTCAACAATGGGATGTGTATTTTCAACCGATCTGAAAGAACTTGATAAAAACAGCAAAGACTATCTTCACAGGCATATATATGATCTCTTGCCGATCATAATTGTATTGCTTATTTTAGTTGTTGTCAGCAGTATAAGCAGTTCGGCTCTTTCTACAAGAAAAAGATTAAGAGATTACGCAATATATTATGTAACAGGACTGCAATGGCGGCAATGTATTCTTATTAATTTATTGCAGTCGGTGATAATTATTATATCCGCGTTTATTTTATCGATCGTTTGCGTGGCAGTTCTCAGATATACAAATTTAAGCGATATGTTTTATATTTCGTGGAATAAATATATTTTATTTTCATTTGCTGGAATAACAGTTTTTTATATTATAATATCCATGATAATGCCATTAATAATGATATTTAATGTTACACCAAAACAAATTCTTACAAAGTGAGGAGAGTAAATAATGATACAAGTAAAAAATATTTCTAAAATATATAATAAAGGAAAATCCAACGCTTTTCAGGCATTGGATAATATCAGCTTTTCCGTAGAAAAAGGCGAATTAGTTTCAATAGTCGGAACGTCAGGAGCAGGAAAATCCACGCTTCTTCATATTCTCGCCTGTATTGATAATTATGACGCGGGAGAATATTATATAGATAATGTTCTCATAAAAAATATAAGCGAAAAAAGGCTTGCGGAAATACGCAACATGAAAATCGGGCTGGTCATGCAGGATTTTGCCTTGGTCGATGATTTTACCGCAATTCAGAATGTAATGCTTCCGCTGGATTTTTCAAAAGAAAAACGCTCTGACAAAAAAGAAAAAGCTATGGCGGCTTTAAGATCTGTCGGCATGGATAAGTTTGCAAATAACCTTTCAAATAAACTTTCGGGAGGTCAGAAACAGCGTACTGCAATTGCAAGGGCAATTGTAAACGATCCTGATGTTATTTTAGCCGATGAGCCGACAGGTGCGCTTGACAGCAAGACCGCGTCTGAAATAATGGAGCTGTTTAAAATGCTTCATAATGACGGCAAAACAATTATAATCGTTACACACGATAAGGAAATTGCCGCACAATGTGAGCGGATCATTGAAATTTCCGATGGAAAGATAGTATAAAATTATATACTTACAGCCCTTGAAAAATTATTTCGAGGGCTGTAAAATTTTTATATGTTTTCTGCTGAACAGTTTTTCATATGTATTGACAGCATTATGATTTTACACAAAAATATCAATATAATTTTAATTACTTGTCTAAAACTGAATTTATTTGTTTATAGTTGTACTCATAAAGCTGTTTATTCGATGATCAGAATAATTGCGCCAACATTTTATAATACTTTCCTGTCTTTTCATATTTTCCTGTTAAGCTGAACACAGCCTTATGCTTTCCCGGGATCTGATAATTTCCGTAATTTTCATACCTGTTTCTGAGAACAATATCACCAACACTTATATTGTTATATTTATGACCTTTATATTCAAAATTTACTCTCCACTTTTTTTGATCGTGTTCATTAACTATGCTGATAATGATATGATCGATCTCAGCTAAGATCAATGATTCTCCTGTTATTTCATTATCGTAAAGTGATCTTTCATTGTTTACAAATAAGAATTGAGAAGTACTTAACGGACACTTGGCAAATGCTTCTTCATCACTCATGGATCTGATCTTTTCCCAGCAATATTTCTTATCATATAAGTAGTTTTCTGATTGTACATCTGTAGGCGCAGGCGTGCATTCAACAGCTGCTAAATCAAATATTTCTGCTTGTGTTCCGTTCCGGAATGTCAGATCAGATTTTGATACAGCTCCCTCGCCTGATCTGTCATCAGAAACCAATCGTATCCATTTACCGTTGCTGATATCAATTCCTGCAACACAAAAGCCGTTGATCTTAGCACTTTTTGTCATAATAATTATTTCCTTTTTCATATATAACGTCCTTTCTTTATAAATGAATGATCCTGACTTCATTGAATGCGTCTTTAAAATAATCAGCTATCAATCTCCGATGGCATTTTTCCGGAGTCGGTTCGCTGCACAATAAACATATTGAAATATTATCATTGTAGGCTGATTTTATATATTCTGTAATTTTTCTGCCCTGCATAGTCTGAGCGAACTCGGCTTCATATTCTTCCCAATTGATCTGTTTCTTTTTATATCTTGTTAATGTAGATCCGTTCGGCGCAAAATTCAGATCGTGTTTGTATCTGATATGACATATTTTATCCAGAAAAAACTCAATATCGGGATACTTGGAAAAGCCTGCAAGCTGTGATGAGTTATTTAATCTTACATCGACAACAACGTCGATATTATTATCATTAAGAATTGAAAAAAACTGTTTGGCTGTTTTTTGGGTAAATCCGATTGTATAAACATTAATCATAGTTATCCTCCTCGTTATTGTCGATCCTGTAGCCAATTTTTTCGTTTTGAAATTTGTAACTGTTTTCGATCATTTCCTCGGCAGACAATTGTTCGCCAAACAAAGCCAATTGATCACGGTCAGGATAATACATATCAAGAAGTCTTGCTTCAATATCGGATTGTGTGATGATATGCCCGTCTGATAAGATATGTCTGACTGAAATTCCGTTATCAGAAAAAGCCTTACCGACCATTATGGTTCTATGACAATTTATAGGATCTTTCTCGGAACACATAAGTACAAATTTATATCCTAAAGGAATGGCATTTATTATTTTTTGCATTCCATCCAGAAAAGCCTTTGATCTTGTAAACATAGAAAAATCAAGGTATCCGTTTGGATAATAGGTTTTATCATCCTGTCTTGCTCCGAATTCGCTGTTATAATTCCGATATATTATTCCGTTTTTTTGTAAAGTATCGCATAATAACGGTTTATTATAATCCTGATAAAATTTTGAGAACGGCGAACTCCTTACATCGATCAAGCTGTTTATATTGTGCTTTTTTAAATCTTTAATAAAATCATCTATTGCAAAGCCTGCGTAGCCTATTGTAAATATTTCCATTTTGATATATACCTCGATCTGAAATAAACTGTATATCACTTTCTCTGCACGAAAAATTTATTTCTATTAAAATGTATCATATGCTCCGATATATTTTTTGTAATTGCATTATATCATATTTTGTTTAAAATGTCAATAGCTGTTCAAATTTTCCAAAGCTTTCCCGCAATAAAGTTTGCACTGTTTTATCGATTTTCCGAAAATCAAATTGATCCATAAAATAAAAAACATCGGGATCCGATCAAAGACTGATGCTTCGGATCGGATCCCGATGTAAGAAAGAAAGAATGTATATGGATCTGCTGTAAAGCAGCTTGCGGTTGGGCGCCGCCCCGCTTTCGGGACGGCATATAAAATCATATCTCCGTTATTTTTTTCGGGAGATCTTATAAAGCTTTACTGCTTTATCTTATGTAAATAGTATAGCTCCGCTTTGTGATAATAATATGAAAAATCGCTGAAAGAAACAGGAAATCTATTTCTTTCCGTCAATGTAGTACGTGGCTTCCATGTCCGCAGTGCTGAGCGCAAAAGCAAGAGGGAACATTTCAAACGCCTTTCCGACCTGTCCCTTTTCTTCTACAGAGGAAAATCCCATATGATACCTTATTGCAAAAGCCTCTTCTCTGCTGAGACGCATGAACCCTGTTATTATGTATACGGATTTTTCACCATGTCCGTAAGGAAGCTTGTCGTCTGTAGTGTAATAGGGAACTTTCTCCCAGACGCCCTGTTCGTTTTTGGCGTTGCGGTAGTCCGTCTTGTACAGATTGACCTTGCATATGTCGTGCAAGAGCGCGCATATGGCAATAGTTTCTTCCGATGCGGTAAGTCCGTAAACGCTTTTTACCCTTTCGCGGGAAAGATAATCTTTCAGACAATGATAAACATTCAGGCTGTGTTCCAGAAGTCCGCCTTCATATGAACCGTGGAACCTTGTGCTTGCAGGCGCTGTGAAGAAATCACTATGCGGCGAAAGAAGATATTCAAGCAGTTTGTCCGCTCCGTCGCGGGTGATATTTTCCTTGTATATATCCAGAAATTCCTGTTTAAGATCCATTTTTACCCGCCTTTCACAAGATCGTAATAGCTCTTTACCTTGATATTTTTTTCAAGTTCGCGCACGGTAAGATTTGCGGGAACGCCCGCCTTGCTTACAAGAACTGAATGAAGCTGTCCGTGGAGATCGAACCAGTTGTCCCTGAACGGACAGTCAAAGTCGTCAAAATCAAGATAAACGCCCTTTGCAAAGTTCTTGCTCGTTACGGAAAATCTGTAGAGTTCTCCTACCTGATCCGCTTTTACCTCTATTTCGGGAGGGAGAAATCTGAACTCCTTAGGCGGTACGAACATATACGTTCCGCCTGATATAACAGCGTTATTCTTTACGAGCGAATATTCTATATAGCAGTTCCTGTACATTTCGGGAGTAACTTTTGTAAGCTCGGGAGTGAGTTCCAGAAAGCTTGCGGCAATTGTCGGCGGAACGGCAATATCCAGTGCGCCGTGAGAAATTATCGTGGTATCGTTCTTTCTTACGCGCCAGCGTATGCTTCCCGAGAAACCTTCGGTATTTTCATTTGTGATGCAAACCATCAGCTTTTCCTTGTCGCGGTCGTCTATGGAGCAGAGTATGGGAGCATAGAATCTTTTTGCATAGTAATGCAGTGCCTTCCAGCGTCCGAAATAGTCTATTGACGACCATGAGATCACAGGATTGCTGTCGTTGAGCTGCCAGTAAAGCGAACCCATGCAGACGCCTCTGTTGCGGCGGAGATGTTCAACGCATATTTTCACCGAGTCCGCCTGAACGAGCTGCGATGCGTATACAAGATCTTCAAAAGTATACGGATAATGAACGTTCTGCGCAAGATAGTAAAGCAGCTTTTCATTTCCCGCATTGCATTTCTGATGCGCTTCCATAACGGGCGACATAAGATTAAGATCGTCCTTTCCCGCAAAGCTGCGGACAGTTTTCATGCAGGGGATCGACTCAAATCCGAACTCGGAACAGAATCTGAACCTGTAGTTAATGAAATCGGACGCAGGACGGAAGTTGTGCCACATTGCCCAGTAATGCGTATCTCCCTTTACGTCCGAGCTGGGATCGGAGAATCCGCCGCCCGATGACGGTGAGGACGGGTGATAATATCTTTGCGGATCGTAATGTTTTACAACATTCGGGATAAGTTTTTCAAATATCCGCAGATAGCCCTGCTTCTGTTCTTCTGTGACAGGAATCCCCCAGTACATTATTGCGGATTCGATCTCATTGTTGCCGCACCACATTGCAAGTGAAGGGTGATTTCTTAGCCGCTTCACGTTGTCTATGAATTCCTGCCTGATATTTTTGGAAAAATCGGTATTTGCATCGTATACCGCGCAGGCAAAGGCAAAATCCTGCCATACAAGAATGCCCAGCCTGTCGCAGATGTCGTAAAAGCTGTCATCGGGGTAGATACCGCCGCCCCAGACGCGGATCATATTGAAATTCGCCGCCGCGCAGCTTTGCAGCAGACGTTTTGTGCGTTCAAGCGAACGGTTCGGAAGAATATTATCCTCGGGGATATAGTTCGCTCCCATAGCAAATATTTTAATGCCGTTTACCTTGAAGCAGAATTCTTCCCCGACCGCATCGGGAGCACGGCAGACTTCCACCGTTCTGAGACCTATGTTGAATTCCTTTATATCAACGGGTTCGCCGTCACTATAAAGCATGGCGCGTATCATATAAAGCGCCTGCTTGCCGTATCCTCTTACGTTCCACAGTACGGGCGAGGAGATAACGCATTCATTGGTGATGGTGTCTCCGCTGCAATCAACGGACATAAGCGCTTCTTCGCCGTCGGGGGAAGTGATGTTTATGTCAAGTTTCAGCTTATCGGAGCTTATGTCGGTCAGCTTGGTCTCAAAGCTGAGACGGACATTCCCGCCGTAATGGTTCTGACGGACATAAACGCTGTCTATCCGTCCGCCTTTTACGCATACAAGTTCCGCGCCGCGCCATATGCCGATGTCGGGGATCGCAGGTCCCCAGTCCCAGCCGAACATATAGTGCGCTTTACGTATATGCGGGAAGCCGTCAAGGGTGGAATCCACGCCCCAGAGGTGATTTTTTTCCTGCTGCTCCTCAATATATTTTGTAGGAGAAAAGATCCTGATCGTTACTTTGTTTATCGGAGCGATAAGATCCGTAACGTCAAATTCATAGGTGCGGTGCATATTTTCGGTATGTCCCACAAGATTTCCGTTAAAGTACACCTGCGAAACGGTATCAATGCCGTTGAATCTGAGAAGGAACCTGTCATAATTTTCTATGCTTTCGTCAAAATTGAGATCGTATTCAAAAATATAGTCGGAATCGGCTATTTTAAGTAAGTTGTACTGATTTTCCCCGAAGTACGGGTCGGGGATCTTCTTTGCTTTGATGAGAACGTCATACACGGACACGGGCAGATGTGACGAAAAGGTTTCCTCGCCGTCCGCTTTTCTGACGTTCCAGTTTCCGTCCAGTTTGATTATCATTAAGCTGTTCCTCCTCTGCAAAGTTTTACAATTAAATTATAAACCTTTTTGGAGCTTTTGTCAACAATTTATGTATCAGTACGCCGTTCCGCAGCCGCATTTTGTAATATTTTTCAAAAAATCTCCCGTATTTTTGCAATATAGGAAAATATTCTGACAATATCGGGAAAAACACTTGACAAATCATGAATTTTGTACAATAATAATAGTAGTAATGTATATTTATTCTGAAAGGAACTTTTATTGGTATGTTCAGCAAGGATAAACGAACTAATATTGCCTATATCGGCGGAGGTTCATTCAATTTCGGCTGGAAACTCTTTTCCGAACTTGCCGCCGAGGAGATCTATGCCACCGTTCAGCTTTACGATCCCGATAAGCAGCTGTCTTTGTCAAATGAAGCCATAGGCAACAAGCTCAGAGAAGCTCCCGACTGTAAAAGCGATATAATCTATGTTGCTTCGGATACTCCCGAAGAAGCTCTCAGGAATGCGGAGATAGTTATTCTCTCCTTTACTCAGGGAACAGTTGAGGAAGCCGTTACGGAAATGCATCTTCCCGAAACATATAATATCTATCAGTCGGTAGGGGAACATACCGGACCTTCGGGAGTCATCAAGTCGCTGAAAACGCTGCCCGTCTACATAAAATATACCGAAATGATAAAGAACGTATGTCCCGATGCGTGGGTGATAAACCTTACAGATCCCATGCCGGAATGTATGCTGATGATGTACGAAGTTTTCCCCGAAATAAAGCTTTTCGGCTCAACGGACGAGCTTTACCCGGCGCTTGACCTGCTGGCGGAACTCTGCGCCAAGGAGTTCGGCGCTAAGAACGTAAGACGGCGGGACGTCAAGTACAATCTTCTGGGAATAAGCGGGTTCTGCTTCTTTGACGAGGTAAGTTATAACGGCGAAGATCTTATGCCGATATTCAGGAAATATGCCGAACAGTATTACGAAAACGGTTACGAGGCGAAGCAGGGAGAATTCAAGCTGAATCCTTTCGTCTCCGCAAACAAGATAAAATTTGATATGTTCCTGAGATACGGCTGCATACCTGCCGTTTCGGACAGGATAATCGCGGATTTCTGTCCGCCTTGGTATCTTAAGTCTCCGAAAACCATGTCAAGCTGGAAATTCAGCCAGACAACGGTGAACTATCTTAAAAAGATGAAACTGGACAAGCTTAGCAGAGTCCGTCCGCTTATGAACGGGGACGAGTTCCTGCCTGTGGGCGGGGGAACTACGGACTGCGCCTTGCAGATACGCGCTCTTATGGGTCTGGGAAATCTTATAACAAATGTCTGCATGAGGAATAAAGGACAGGTGGAGAATCTTCCTATCGGGGCGATAGTCCACACAAATGCCCTTATAAGCAGGAATTCCGTAAAGCCTGTTGCAGCGGGACGGCTGAACGATGAACTTTACGGACTTGCAATACGCCATATAGTAAATCAGGGAACGATAGTGAAAGCTGTCAAGGAGCGCGATCTTGATGTGGCGTTCAACGCTTTCCTGAATGATCCGCTTATGACGGCGGATCTTAACAGCGCGGCAGAACTTTATAAGGAAATGCTTGCCGCTGTCAGAATGCATCTGCTGTATTACTGCTGATAATAATGATCGGAAAACGGCTGCACGTTATGAATTGTCCCAAAAAGTCAGACAAAGATAAAAAGAAAAATTATGCAAAGCGGTTAAGAGAGATCTTGACCGTTTTTTGTTATGCAGCATTGAGCCTGTACTATATGCTTTTATTTTACAACAACAATGCCGTCCCGTGGGGGCGGCACAGCAAAATTATGATTCAAAAAGAACTGTATTTCCTTTGACTTTAAAATTGCCCGGTATATCTCCTTTTACCATTGTAAGTGCGTTCGTTGCGGAAAATCAGATAACGCTTGGTGAAATAACAGTTGAAGAAAAATCCAATGAGATAACGGCAGTACCTGAATTGCTTGATCTTATGTGCATTGAAGATACGATCATAACTGCTGATTCGATGAGCTGTCAGAAAAAAATCGTACAGAAAATAACCGATGGCAATGCTGATTATTGCATTGCACTAAAAGAAAATCAACTGAATCTTTTCAAAGATACCGAAGATTATTTCAATGAATTTGCATCTGAAAGCGATAAAACCATAACTTCAGAAAAAGGTCACGGAAGAATTGAAATCAGGGAATATTATCTTACAACGGATATTGATTGGCTTGAACAGCGTGATGATTGGACGCACTTGAACGCATTGGGAATGGTTCGTTCAAAAATAATTGAGGGCGAAAATGTAAGTAATTTCACACGATATTTTATTACATCGCTGACGGATATTAATGAATTTGCATATGCTGTACGAAAACATTGGTCTATTGAAAATCAGCTGCATTGGTGTCTTGATGTTATTTTCAGAGAAGATGCTTCAAGGGCAAGAAAAGATAATTCTCCGTTAAATTTGAATATTCTGCGTAAAACTGCACTTTCTCTTTTAAATCAGGCTAAATATGGTCGCCTTAGTAAGAAAAGAATGAGATTTAAGGCTTCTCTTAACCCCGATGTCTTACTTTCTGTTCTTTTTGCTCATAAAAAGTAAATGCTGTTGCCGTGTCAGTACAGGCACGGCAACAGCATTTACTTTTTAGAAAAGATATGGTAAAATAGGAATATGAAAATAGAAAAATTAATAGAACGGC
>CANQTP010000016.1 GCA_947626755.1 uncultured Clostridia bacterium
TGCCCCCTTTCTTTAGACTTCCTTTCGGCATATTTATATTATACCACATTGTCTAACTTTTGGGGAGCATTTCAAAGAAGGCGGCTCTATGCTGGAGCTTAACAATATCGTCAAGAACTATACAGTCGGCGATACCGAGATACACGCCCTCCGCGGCGTTAGCATGAAATTCCGCGAAAATGAGTTCGTTTCCATTCTCGGACAGTCGGGCTGCGGAAAAACCACTCTTCTGAATATTATCGGCGGTCTCGACCAGTACACAAGCGGCGACCTTATCATCAACGGAAAATCTACCAAGCAGTACAAAGACCGCGACTGGGACACTTACAGGAACCATTCCATAGGCTTTGTTTTCCAGAGCTATAACCTTATCCCCCACCAGACAGTGCTTTCAAATGTTGAACTTGCACTTACCCTTTCGGGCGTTTCCAAAACCGAACGCAGAAAACGAGCCATTGAAGCCCTTGAAAAAGTCGGTCTGGGCGATCAGCTGAACAAGAAGCCCAATCAGATGTCGGGCGGACAGATGCAGAGAGTTGCAATTGCCCGCGCTATCGTCAACGAACCCGACATTCTCCTTGCGGACGAACCTACAGGCGCACTGGATTCCGAAACAAGCCTGCAAATTATGGAACTTCTTAAGGAAATTGCCAAGGACAGACTCATTATAATGGTTACCCACAATCCCGAACTTGCAGAAAAATATTCCACAAGAATTATAAAACTTCTGGACGGCGAAGTCAAAGCCGACAGCGATCCCTTTGACGGAAAAGCGGAAAAGTCCGATTCCCCAAAAACGGAAGTTGTAAAGAAAAAAGCTTCCATGTCGTTCTTCACCGCGCTGGCGCTTTCCATGAACAACCTTATGACAAAAAAAGGCAGAACGTTCATGACTGCCTTTGCAGGAAGTATAGGTATCATCGGGATCGCGCTGATACTTTCCCTTTCCAGCGGAACTCACGACTACATAGATCGGGTTCAGGAAGAGACACTTTCAAGCTATCCCCTTACCATTGAAGGAACGTCCATTGACATGACCACCGTTATGACTACCATGATGTCCATGGCGCAGGGCAATGATGATGAATTTGAACAGGATAAAATTTACCCGCAGAACGTCATGACAGAAATGATGGAAGCCATGTTCGCGGAAATTTCCGCCAACGACCTAAAAAGCTTCAAGCAGTTTATCGAAAGCGACGAGTCGGGAATTGACGATCTTATAAGCGATATAAAATATTCCTATCAGACGCAGCTTACACTTTACAAAGAGGACACTTCAAACGGAGTTTTCAAGGTAAATCCAAGCTCCATCTTTGACGACATGGGACTTTCACAGGTGGCGCAGAATCCCATAATGGCAAGCAGCATGAACGTCTGGAGAGAGCTTATTTCCAAAGAGGAGATACTTGACTCCCAGTATGAAATTCTTGACGGAAGAATGCCCGAAAATTACAACGAAGTCGTTCTGATAGTAAACCGCTACAATCAGGTCACTGACTATTCCCTCTACACTCTGGGAATTCTTGACGACAGCGAACTTACCGACGCCATTCAGAGGACGATCGACGGCGAGGCCGTCGAGGACATCAACTCCCTTGAAAGCCTTGATTTTGACGATATTATCGGCACAAAGTTCAAGCTCTTGCTGAACACCGACTATTTTGAAAAGGACGGCGACATCTGGGTGGATAAACGGGACGACACAATTTACATGACCGACAAGGTGCAGAACGCCGAGGAAATGGAAATTGTTGGAATTATCCGTCCTTCCGACAGCACCGCCGCCGCAAGCGAGATAGGAACTATCGGCTACAAGTCGGAACTTATGACACATCTCATAAACAAAGTCAACGACAGCGAGATCGTCAAGGAGCAGAAAGCTGACCCCGACACGGATATTTTCACAGGAATAGAGTTCCCCGAAGCAGAGGAAGCGGAAGAGCCCGAGCCTATGACCATGGAAGAACTTCAGGCGTACATCTCCACACTTCCTGCCGAGGAACAGCAGGCAATGGGTGCGCAGATACAGCAGGCGCTTGAAATGGGCATGACCGAGGAGCAAGTTGCGGAAGCGTTCTCCGAGCAGATGAACGCTGCGCAGACTGATGCCACCTATGACGGAAACCTTGCAATTATGGGCGCGTCCGACCTTGACGACCCAAGTTCTATAAACATCTACCCCAAGGATTTTGAGTCCAAGGAACTTATTACCGACATTATCGACGACTACAACAAACGAATGAACGACAGCGGGCAGGAAGATCTCTGCATACAGTACACCGACATCATGGGCATTATGATGAGCAGTGTAACAACCATAATTGATGCTATCAGCTATATTCTTATTGCGTTCGTGGCAATTTCTCTTGTAGTTTCCTCAATAATGATAGGAATTATCACATATATTTCCGTACTGGAACGCACAAAGGAAATTGGTATCCTCCGCGCTATCGGCGCTTCCAAGAAGGACATTTCCCGCGTGTTCAATGCCGAGACACTTATTGTGGGATTCACCGCAGGCGCGATAGGAATTATCACCACACTGCTGCTGAACATTCCTATCAACATGATAATAACCCACCTTACAGACATAAGCGGACTTTGCGAACTTCCTCCCGTAGGCGGAGCGATACTTGTAGTCATCAGCATGGCATTAACGCTTATTGCGGGACTTATCCCCTCGGGCGTTGCGGCTCGGAAAGATCCTGTTACAGCACTGCGGACAGAATAGCAAGGCTGACCCATTCAGACAAAGTTTTGTGATCTTCAACTTAACGTATACCGTGCATGAAGTTAAGTCTGATCCGAAAGTAAGTTTCCCGTTCCATATTATAACAGTTGAAACAATTTTAAATATTTTAAAAACGGAGACACGTAACCAACCCTGTCTCCGTTTTTTATTGCCGAAAACAATTCATTAATAAAAGTTTTGCACAATAGTAAGGCGCAGGAAACGCTTTAATATTGTATTTCATGATTTTTTGTGTTATAATATCAGCGGATTATTGAAATTTTTATCACGGTATGAAATATTTCTCATAAATATTACGTTCCGTATATTGAAAGGCAGATCTCTGATGAAGCTTGCAAGATTTTTTACAATGCTTATCGCTATACTATTTGTAATAAATATATCCGTTTTAAACTCAAAGGCATATGTTGTCACCGTTTACAACGAGAGGAACGGTCTGCCTACGGGCGAAGCAAATGACGTTTTGCAGACATCTGACGGATATATCTGGATAGGAAGCTACGGCGGACTTATACGCTATGACGGAAGCGATTTCCGCAATTACAGCCTTGAAGGCATACTCCCCTCCTCTTCCGTCCGTGCGCTTTTCGAGGACAGCAGCGGACGGCTCTGGATAGGCACTAACGATGCAGGCGTTTTCTGCATGGAAAACGGCGTTATAAACCATATATCCTCGCCCGATGAGGGAAGTTTCCTCTGCATACGCGATTTTGACGAAAGCGCAGACGGCATCGTTTACGCCGCGTCAAATTCGGGAATTGCAGAGGTGCGCGGGGACACGCTTGTCCCGTTCACAGGCGAGCATATGAACGGCGAAACGGTCTATTCCGTAAGTGTTGACAGCTTCGGACGGGTCTGGGGCGCGCTTAATTCGGGGATCCTCATCGCTGCCGAAAACGGCGTTACAAAACGTGTATTCGCTTCGGGCGAGTTCATGGATAAGGACGAGATCTACTGCACCGCTTCGGACAGCGCGGGAAATATCTATCTCGGTTCTTCGGGAAATATTATCAAAAAGCTGTCCTTTGCTTCAGAAAGTCTCGAGCCTGCCGATATACAGTCCGAAACTATCGTGACTGACGGCGTTTCCACACATAACAGCATTTGCAGTACTTCTGACGGGCGTCTTATCGTCTGCGGAAACACAGGCTGCTGCGTTATCTCCGAAAGCGGAGAAGTTTCCGCAATTGACACTGACGGCACAGCTACTTCCGTAAATAACGGCTGCATAGACTACGAAGGAACGATATGGCTTGCGTCCTCAAACCAAGGCATTATAAAATATACAAAAGCCTACTTTGACACCATAGATGCCGCAGCGGGAATTTCCCTTAACGCCGTTGCAAAGCAGGGAAATATCTATTACGCTGCCACCGACAGCGGGATATTTGCTTTTGACGAAGATCAGAGACCCGTTGAGAATAGTCTTACCGAACTTTATAAAGGCGCGCGGGTACGCAGCTTTTTTACTGACAGCAAAGGAAACCTTTGGATAGCTTCATACTCCTACACAGATTCCGCAGCTTGCCTTACGGCAGACGGGGAAATTACCTCTTTCAATGATGAGGACGGGCTTATAAATTCAAGCGCAAGGGCTGTTTACGAACTTTCGGACGGAAGTATCGCCATCGGAACACAGGGCGGCGTAAGCATTGTCCGTGACGGAAAGATAGTAAAAAGCTTCGGCGCAGAGGAAGGACTTGATGTAAGTTCTGTGCTTTGCTTTTCCGAGACCGACAGCGGCGCGCTTCTTGTGGGAAGTGACGGCGGCGGCATCTACGAAATAAGCGGCGATACCGTCACGAAACACGGATCCTCGGAAGGACTTGCGGAAGGCGTCGTTCTCCGTATGCTGAAAGACACGGACGGCGGCGGATATTTCATAAGCGCGGGAAGCAGTCTTTACTATTGGAAAGACTCCCGGTTCACAAAAATAAATATCCGCAAAGGCGCGGGAAGTATCTTTGACCTTTACGACAGGGACGGCTTCCTCTGGATACTTCAGAACAACGGCATTCTTGCCTTTGACAAGCAGAAGATCCTTAACGGCGAGGACGTCCTGCCGCGGGAGTATAGTTTTGAACATGGTCTGACAGGTTCTGTCAACGCAAATACATGGCACTATATGTCCGAGGACGGGAAGTTATATATTTCCACCCGAAGCGGCATAAGCATTTTCGGATTTGAAGAAGTGGACAATATCCTGCCGAAAGGGATAATAAACAGTATTACCGTTGACGGAGAAGCATATGACCGCCTGCACGCTCCCGTGCTTGACAGGAATGCGGGACGTATGACAATAGATTTCGCCGCGCTTTCCTATACGGGAACTGCAAATGTGGGAATTTCCTACATTCTTGAAGGTTTTGACAAGGAAGAAACAGTCATTGCGGGGGAACAGAGCGGAAGCGTCAGCTACACCAACCTTCCCGGCGGCGAATACACATTCAGGCTGAAAATTTTTGACATAGAAGATCCCGGCAATTTCAACGAATACTCCATTCCCGTTGCCAAGGAAATGAAACTTTATGAGCGGAAATTTTTCCTGCCCTTGGTGATACTTCTTGCAGTGCTTGTCAGTGTGGGAACGGTAGTGCTTATTTCGTGGATAAAGATCCGCACCATACGCAAGCGGCAGAAAGAGTACCGCAGCATTATCGAGCAGTCCTTGCAGACTTTTGCGCGGGCAATTGACGCCAAGGACAAGTACACAAACGGTCATTCGTTCCGCGTTGCAAAGTATTCCGCGGAACTTGCCCGCAGAATGGGCAAGTCCGAAGCCGAGCAGGAAAACATCTACTACATCGCGCTTCTGCACGACATCGGCAAGATAGGCATTCCCGACAGTATCCTTAAAAAGCCGGGCAAACTCACCGATGAGGAGCGGGAAATTATCCGCCGTCACCCGCTTATCGGCGGAGAGATACTCAACGATTTTACGGCGCTTGAAGGAATTGCCGACGGCGCAAAATATCATCACGAACGCTATGACGGAACAGGCTACTGCGAACATCTTTCGGGTACGGACATTCCCGAAGTGGCGCGGATAATCGGCGTTGCTGACACATACGACGCCATGAGCAGCAACCGCGTTTACATAAAAGCCTATTCCGAGGACGCCATTGTCAAGGAGCTTAAAGATTGCAGCGGCACACAGCTTGATCCGCAGGTAGTCCCCTATATGCTTGAAATGATAAAGGACGGCTTTGCGCCGATCAAGTGGGAAACTCCCGCAGCGGACGTATCAGACAAAGAAGAATGATATTGAGGGGTACTGTGGGATCGCAGTACCCCTTTAATTATTGTTGAAATTTCCGGAAAAATGATGTATAATGTAAAAGAGGTGTATTGTATGAATTTTTCCAGAAGATCTATAGACTTTCTTTTTGAAAACTGCCTGAACGACAGCAGAACATGGTTCAAAGAACATAAGGAAGATTATGAAGCCTATGTTTTAGCTCCCTTCCGCGAACTTATCGCGCAGCTTACAGATACCATGCTTGAAATAGACAGCAAATTTATCTGCGATCCCAAAAGAATATCCCGCATCTACCGCGACGCGCGCTATGCAAAAGGCGGATCTATCTTCCGCGATCATATATGGTATACTTTCAGCAGAACTACAGATGCATATGAGTCACTCCCGGGATTCTACTTCAGCATTTCCACAAAAGGATTCAGCTGCGGCTGCGGATATTATTACGCTTCCACAGCATCAATGGCGGCAATACGCTCCCTGATACTGGATAAGGACAAAGCCGCAAAGAAAGCGTTGAAAGCCTATAAGGATCAGAACGTTTTCCGCCTTTACGGCGAATTCTACAAGCGCGACCATTACCCGGATGCAAAAGATGAGGAAAAAGAATGGCTCAACCGCCGAGAAATAGGCGTTTCCTGCGAAAGCACCGATTTTGAACTGCTTTTCAGCAGCGATCTCGGGAAAAAGATCGCAGAAGATTTCAGAAAAATTGCGCCGATATATGATATGTTTATGAAAGCCGAAAATAATAAAGGACTGTAAACTGTTCCTGCACCTATCCTTTCCCAAAAACATACAATAAGGTATGGACGGTAAAAATACCGATTCTGTTTCGGTATCGCCGCGCCTTTCCCGCTTTTGAAACGGGATAACAATGTTTTATGGGAAAGGATGTATTTTTATATGAACAGAACTTTTTTCATAGTCGGCGGAGATCTGAGATTTGCCGCGCTGGCGGACGTTTTAGCGGAAAATAACAGAGTATTTGCCGTCGGTTTTGACAGAACGGCGATCATGTCGGATAAAGTGCAGACGTCCGACAGCGTTTTTTCCCTGCATGAACGTGCAGACTGCATAGTCCTGCCGCTGCCCGCTTCTGCGGACGGGATAACGGTCAGCACACCGTTTTCGGGCAGGAACATTTCTCTTGAAAGTCTCACACATATTATAAAAGAAAACGGCATACTGTTCGGCGGAATGATCTCGCCGAAAGTCCGTGAAATGTTTGAAAGCCGCAATATTGCAGTTTTTGACTACGCGCAGCGGGAAGAATTTGCGGTCATGAACGCCGTTGCCACAGCGGAAGGCGCCGTACAGGCAGCAATGGAAGAACTTGCTTCTACGCTTTCGGGCAGGAAAATACTTATTCTTGGCGCGGGACGTATCGCAAAGGTGCTTATTGATGTGCTGTCGGGATTCCATACTGATATTACAGTCGCAGCCCGCAAATGTTCCGATCTGGCATGGGCAGAAGTCTACGGCTGCCGCAGCGTGCACATAAATGATATGGACGATGTTCTTGACGGCTTTGAAGTGATCTTCAACACGGTCCCCGCCGTTATCCTTGACGAAAACAGACTGAAACGCATAGACAGGAACTGCCTTGTAATAGATCTTGCATCAAAGCCGGGCGGCGTGGATCTTGAAACAGCGGGAATGCTGGGAGTCCGCGCATTGTGGCTGCTGTCGCTGCCGGGAAGGGTCGCGCCTGTAACATCGGGAAAAGTCATTGCCGATACTATAAGAAATATCCTTTCCGAAAGGAGTGAAGGCAATGACCGATCTTAAAGGGAAAAAGATAGGATTTGCAGTGTGCGGTTCATTCTGCACATTCAGAAAAGCATTTGAACAGCTTGAAAAGCTGATAGAACTGGGAGCAGACGTCACCGCGCTGATGTCCTTTAACGCCGCGTCCCTTGATACGCGTTTCGGAACTGCTGCGGAACATATAGAATATCTTGAACATATAACGGGAAAACCTGTTATAAAAACCATTGAGGACGCCGAACCCGTAGGTCCTAAAAAGATGTTTGACGTTCTTGTTATCGCGCCGTGCACAGGCAACACCCTTGCGAAACTTGCCGTGGGGATAATCGATACCCCTGTTACAATGGCGGCAAAATCCCACCTGCGGAACGGTTCCCCGCTTGTTATCGCGCCGTCAACAAATGACGGGCTTTCGGGTTCGGCAAAAAATCTGGGAGCGCTTCTCAATTACAGAAATGTTTATGTTGTGCCTTTCGGGCAGGACGATCCCAAAGCCAAGCCCCGTTCGCTGGTAACGGATTTTAGCGCGATCCCCGAAGCTGTCTCCGCGGCTCTGGAAGGTATCCAGATGCAGCCGATAATTTCATAGACAACACAAATGGCGCTGCCGCAAGCAGTGCCATTTTCTGTAATTGTAAATTTTGTTGAAATGCTTGCTTTTTTGCAAATAAAAAGGTATAATAAGAGTATGTATGTATTTAGTGTCTTACGGAGGAAAATATTATGCCTATAAAGTATATTTTTGTAACAGGAGGAGTTGTGTCAGGTCTGGGCAAAGGCATCACCGCCGCTTCTCTCGGACGTCTGCTGAAAGCAAGAGGTTATCGGGTAACTATCCAGAAATTTGACCCCTACATAAACCTTGACCCCGGAACTATGTCACCATATCAGCACGGCGAAGTGTTCGTCACCGACGACGGCGCGGAAACGGATCTCGACCTCGGACATTACGAGCGGTTCATTGACGAGAATCTGTCCGTAAATTCCAACGTCACCACAGGAAAAATTTACTGGACTGTCCTCAATAAGGAGCGCCGCGGCGACTATCTGGGCGGGACCGTTCAGGTCGTTCCCCATATCACAAACGAGATAAAAGAACGCGTTTACCGCGTGGGCAAAGAAGCCAACACCGATATAGTCATCACCGAGATCGGCGGAACTGTGGGCGACATCGAGTCCACGCCGTTCCTTGAAGCTATCCGTCAGGTAGTCACCGAAGTGGGACGGGAAAACGCAATGTATATCCACGTCACCCTTGTACCGTATATAGCAGGTTCGGAAGAACTCAAGTCCAAGCCCACGCAGCATTCCACAAAGGAACTGCTTTCCATAGGAATACAGCCGAATGTTATCGTCTGCCGTTCCGAAAAGGAGATCCCCGACGAAATGCGGAAGAAGATCGCTCTTTTCTGCAACGTCAGAAGCGAAGATGTTATACAGAACCTCACCGCGCCTTCCCTTTATGAAGTTCCGCTCTGGCTTGAAAAAGAAGGTCTTGCGGACGTTGTCTGCCACCACCTCGGACTTGAAAAGCGCACTCCCGATCTGACCGAGTGGAAAGAAATGGTTGACCGTGCTAAATCGGCTTCCAGGAAAGTTACCATCGGACTTGTGGGAAAATATGTAGTCCTCCACGACGCGTATCTGTCTGTTGCGGAAGCGCTCCGCCACGGCGGCATTATAAACGGCGCGGAAGTTGACATTCAGTGGATAAATTCCGAAGAAGTCACCCGCGAAAATGCCGCAGAAATGCTTTCGGGCTGCGACGGAATAATCGTTCCGGGAGGTTTCGGCGACAGAGGTATCGAAGGCATGATAGAATCCATCAGATACGCAAGAGAAAATAAAGTACCGTTCTTCGGCATATGTCTCGGAATGCAGATGTCTGTAGTAGAATTTGCAAGGAACGTTGCAGGACTGGACGGTGCAAATTCCACAGAATTCGGAGAAACACAGTACCCCGTTATCGACATTATGGAAGATCAGAAAACCATTACCGAAAAGGGCGGAACCATGCGGCTGGGACTTTATCCCTGCAAGATCACCGAAGGAACGATATGTTCCCGCGTATACGGCGAGCCGCTCATTTACGAAAGACACCGCCACCGTTGGGAATTCAACAACGCATTCCGCACACAGCTTCAGGAAGCGGGACTTACCATTGCGGGAATTTCCCCCGATGAAAGGCTTGTGGAGATAGTAGAGCTTAAAGATCACCCATGGTTTGTAGGCGTGCAGTTCCACCCGGAATTCAAATCCCGTCCCAACAAGCCGCAGAAGCTTTTTGCGGATTTCATAAGAGCATCGGTTGAAAATAGCGGAAAATAAAAGTATCGCGGCAGATGAACTGCCGCGATGTTTTTTGCTTTCAGACCGTTTCAAACTGCGTGCTTGCAAAAGCTTCCATTTCGCCTTTTGCCGCCGCAAATGCTTTCATCATTCTTTCGGAAAATACTCCGCATTCGCCGTTCGTTATCATTCTGAACGCTTCATCGGGCGAATATGCGTCCTTGTAAACTCTTTTGCTGATAAGCGCGTCATAAACGTCCGCAACGGCAACTATCTGCGCTTCTATCGGGATCTCCTCGCCTTTCAGTCCATCGGGATAGCCCCTGCCGTCATAACGTTCATGATGATAGCGGCAGATCTCATAGCTGTATTTGTAGTAATTCTTATCCTGAAGCGCAGCCATTGAATCCAGTATCTCACAGCCCCGAACGGTATGAGTTTTCATCTGATCGTATTCTTCGGGAGTGAGCCTGCCGGGTTTCAGCAGGATACTGTCGGGAATGGCGATCTTGCCAACATCGTGCATTGCCGATGCGGAAGAGATCACTTCCATCATTTCGGGAGTGTAATTCACATCATCAAAAAGCTCGTTTACATATTTCAGGAGAATCTTTGTAAATCCCTTTATGCGGCGGACGTGATCCCCCGATTCCACGCTGCGGAATTCTACAACGGTACTTAGAATATCTATAATGCCGTTGTTTATCTCTTTGAGTTTCCGCTCCTGCTTTTCCTTTACCACATCATCAACGTCAAATATCGTAAGAAGTATATCTCTGCAGACTGTATCTTCAACACCGAAAATATCAGCTTCCTTCCAGCGGAAATTCTCACCGTTATCCGCAAACCGGAATTCCACCGAACGAACATCGGAAATGTTCTCCATAGGATCGTCTCCTATGAAATGCGCAGCAGCTTTGCTTACTTTCGGAATATCCTCATCATATATGCTGTTCCTGAAAAATGCGAACAGATCTTCAAGTTCTCCGTCATCTTTCAGCTGCCCAAGCGCGCCTGTATGTTCAAGAACGCGGTAAGACTTTCCCGTGAAATTTACATATATAAGCGCGTCATATCTGCTGCCGAGGAATGTTGCAATATTATTCTTGACGCGTTCAACATCAATGCGCATCTTCTCGGTGCGGACAACTTCCTCGGGAATACGTCTTATAAGTCCCACCGCACGGATAGGCTTCATACTGTTGTCAAGAACGGTATTCAGCGCCAGTCTGCACCACATGAGCGCATTGTCGTTATCGTAAAAACGCACTATTGCGGAAGCCTGTCCCGAACCGTTCTTTACGCTTTCAAGCATTCTTTCCAGAACGGGAACATCTTCTTCAAAGATCTTTTTGTTTTCAAGCGCGCTTTGGATAAGCGGTTTCCCCGCAGTGAAAAGCTGCCACGACTCCATGTCTTTGAGAATGATGGTGTTCCCCGTTTCAATGCTGTAATCAAAAGCAAAACTGTCGAAATCCTCGCCCAGCGCTTCGGAGTATTTCTCAAAATCATTTCCCAGATGTTCATTTTTAACTCCGCTGTCGTTGGGGTCAATTACCATTCCCATGATACCCATAACATTCCCGTCAGAATCCAGAACAGGTTCTTTGAAAATGTCATAGTATTTTATTTCCGAACCGCAGAGAGTCGGCGAAAGCATACGGCTGCCTTTCTTGCTCGCCATGATATTCATATCGTCATCGTAAAAACTCTGCGCTATCTCGCGGGACTTTTGCAGGTCGAAGTCGGTCTTGCCTTTTAATGCGCCCCGCTCCACGCCGTTAAGCATATCGCATATCTTATTTGTGTAGCAGTATTTACACTCGGTATTCTTGACAAAAACGTTGAACGGGATCGCGTCAAAAACGCTTTCCAGAAAATACAAACGCTTTTCCAGATCCCTGACTTTATCTTCAAGCTGTTCACGGGATAATTTTTCCTGTTCCATAAAAGCACCTGCTTTCCGTGAATTATTCCGCTGTATCTGCGGATCTTCGGAGAGTTTTCTTTGCGGCTTTTATCTTATACATATTTTCGTCAGCCGCTATCATCATATTGTCAATTGAAACTATGCTGTCGGGATCAATGCTGTAATATCCGCAGCTGCAGCCGATCTTATAGGGAAGTCCCGCAGTATTGTTGTATCTTTCAAGAGCGGCGTCAACGTCCCTGATATATTTATCAACATCGTCCCTGTTCTTATGATGCAGTATAACGCAGAATTCATCGCCGCCCGTTCGCGTGCAGACGCTGTCCCGCGGCATTGAGAAATTGACGGCAGCGGCGGTGCGGAGTATGGCGTTATCGCCTGCTTCGTGACCGTAAGTATCATTTATCGGTTTAAGATTGTCAATGTCGGCGCAGAGTACGGTGACAAAATCCCCTTCCGCCTTGGCTCGTTCAATAATATCGTATCTTAATTTTTCCATTCCGCGCCTGTTGTAAAGGCCCGTCAGCGGATCGCGGATATAGAGATTTTCCAGTTCCCTGACTACATATTCAAGTTCATTGTTCATATAGAAACTTCCCGCATTGTTTGCAATGGAAAGCACCCACGTTGCAAAGAAGTCTCCGCAGCCTTTCACCTTTGAAGGCTGATAGGCAATATATCCGAGAAATCTGTCTTTGAAATATATGGGAGAAAACGCCGTAAAGGACGGTTCTCCGCCGCCTGAAAAGCTTTCGGGAATAAGCTCAGCAGAACGGAATTCCGTGTTTACGGGAACATCGCTTCCGAAGCTGTACATACAGAGCATTTTCTCGGAAATGCCCTTATATTCCGCCTGATCTGCAATTGTATTTACAGCATTCTCCACGTCGGGGCAGATACAAATGAACAGCTTTTTCATCTTGAAAAATTCCGCTCCGCGCTTTGCTCCCGCGTAGATCTCCGCAGAAGTCTCCGCGCTTGCAAATACAGTGTTAAGGTTTATAAGATGTGAATTGAATTCCTTATATGTGTTAAGTTCGCCGTAACGCTCATTGTAGAAGTCAAGGTGGGAATGTTCATCGACCTTTACGCAGCCGCAGGACTGCTGCCTGATAAGAACGGAATCCACATATACAATATCTTCCGTTTCACGTCCCGCCCATATGTCGCAGAATATTTCAACAGCTTTCTCGCCCGATTCCTGAAATGCAAGACGTGCGGTAGTAAGTGTAGGCGAATATGCTTCGCAGTCGCTTATCCCGTCAAAGCCCGTAACTATAACATCTTCGGGGATACGATAGCCGTTGTTTTTCAGTGAATCCATGCAGAAGAAAGCCATAGTATCGCTTGCGCATACGATAGCTTCGGGAATATCTCCCGACTTTATAATATCTTCCGTACATTCATAAGACTTTTTCCAGAATTCTCCGTAAGAAATACGATGTTCCTCAATGGGGATATTATTTTCTCTGAGGACTTTTTTGTAAGCGGTAAGGCGTTCTTCTGTCTGAAGATTTCCGGGAAAACCGCCTATAAAGTTTATCTTCCGCAGACCGTGATCCACAACAAGGTGCCGCACGATAAATTCCATAGCTATCTTGTCGCTGAGAATGATATTTTTGTCGAGAGTGTGACCGGGATCGTTTATGTTCATTACGGGTATGCCGTGTGCCTTTGCTTTTTCCCGGATAGAGAATATGACTTTCTCGTCTATTATTGATTCGCCGAGGATAATTATGCCGTCGGTAATATCGTAATTTATAAGGTTGAATATCTCTGTTTCGCCGAGGATAACATTTTCGGGAATTGTGTGTTCGGCGTTGAATTCGGGCTTTCTAACCATTGTTGCAAAAACAAGCAGATCAATATCCGATCTGAGGCAGCCCTCGCGGATACCGTTTACGATCCTTGATTCATTTTCCCAGTTAAAACCCGTTACACAGACGGCAATAGTTTTGCGTTTCATTGCACACAGTCCCCCACCGAAAATTTGAGTTTACGAGAAAATTATACCACAAATTGTCTGCATTTGCAACAGTATTCTAATATTTTTTATATAACATTTACAAATAAATTGACTTGCCCGTCTTGCAAAGGAAATTTTTTTGTGGTATAATTTTTTCAGATATTTGTTTTAAGGAGCTGTATAGAAATGTGTTCCGAAAATGTACATACTTCCATAAGAAAATTGGTCTGCTACGGGCTGGAAACAGGACTTATTTCCGCCGAGGACAGGATCTACGCCGCAAATTCCCTCTGCGCCGTTCTGGGAATAGACGATTACGACCCGCCCGAGGAAATTTACCGCAACCTCGAACTTGAACCTATTCTGAAGTCGCTTCTTGACTATGCCGTGGAAAAGGGAATCATCGAGGACAGTATCGTTTACCGCGATCTGTTCGATACAAAGCTTATGAACTGCCTTATGCCCCGCCCGTCGGAAGTTATTGAAAAATTCCGCCGTCTCTATCGGGAAAAGTCCCCCGAAGCCGCAACAGACTACTATTATAAATTAAGCCGCGATTCCGACTATATCCGCCGCTACCGTATCGCCAAGGATATGAAGTGGACAGCCGCGACCGAGTACGGCACACTTGATATTACCATAAATCTTTCCAAGCCCGAAAAAGATCCGAAAGCCATTGCCGCCGCCCTGAATGCCAAGCAGAGCGGTTACCCCAAGTGTCTGCTTTGTGAGGAAAATGTTGGCTATGCAGGACGGGTAAACCACCCCGCGCGGCAGAACCACAGGATAATTCCCGTAAAAATAAACGGCGAACGCTGGTGCCTCCAGTATTCACCCTATGTTTACTATAACGAACACTGCATACTTTTTAATAGTATACACACTCCCATGAAGATAGACAAAGCCGCGTTCGGAAAGCTTTTTGACTTTGTGGAGCAATTCCCCCACTACTTTATCGGTTCAAATGCCGACCTGCCCATAGTAGGCGGCTCGATACTTACCCACGAACATTTCCAAGGCGGAAGATATACTTTTGCAATGGCTGCCGCTCCCGTTGAGGAAAGCTACACTATACAGGGCTTTGAGGACGTTTCGGTGGGACGGGTAAAATGGCCCATGTCAGTGCTTCGTCTCAGCAGTTCCGACCACGAACGCCTTACCGAACTTGGCGGGCGTATTCTGGAAAAGTGGCGGAAGTATTCGGACGAAAGCGTTTTCGTTCTTGCGGAGACTGACGGCGTTCCCCACAACACCATAACGCCTATTGCCCGCAAAAACGGCAACCTTTACGAACTTGACTTAGTTCTTCGCAACAACATCACCACCGAGGAACACCCGCTGGGCGTTTACCACCCACACGCGGAACTCCACCACATCAAGAAAGAAAACATCGGCTTGATAGAAGTAATGGGTCTTGCGGTTCTCCCCGCACGTCTCAAAGACGAAATGACAAAACTTGCGGAAGTAATTGTAAACGAAGGCGTTAAAGCTGTCCGCAATTATCCCGAAATTGAAAAGCACGCCGACTGGGCGGAGCAGGTTCTTTCAAAGCATAAATTCACCGCAGAGAACGCCATGGACATTATCAAGCAGGAAATAGGCATAGTATTTTCAAAAGTTCTTGAACACGCGGGAGTATTCAAGCGCGACTCTGAGGGGATCGCCGCATTCGGACGGTTTATTTCCTCAATATAAATTTACTCAAAATAAAAAGGGCTGAAAAACGCCCTTTTTTTATTTGACTTTGCACTTGAATTCCTTGCCGTATGCGGAGAGAAATTTCTTTAACGGGCATTCCCCGCATTTCGGATTCCGCGCCGTGCAGTATTCCCGACCGAAAAGCACAAGGCGGTGGCAAAAATCGCTTCCCTCCTCCGGGGGAATTATCTTAAGCAAGTCCTGCTCTACCTTGGCAGGCTCTTTTTCTTTTGTAAGCCCCAGCCGCCCCGTTATCCGTATGCAGTGGGTATCGGTAACCATCGCAGGCAGATGATGAACGTCCCCCATAATGAGATTTGCGGTCTTGCGCCCTATCCCCGGGAGAGTCGTCAGCTCCTCAATGGTTTTGGGAAGTTCTCCGCCGAAATCGTATAAAAGCCGCCTGCAAGCCCCCACTATGCTTTCTGCTTTCGTTTTGTAAAGCCCGCAGGGCTTGATTATTTCCGCAACTTCGTTTACGTCCGCTTCCGCAAAGGATTCAAGCGTCGGAAAACGTTTAAAAAGTTCCTCGGTGACAATATTCACCCGCGCATCGGTACACTGGGCGGAAAGCCGTCCCGCTATCATAAGTTCGTAAGGCTTACGGTAAACAAGGGAACAGAGGGCGTCGGGGTAAATTTCTGCCAAGCCTTTTACGGCAAGAGCGGCGCGCTCCTTTTTTGTCATTCTTCATCGTCCCCCTCTTTGTATTCTCCAACGACTTTGCCCTTGACTTCAAACCAGAACGTGCTTCCTATTTCAAGCTCGGAACGCACACCGAACTTGAAGTTATGCTGTTTCAGTATCTGCTTTACAATGGAAAGCCCGAGACCCGTGCCTATAACTTCGCGGCGGCTCTTTTCGGCACGGTAGTAGCGGTCGAATATCAGCGGCAGAAGTTCGGGTTCGATTCCCTTGCCCGTGTCGGTAATTTCTATGCGGGCGGTGTCGTCGTCCTTTATAAGCTGTGTGATGTAAACAGTCTTGTTTTCGCCCGTGTAATTTATGGCGTTGTTGATAAGATTATAAAGCACCTGCTCTATCTTGATAATATCCGCTTCGATAACAAAATCGCTTTTTGTTGTAACGAAAAATTTATACCCGTTCTGTTCGGAAAGCAGCGTGTATCTTCCCATTATTTCGTGTATCTTCTTTGTTATGGAAAAACTGCTGTAATTCAGTTCGGTAGTTCCGCTCTCCAGTTTGGAAAGGTCGAGAATATCATTTACCAGCGCGGCAAGGCGGTCGCTTTCCTCAATAATAATGCCGATGTGTTCCCGCCGCTTGTCGGGATTGTCCCCCGAAAGGTCGCGGATCATTTCCGCATAGGCTTTTACCATTGTGAGCGGAGTCCGCAAGTCGTGGGAAATATTTGCAATAAGATCGCGGCGCAGGCTGTCTACTTTTGAAATTTCCTCCGCGGCATAGTTAAGAGTATCCGCAAGAATTTCCGTTTCGGTATAGCCGTGACCGTCAAACTTTGCGGAATAGTCGCCCTCGCCGAACTTCTTTGCAGACTTGATTATGCGGACGATTGGCGTTTCGATAAGTCTTGCAAGGAAGTAGGAAATTCCCAGACCCAGTATCAGAAGCATTGCGCTTACTATTATTATCTGACGGTTTATAATGCTTATTGTGGAATTCAGCGGTTCGAGAGATGTGTTCAGGAAAATATATCCGCTGGGATCCTCCCTGTCGCCAAGAACCATTACAAAAAGCATGACTTCCGTGTTGAAACGGGGGTTCTTTTCCTCGGAATAATATATGCCGTTCTGATTTTCCATGGCAAGAGCGCGGTATTTGTTAAGCCCGATTCTGCCGTGGATAAGGCAGTTCCCCGCCAGCATATCGCAGGAATATACGATATTCCCGTAAGCGTCCTGAATAAGTATGCACATATCGTTATCGTAAGCAAGCTTGTCAAGACTGCCGTCTGTGAATTCCTCCGCGCTCCAGTCGGTGAGAATGTAATTTGCCACATCAAAGATGCTGCTTATCTTCATGCGCTTGTAGTTGGATTCCAGCGAAACGCTGAACGTGAACCACATCAGCACAAGTATACTTATTATAAATATGAAAAAGTATATCCACACGGTAATGCGCACGGATTTGAAATGCCGCTTGCTTATAAGCTTCTCTTTCTTCAAGAACTACACCTCCGGGTCAGGCATCGAATTTATAACCCATACCCCTGAGCGTAACAATGAACTTGCGGTATTCCCCCAAGGAACTGCGGAGCATTTTGATATGCGTGTCAACAGTCCTGTCGTCGCCGTAGAAATCATATCCCCAGACTTCTTCAAGGAGTTTTTCCCTTGAAAGCGCAATACCCTTGTTGCGGACAAGATAGAAAAGCAGGTCATATTCTTTCGGGGTAAGCTGCGCGGGAACGCCGTCAATGGTAACTTCCCTGCCTGTGACGTTGATCTCCAGTCCCTCGAAAGTTATCTTTTCCATCTTGACGCTGTCCTCGGGAGCAGCACCTCTTTTCAGGACGGCTTTTATGCGGGCAAGAAGTTCCTTTGGCGAGAACGGCTTTACCACATAATCGTCCACGCCTATTTCAAAGCCGAAAAGCTTATCATATTCCTCGCCGCGTGCGGAAAGCATGATAACGGGTATCTGCTTTGTCTTGCGGATCTCCTTAACGGCGGAATATCCGTCCAGACGGGGCATCATGATGTCCATGACGATAATATCAAAATCCTCTTTGCGGCACATTTCCACCGCTTCCATACCGTTTTCGGCTTCGGCGGTCTCGTACCCCTCGAACTCGGCGTACTCCTTTACAACGTTCCGTATCATCTTTTCATCGTCAACAATAAGAATTTTCGGCATTTTTCATCGTCCTTTCAAATATAGAATTGAGAGGCAGGCTGAGCCTGCACGCTTTCAGCAAGGCTGAGCCTTGACCCTTTAAGGCTTTACTTAGTGATTTCTAACTTAATGCCCGCCGTGAAATAAGCCGGGTCTGCATTTTAATTACGCATTACGCATTACGAATTACGCATTATCTTATATTTTAGCATTTAATTGTGAAGTCTTTGTGAAATTTTAGTTTTATTTTAGTGTTTGTGCATTATGAATATTGACAAAAATAAAATGAAATTGTATAATGATATTGTAGTATTATACAATTTGATTGGAATTTATTGCTATTTAAACGTTTTTAAAGAACATTCATTAATATCAGGAAAATTGATAACATTTAAATAGATCTTTCTAAATAATACCGATAGTATTCCCGTCAGCAAGCCCTTTTCCCGTTTGACCCCCGGAGGTGAAGATCCCTTGAACAAATCAGAAAAAGTGATCGCAATTGCCGCTGCTTTCACAGCTGCGGCTCTTACAGCAATGAACGTTGCTTTCAGAATTCCCGAGTATACTGCCGTGATACTTGTTTGCTTTGCGATCTCCGCCGCAGTGCTGACCCTGATCGCAGTAGTCTGCATAAGACATTTTACCAAGGAAAGAATTATCCGCGACAGGGAAAATATCCTCAGGATAATGCAGAGCCTTAACACTATGGCAATACTCTGGGATTCCGACTTCCGCTATATCGAAGCAAATGCCGAACTTACCAAGAATATCGGATATACTTCCGAAGATCTTGCGGATATGAAAACTTTGCAGAAAGTCCTGCCGCCCGACGCTTTTGCCCCAAGCCTTCAAGCCATTGTAAACAGCCGCGATGAGGAATTCACCGTTATTGCAAAGGGCGGGGCAAAGGTAAACACTATATGGAACACTTCCATTATAAGTTCTTCCGAAAGCAAGAACAGACAAAGCTGCCTTATGCTTTCCATCGGTCTGGATATTTCCGAAACTGTCAGAATGAAAGAAGATCTGATAAAATATTCCAAGGAACTTGCTGAGTCCGAAAACAGATATGCCCTTTCAATGGGACTTTCCGAGATCGGTCTGCTGCTGAAAGAACCCGGCAAGTCGGGATATTATATCTCCGATCAGCTTATGGATATGCTGGGCTTAAACGTTTCGGAAATTTCCGAAGGAGTTCTGAGAGCAAGGTTCCACCCTTCCGATATAATGACTTTCAACGCGCTCCAGTCCGCTATGGTGAGCCATTACTCCGAAAGCGGAGATTCTATCCACAGCACCGAATTCCGCCTTCTGTCCGCGGATAACACATACCACTGGTATCAGTTCAGGTATAAAATTTCCCCTGCCGAGACGAAACTTCTTGCAAACATCGGCGGCGCGGTGATAGACGTTACCAAGGACAAGGAAAAGGACAGCATTATCGAGAAAATGGCGTATATCGATGATGTTACCCAGATATTCAACCGCAACAAGTTCATGCAGATCGGACAGGAAACTTTTGAATGTTCCCGCGATGCCGATATATCCTATTGGGTAGTCGTTCTGGATATAGATAATTTCCACATAATCAACGACACCTGCGGCTATCACAACGGAAACAAGCTGCTTGCGGAATTTGCCGCAGTGATACAGAATTCCGTTACCGAAGGCGGCTTCGGCGCAAGGATCGGCGGCGATAATTTCGCCCTGCTCATACGCGATATAGGCGACGATGAACTTCCCGTTCGGATAATAAAGAAAATTCAGGACAATGTTAAAGATCTGTGCGCGGAAAGCTTTGCAGTACAGACTATAACCTGTTCCGCAGGTTACTGCAAGATGTCCGACGGCGGCAGCGATTTTGCGCAGGTCCTTGACCGCGCGGAATTTTCGCTGAGTATGTCCGACGGCACCAAGAACAGCATAATCAGATACGATAACAATATCCACGATAAGATAATTGCCGGAACGGCGCTTGAAAATGAACTTGCGGCGGCTATCGAAAACAACGAGATGGTTCTTTACTATCAGCCCAAGATCGACCTTTCGGACGGTTCTCTCATGGGAATGGAAGCGCTTATCCGCTGGATCAAGCCGGACGGTACCGTAGTTCCGCCCAGTCAGTTCATACCCGTTGCGGAAAGTTCTATGCTCATAACAAAAATAAGCGCGTTCGTTCTGAAAGAAGCCTGCCGCCAGAACAAGGAATGGCAGGATAAGGGCTATCCGCCCATAACCGTTTCCATAAACCTGACTGCGGTGGATTTCTACCAGACCGATGTAAAAGAATCCATTCAGCGCGCTCTTGACGAAACAGGTATGGACGCGGAATGGCTCGATGTTGAGCTTACGGAGTCACTTGCCCTGAAAGACATCGACCATGCCGTAAAGCAGATGGAAGAGATCAAAGCACTTGGCGTAAAGCTTTCCATGGACGATTTCGGAACGGGATATTCTTCCCTCAGCTACATTCAGGTGCTGCCTATCACGCTGTTAAAGCTTGATCGCTCCTTTATAATGTATCTTGAAGAGGACGAAATTTCCAGAGAGATAGTTTCTGCCGTGATCAGAATTGCAAAATCCAAGAAGATAGAAACAATTGCCGAAGGTATTGAGACCATAGGTCAGGCGGAGATACTGAAAAAATCGGGCTGCGATCTTGCGCAGGGTTACTTCTTCGGAAAACCCATGCCCGCCGACAAGTTCGAGGAATTTATGGCTATGAAGGCGCAGCAGAAAATTTCTGTTACCGCAGAATCAGAATAATCAAAAGGGCGCAGAAAAATTTCTGCACCCTTATATTTTAAAAGGAGGAATCATGCAATGGCAAAGAGAAGGATAGGAATACTCACAAGCGGCGGCGACTGCCCCGGTCTGAACGCCACCATACGCGGCGTGGCAAAAGCCTGCTTTGAAAGAATGGGCGAGGACAAAGTTGAGATAGTCGGTATCCAGAACGGATACTACGGTCTTATAAATAATATAGCCCGCGACATGGATCCGTCCGAATTTTCGGGAATACTTACCCGCGGCGGAACTATCCTCGGCACTAAACGTCAGCCGTTCAAGATGATGTCTGTCATCGGCGAGGACAATGTTGACAAGATAAAGGCTATGAAGGACACCTACAAAAAACAGAAACTTGACTGTCTGCTGACTCTCGGCGGAAACGGTACGCACAAGACCGCAAATCTGCTTTCCGAGGAAGGCTTGAACGTTATCGGTCTGCCCAAGACCATTGACAATGATATTTACGGAACGGACGTTACATTCGGTTTCCACACCGCAGTCGATATTGCAACGGACGTTATCGACCGTCTGCACACAACTGCCGCTTCCCACAGCAGAATTTTAATGGTCGAGATAATGGGAAACAAGGCGGGCTGGCTCACTCTTTATTCGGGTATCGCAGGCGGCGCGGATATTATAATCATTCCCGAGATCCCCTACGATCCTGACAGAGTAATTGAAGCGCTGAAAAAGCGAAGCGACGCGGGAAAGACGTTCTCCATAGTTGCCTTTGCGGAAGGCGCATTTGACGTTGAAGAAGCCAAGCTGAAAAAGAAAGAGCGTGCGCGGCTTCGTCAGGAAGCGGGCATAACCACTGCAACGAATCGTCTTGCGGCGCAGATCCAGAAAGGCACGGGCATTGAAACGCGTGTATGCGTTCCGGGACATATGCTCCGCGGCGGAAGTCCGTCTGCATACGACCGTGTTCTTGCCACAAAATTCGGCGTTCGTGCGGCAAAGCTTATCGAAACGGAAAAATACGGATATTCCGTTGCAATGGTAAAGAGCATAATCACCGAGAACCCGCTTAAAGAAGTTGCGGGAAAGACAAAATTTGTCACTGAAGACCATCAGCTTGTTGTAACCGCAAGGCACTTAGGCATCTCCTTCGGCGACCGCGGCTGAGGCGGGGAAGCCCCCGCCGGCATTCAGGGTTTGTTTTGTGATTTTCAACTTAACGTATACCGTGCATTAAGTAAAGCGCAATCTAAAAATAAGTTTTGAGAGTTAAGAGCATATTTGCAATTCCTAACTAAGAAAGGGTGAGTATTATATGACCGAAAAGGAAAGACAAGATACAAAAATGGCTACACTTTACGAAATAAGACTTATATTGACAAACGGAAATAAGAAAGAATATACACTTGAAGAATTATGCGAATTATTGGACAAAATCGCCATGGCTAAAGAACAGGAACAAGGCTGAGGCGGGGAAGCCCCCGCCGGCATTCAGGGTTTGTTTTGTGATTTTCAACTTAACGTATACCGTGCATTAAGTAAAACTGAATTTACAAACAGTTTTCCCGTCCATTTCATTAATGGACGGGAAATTTTTTTGCAGATCATACTTCGCTTTGCCACACATTATACTTAGGCAAGGGATCACAAAACTTTGCCTGTAGGCGTGCAGGCTCAGCCTGCAATTACGCATTGCCCTTAATTGACATATTACGCATATGCCCTTTGATATAATTATTATGAAAAACCATGACGATCCCTACGGGATCAAGGACGTTGAAAGGGGCATACTGTTTATATGAAGATCAAAGAACTGTCAAAAGCCGCGCCGAAGTATCACGGCGCAAAATTATCAGAAAACAGCGGAAATATCCCCGCTGCCGCCGGGATCATTCTTTCCGCGCTTGCAGGGTATCTTGCGGCAGGAACAAACTTCGGCGGAGGAGGTGCGCCGCTCTGCACTTCTTTGGCGGCGGTGCTGCCAACGCTTGGAGGAACTTCGGCATTTATCGGAACAATGTCCCGCATATTCCTGACAGGCAGACCCGATACGTTCATAACGGAGATCGCCGCCATGCCTGCCGCAATTATCGCAAAAGCTTTTGCGGAACTTCTGACAGGCAGGAAGATCTCTCCGCGCAGTCAGGGGATCATCGCCGCCGCGGCGTATGTTGTATGCGGCACGGCAGCGGCATTTTTCTATAAAATTTCCGCCGCACTTATCATGGCGATCGTCTTTCGGGGGATCATAAGCGGAACGGCTGCTTTCCTTGCGGGAAAAACATTTTCCGCCGCCGCTGACGGTACCGTATTTTCAGCCGAAAACCGCATTCCGCTTTCGGTGGTGTATGTTCTGGGGATATGTATGCTCTGCGGGATAAGTTTGGGAACGTTAAATATCGGACGTGCCGCAGGAGCATTTGTTATACTTGCGGCAGTGTACAGATCCGGCAGCGCGGCAGGAGGAGCAATTGCCGCGCTTACAGCTTTCGGGGCGGGAACGGCTTCCCGTGAGCTGCTGCCTTCCTCGCCTGTGCTGATATGTTCCGCGCTTGCTTCGGGAATGTTAAGGCGCAGCGGCAGAGTTGTCTCGGCGGTCTCTTTTCTCGGATCGGGTCTTGCGGGAGCGCTGATATACGGTATGACTTCCGACAATCTTAAACTTCTTGCGGATATGTCCGCTGCGGCTGTGGTTTTCTGCGCACTGCCCGACAAATTCTACCGAAGCAGAACGGATCTTCTGAACGGCAGGGTAAATTCCGTATCGGCGGAGATCTGCGGCGAACGTCTGAAATTTGCTTCCGCAGCAGTTGCGGACGTGCGGGAAAGTTTCCTGAAAGCGGCGGGAGTTCTTTCGGAAAAGAAACGTGCGGCGGGGATCTCCGAAACAGTCTGCGGAAAGGTCTGCTCCCTTTGCAGAAGCAGCGCATTCTGCGGCGAAAGCGATGCTTACAGAATAGAAAATTACTTCCGCGGCACTGAAAAGATCCTTGAAAGAAAAGGCGCAGTTTCCGAAAGGGATCTTCACCGCGCTTTGGACGTCTGCCCGCACAAAACGGAAATTGCGGAAGAATTCAACTTTTCTTTCAGGAAAATGCAGGCGGAAAGACGTTCCTGCGATACGGCGGAATGTATGCGGGAAATAACTTCCGAGCAGCTTGGGATCACCGAAAAAATGCTTGATGAGCTTGGTTCGGGACTTTTCCCGTTCTGCGATGAAGAATTATCGGAAACAGCAGACGGAATAATTTCCTCAGCAGGAGCGATCTCCCCGTCCACCGCGCTATTTTCCGACAAAAGCGGACGGGTATACATAGAATGTTTTTACGAGGGAATGTTAAACGTAAGACCCGACGAACTTACCGAAAAGATGTCCTTTGCCGCCGACAGGGAACTTGCCCCGCCCGAAGTGTTTACCGTGGGCGCAAAAACGCGGCTCTGCTTCCACGAACAGGAAAATTTCAGCGCGGAAATAGGTTCTGCAAAGGTGAACGGCAGAGAAGAAACAAGCGGAGATTTCGGAACGGTGTTCCGTGACGGCTTCGGAAATCTGAGCATAATTCTTTCCGACGGCATGGGCAGCGGCGCACGGGCGGCGGTGGAAAGCTGCATGACCGTTTCGGTGGCGGCTCGCCTGATGAAAGCAGGACTCGGCGCGGAATCGGCAATACGTTTTGCAAATCTTCTGCTACTTGCAAAATCCGCGGAGGAATGTTTTTCGACCGTGGATCTGCTCACTGTGAATATGTTTTCCGGAAAAGCGGAAATTATCAAGCTTGGCGCAGCGCAAAGCTTCATAAAGACCAACGGCTCGGTAAAAACCGTGGAAAGCCGCACCACTCCTGTGGGGATCGTCACCGATGTGGAGATAGAACGGCGGGAATTCCGCCTTTCGGACGGAGATGAAGTGGTAATGATGACCGACGGCATTCCCGAGGATCAGTTCCCGAGAGTCCGCGAACTTATGTTAAGCGTGGGAGTTACTTCTCAGGAATGTGCAGAACGGATAATCGCCGCCGCAGAAAACGGTAAAGAAAATGATATTTCCCGTCAGGACGACAAAACTGTTTACGCTGTCAAACTGCACAAAATCTGACCCTTTGCTTTTAAGAAAAAGTGTAACATCTGCACATTTTTATGTGAAATTATTACAATATTCCCGAATTTGTGAAAAATTTCAAATTTCTTGGTGCCAAAAGGGGAAAATTTATGTAAAAAATGCACAATTTGAAAGTGGGTTTTACGTCAATATTGTAAAACTTTACTAAAAAGGCTTGAAATCTGATACATAATCTGTTAAAATAATAACATAAGTAATTGTGAAGGAGCATAACCTATGTCTGATAATAAAAAATTGCCCGAAAGCTATGAATTTCCTCTCCACGTTTTCCATGAAGGAACAAACTACACCTGCTTCGATTTCTTCGGCGCGCATAAAGGCGAGAAGGACGGCAGGAAAGGCGTGTTCTTCCGCGTGTGGGCTCCCCACGCAAAGTCCGTGTCCATAGTCGGCGACTTCAACAACTGGGACAGAGACAGAAACCCTATGGAACGCCTTGCGGACGAGTCCGTCTGGGAAATTTTCCTTCCCGACGTGGAAAAGTATTTCACCTATAAGTATAGTATCGAGACCGCCCATATGAGTATTGTGATGAAAGCCGATCCTTTCGGAACGCATATGGAAACACGTCCCAACACCGCAACAAAGTATTTTGATATAAACGAATATAAGTGGAACGATTCCAAATGGTATAAGGAAAGAGATTCCAAGAATATCTACCAAAGCGCCATGAACATCTACGAGTGTCACCTCGGTTCATGGAGAACTTACGAAAACGGCAAGCCCTTCAACTATGTGAAATTTGCCGAGGAAATGATCCCCTATCTCAAAGATATGGGCTATACCCACCTTGAACTTATGCCCCTTGCGGAATATCCCTTTGACGGTTCATGGGGCTACCAGATAATCGGCTACTACGCTCCTACTTCCCGTTACGGAACTCCCGAGGATATGATGAAGATGGTGGATATGTTCCATCAGGCAGGAATAGGCGTTATCCTCGACTGGGTACCCGCACATTTCCCCAAAGACGCCGCAGGTCTGTTTGAATTTGACGGCGACTGCCTGTATGAATATACCGATCCTCTTAAAAAGGAACATATCGCTTGGGGAACAAGAGTATTTGACTTCGGCAGACCGGAAGTTCACTCCTTCCTTATTTCAAATGCAATATACTGGATAGAAAAATTCCACCTTGACGGTCTGAGAGTTGATGCCGTTGCTTCAATGCTTTACCTTGACTATGACAGACGCGAATGGCGTCCCAACAAGGACGGCGGAAACGAGAACTATGAAGCTATCGACTTCCTGAGAAAACTGAACACAGCCGTTTTCGGGCGCTGCGGAAATGTTCTTATGATAGCCGAGGAATCCACTGCATGGCCCCTTGTTACCAAGCCTGCCGATGTGGGCGGTCTGGGCTTCAATTTCAAGTGGAACATGGGCTGGATGAATGATATGCTCGATTATATGGGAATGGATCCCATCTTCCGCGCAAACAACCACGGAAAACTTACATTCTCCTTCTTCTACAGTTTCAGTGAGAACTACATTCTCCCCATCTCCCATGATGAAGTCGTTCACGGAAAGGCTTCGCTGTTCAACAAGATGAGCGGACGTTCCATGGAGGAAAAATTTGCTTCTCTCCGCGCATTCCTTGCGTATATGTTTGCCCACCCCGGCAAGAAGCTGAACTTCATGGGAACAGAGTTCGCACAGGTCATCGAATGGAACTACAAGCAGGGTCTTGACTGGATGCTGCTTGACTATGAAACTCACAGAAAGATACAGGATTTCAACAGAGATCTGAATAAATTCTACCTTGCAAATTCTCCCCTCTGGGAAAACGACGAGTCGTGGGAAGGTTTCTCGTGGATATGCCACGACGACTATATGCAGAGCATAATTTCCTTCCGCAGGATCGACAGAAGCGGAAACGAACTCATTGCAGTCTGCAACTTCGTTCCCGTAGGCAGGGACAACTACCGCATAGGCGTTCCTTATGAGGGGACTTATGAGCAGGTTCTCTGCACGGACGATGAGAAATACGGCGGCTCGGGCGTTGTACAGAACGGAAAGATCAGATCGGAAGATTACTCAATGCACGGTTATGAACAATCCATCGTGCTTGACATTCCGCCGATGAGCGTTATTTACTTCAAATGCACGCCCAAGAAGAAACCCGCTCCCAAGGCGGAAAAAGCCGAGACCGAAAAAGCAAAAGGCGGAAAATCAGCCAAAACCGCAGGCGCAAAGGAGGGAAATTCAAAGTCCGGAAAGACTTCCGGCAAAAAAGCAGGCGGGCGGAAGAAGAACGTCACTTAATAAATTTCAATAAATCCCATAATATAGGAGGATAATCAGAATGTATACGACTAAAAAAGAATGTGTAGCAATGCTTCTTGCAGGCGGACAAGGCAGCCGTCTGTACGCACTGACCCATGATATGGCAAAACCTGCCGTTCCGTACGGCGGAAAATACCGTATCATCGACTTCCCGCTTTCAAACTGCATAAACTCCGGAATTGATACGGTCGGAGTACTTACCCAGTATCAGCCTCTCGTTCTCAATGACTACATCGGAAACGGTCAGCCTTGGGATCTTGATAAACAATACGGCGGCGCACACTGTCTCCCTCCGTATCAGACGGCTCTCGGTGCCGAGTGGTACAAAGGTACGGCAAACGCTATCTATCAGAATATAGCTTTCATCGACAGATACGATCCCGAATATGTTATAATCCTCTCCGGTGACCACATCTATAAGATGGATTACAACAAAATGCTTGATTTCCATAAAGAAAAGAAAGCGGACGCTACTATCGCTGTTCTGGACGTTCCCAAGGAGGAAGCTTCCCGCTTCGGTATAATGACAGCCGACGAAAACGGCTTCATTACCGAATTCGAGGAAAAGCCTAAGAATCCTAAGTCTACGCTTGCTTCAATGGGTATATACATCTTCACTTGGAAGAAACTGAAACAGTATCTTATCGACAACGAGAACGATGAGACAGCTTCCAAAGACTTCGGTAAGAATATTATCCCCGATATGCTCAATAATAAGGAAGTAATGGTAGCTTACCCGTTCGAGGGCTACTGGAAAGACGTTGGAACTCTCGATTCCCTCTGGGAAGCAAACATGGATCTTCTCAATCCCAACATTCCTATCGACCTGTATGATCCCGAGTGGAAGATGTATTCCAGAAATCCTATCATGCCTCCTCAGTACATCGGTCCCGATGCAGTTGTTGAAAACTCAATGATAACAGACGGCTGCGTTATAAACGGAACTATCGACTTCTCGGTAATTTTTGAAGGTGTTACCATCGAAGCGGGCGCGACTGTTACCGACTCGATAATCATGCCCGGTTCTGTTATCAAGTCGGGAGCTATCGTTGAATATGCCATCGTCGGCGAGAACTGCGTTGTAAATTCCGGAGTACAGATAGGCGCACGTCCCGAAACAGTCGAGAACAGAGACGACTGGGGAATCGCCGTTGTAGGACACAACATCACAATATCCGAAAATGCAAAGGTTCTTCCGAAGCAGATCATTTCGGAAAATATGTAAGGAGGAACTGAATATGAGCAGCAACAGAAAAGTTTTAGGTCTTATCTTCTCAAATATGCACGATAACACCATTCCCGATATTACAAAGGAAAGAACTATGGGTTCCGTACTTTTCGGCGGACGTTACCGTCTGATAGACTTCCCCCTCTCCAGCATGGTGAACAGCGGAGTTGACGAAGTGGGCGTTATCACAAAATCCAACTATCAGTCACTGCTTGACCACCTCGGAAGCGGACGTGAATGGGATCTGGCAAGAAAGATAGGCGGTCTCCACCTTCTTCCTCCGTTCAGCCACGTCCAGAGCGGTATGTACAGAGGCAGACTGGAAGCACTTTACGGAGTATGGGATTTCATAAAGACTTCCGATGCGGATTATGTTATCATGTCCGACTGCGATGTTGTGGCAAATATCGACTATTCCAAGATAGTTGAATACCATGTTGAAACAGGCGCGGACATTACAGCCGTTTATGCAAAGGACGTTGTTACCACCGAACAGGCGCAGCACGCTACCGTTTTCAGCATAAACGATGAGGGCAGGATCGTGGACGTGCTTATAAATCCCGTTATCAGCGGTGCTTGCAACATCTCGCTGAATATGTTCATTCTCTCCAAGGAGTTCTTAAAGAATATCGTTCTTGAATCCGCTTCAAGAAGCCTTTACAGCTTTGAGCAGGCTATTCTTCAGGCAAGGACTCATGAATACAAGATCATGGCATACCGCTATGACGGATATTTCAGCAAGATAACCTCCATGGAAACATTCTACAAGGCAAATATGTCACTGCTTAATACGGACAACCGTTCCAAGCTGTTCCCCGAAACAAGTCCTATCTACACAAAGGTAAGAGACAATCCTCCCGCTAAGTTCGCTATCGGAGCTTCCGTAAAGAACTCCCTTATCGGCGACGGCTGTATCATCGAAGGAACAGTTGAAAATTCCGTTCTGTTCCGCGGAGTAAAAGTCGGCAAGGGCGCTGTTGTCAAGAATTCTATCCTTATGCAGGATACCAATATCGGCAGCAAGTGCGACATAAACTATGTCATTACCGACAAGAATGTTAAGATCAGCGATATGAGACTTCTCACAGGTTCTCAGAATTATCCTCTGTTCCTCGGAAAGGGCGCTGTTATCTGATAAACCTCGGACGCCGCGCGGTAACGTGCGGCTTTCCGACTTGAATAATAATTGAAAGGAAAGTGCATTTTATGAATATTTTATATGCTGCTTCTGAAGCCGTTCCTTACGCCGCATCGGGCGGACTTGCGGACGTTGCGGGTTCACTTCCCCGCGCACTCAATGCCGCAGGACAGGATTGCCGCGTAGTTCTTCCCCTTTACAAGAGCACCAAGCCCGAACTCCGTTCCGCGCTTGAATTTATAACAAATTTCACCGTTGACGTAGGTTGGAGAAAACAGTACTGCGGAGTTTTCAAAGGCGTTGCAGGCGGGGTTACATACTACCTGCTTGACAACGAATACTATTTCGGCAGAGACGGACTTTACGGTTTCTATGATGACTGCGAGCGTTTCGTTTTCCTTTCAAGAGCGATAATGGAAATGCTCAAACACATCGGCTGGAAGCCCGACATCATCAACTGCAACGACTGGCAGACCGCTCTCGTTCCCGTTTACTACAATGTTTTCTACAAATACCAGTACGGTTACGACAATATCAAGACCGTTTTCACCATTCACAATATCCAGTATCAGGGCAAGTATGGAATGGAAGTTCTCAACGAAGTTCTGGGAATTCCCATGTACCACACCAAGCTGCTTGAATATGACGGCTGCGTGAACCTGATGAAAGGCGCGTTCGAGACCGCTGACAAGATCACGACAGTTTCACCGAGTTACGCTTGGGAGATCCTCGATCCGTGGTATTCACACGGACTGGACAGAGCGCTTCAGAACAAGCAGTATAAGCTGACAGGCTTCCTGAACGGTATTGACGTTGAAACTTTCAATCCGGAAAAAGATCCGCTGCTTACCAAGAATTTCTCCACAAAGAACCTCAAAGGCAAGGCTGAATGTAAAGCCGCGCTCCTTAACGAACTGCATTTGCAGGAGGGCGATGAGCCTGTTATCGGTATCATAACAAGATTTGTTTCCCACAAGGGAATTGATCTTATCAAATACGTTTTCGAGGATATGCTCAACATGGGCTGCAAGTTTGCAGTTCTCGGCTCGGGCGAAAAGATCTACGAGGATTTCTTCAAGGAAATGGCTTGGAGACACCCCGACAAGGTAAGCGCAACTATCGGATTCCTTCCCGATCTGGCAAGAAGGATCTATTCCTCCGCGGATATGTTCCTTATGCCTTCACAAAGCGAGCCTTGCGGACTTGCCCAGATGATCTCCCTGAGATACGGAACTATTCCTATTGTCCGTGAAACAGGCGGTCTCCGCGACAGTATCAGAGATGCAGGCGGCGAAAACGGCAACGGTTTCACATTCAAGACCTACAACGCTCATGATATGCTGGACGCTGTCCGCCGTGCAAAGGAATATTACGATAATAAGCCCGCTTGGAAGAATCTTGTAATCGCGGCGATGAAGAACGACTACAGCTGGGCAAGATCGGCAGAACTTTATATGGGGCTTTACAGAGAACTTTGCGGACAGAATCAGTAATATGCATCAAACACCGCCCATCGGAGATCCCGACGGGCGGTTCTGCGTATATTTACCCTTTCACTGCGCATAATACCTTAAAATGCAGCCGAAAGGAATGGTAATATATGTTTACTTCAAAAGCAGTCATTGAAAAAGTTATCGGACGTGAAATAATAGACTCCCGCGGCGATCCCACTGTCGAAGCGGAAGTACGGCTCTCGGACGGATCGGTGGGACGCTGCGCCGCTCCCAGCGGGGCAAGCACAGGTATCCATGAAGCACTTGAACTCCGTGACGGCGACGAAAAGCGTTACGGCGGGAAAGGCGTTCTGAAAGCGGTTTCAAGCATAAATTCCACATTGAATATGTCCCTTAAAGGAATGGATCCCTCCGACACAATGCGGATCGACAGCACTATCATAAATTCCGACGGCACGGAAAACAAATCAAAATTAGGCGCAAATGCCATGCTTGCAGTTTCTCTTGCAGCGGCAAGAGCGGCGGCAAATCATTACAGAATGCCGCTTTACAGATTTATCGGAGGAGTAAGCGGCATACGTCTGCCTGTTCCCATGATGAATATTCTCAACGGCGGCGCACACGCGGCAAATAACCTTGATGTTCAGGAATTCATGATAATCCCCTGCGGCGCGGAAAATTTCCGCGAAGGTCTGCGGCAGTGCTCCGAAGTTTACCACAGTCTTGCAAAGATCCTCAAATCAAAAGGACGCAGCACGGGAGTCGGCGATGAGGGCGGATTTGCCCCCGATCTCAGCGGCGAAGCGGAAGCTGTTGAACTTATCCTCGAAGCTGTGGAAAAAGCAGGCTACAAGCCGGGGAAGGATTTTTCAATTGCACTTGACGCAGCGGCAAGCGAGTGGAAAACCAAAGAGAAAGGCGAGTATCTCTATCCCAAGAAACAGCTCCGCAGAAGCACCGAAGAACTTATTGAGGAGTGGAAAAGTCTCTGCGGCAGATACCCCATAGTTTCCATTGAAGATCCCCTTGACGAGGAGGACTGGGAAGGCTGGAAAGCAATTACCGAACAGCTCGGCGGAAAGATCAGGCTCGTTGGAGACGATCTTTTTGTTACAGATCCGAAACGCCTGAAAAAGGGAATTGAAAACGGCTGCGCAAATTCTATCCTGATAAAACTCAACCAGATAGGAACGCTTTCCGAAACGCTTTCCGCAATACGTCTTGCGCGGGCAAACGGTTACGGAACTATAATTTCCCACCGCAGCGGCGAAACTGAGGACACGTTTATCGCCGATCTTTCGGTCGCCGTAAATGCGGGACAGATAAAAACAGGCGCGCCCTGCCGAAGCGAACGCACAGCAAAATACAACCGTCTGCTCAGGATCGAGGAGCAGCTTTTCGGATAAAATTTATCCCCAAGGAATTGCCCTTGGGGATATTTATTTAAGGTCGTGAACGCTTGGGGGCACGATCACGGCTTTAAGCGTTGATAATTTCCCGTCAATGAGTTTCAAACAGCGAATACTCCTCTTCGCTGCCGTAAAGCAGGAAAAGTGCCTTTGTCAGGGGAACATATTTATCTTCGGTCAGGATATATGTGCTTCTCTGCTGGGGATCACTGTGCCTTGTGATAACGGCGGTCATTTCATAGGTGATATAAATGCTGTAGAAAATATCACCCGTGCCGATCTCGGTGATCTGTATCATAAACACTGTCCTGAAATCGCCGTTCGGTATCTTCGCATCATCTGAGGGAATGTTTTTCAGCATTCCGAAAACAGCGGAAGCCTCCACTCCGTCAATAACTTTCTCCTCATTCGATATATCAAGTTCCTTGCTGTCAATGTAAGACGTCACCGCAAAACGGACATTTTCGGGAAGTATCTCTTTCAGTTCGGGAATATCATTTCTTCCTTCGATACGTATATCGGGATAGCCTGACAACTCATCCTCAGAATCCGTTCCGACACCTGCGGATCCGGAACCCGCTCCGATATATCCGTCTGCATCTTCGGGGTGCTCGTTATAATTGGCATCATTGTGAACGCCTTCAATGCCTTCCTCTATTGCAGCATCGGGAACGGGGATCGAAAATTGCTCCGCAGGATAGGAAATCAGAGCCGCCGCTTCCGAACTTGTGTCCGCCGCGGCACCCGCTGCTTCTTCCTCTGTTTCCTCTGCGCTCGCGCCCGCGCCTGTAGTATCATAAATGGCAGGATCATCAAGTTCAATATCCATAGGCTCGGGAACATCTATCAGATCGGGAGAATGCTGCACCTGAGTGACAGTTTCCGTTGAAATGCTTGTAAGACCCGTCTCGGAAACAGATCCGATATTGTCTTTGCGGACATCGAGGACGACTTTTGCGCCTATGACACAGACTATGCAGGCAGCCGCAGCCATTATCCCCGCAGAGATCCTCCGTCTTATGACAGCGGACCTGCTGCTGCCGATCCTATCTTCCGAAAGGTCGGAAAGCATGGTCTCGGTGCGCTTGTAAAAGCTTTCGGATATCCTGATCCTGTCCATGGCGTCCTTATAGTCATTTATTGATCTGCTCATCTTCCTCAAACCCTCCTATCATCATATCTTTAAGGAGCTTTCTCCCTCTTGCAAGAAGCGTTCCCACAGTAGCGGCTTTTTTGCCGACTATTGCGGAAATTTCTTTTATGGAATAGCCGTCATAATAAAACAGATGTATAACAGTGCGGTATTTTTCGGGAAGCGAAAGCACGGCTTCCATCACCTGACTCTGTTCCTCTGTAAGTTCGGCTGTTTCGGCGCTTTCGGCATCTTCAAATTTCACAGTCCTTGTTACCCAGCCCGACTTTAAATAATTCTTGCTTTTGTTTATGGCAGTTCTCAGAAGCCATGCTTTTTCATGCTCTGGGCTTTCAAAGCCTTTTCCGCGTTTCAGCAGCGCGACAAGCACGTCCTGAGCAATATCCTCCGCATCGAACATATTTCTGACATAAGTATAGCAAAGCCTTATCAGCGTTCCGGAATAAGTATCAAGAACATATTGAATGTAGCCGTCAGTACCGTATTCTGCGATATTATCGGAATACATTTTATTTCCCCCAAGAAATATAGTATTTTCGGATACGTACGGGCGGTATCTTCCGTCCTCTGTAATAAATACAACCGGGAAGGGCGGAATTTTTCATTTCAGGAAAAATTTATTTGTTAATTTTTTGTGAACGTGTATAAAGATCCGTCCTTTGGCATGGTGAAATTATATCACAAATTAATGGATCCTGCAAGATGTATCATATCAGAAGACATCACCCCATGAGCCTGAAAAAGTGTCCGAAAAATATGAAACCCATTCCCCCGTCCCCGTGATAGAAACTGAATATCTCCATAGGTTCGGGACTTATCATGTTGTAAGAATTCACATATACTATTATAAATCCCGCAGCAAACGCCGCCGTAAGCAGCACAGCCGTCAGACTGTAAAGCATTATGCGGCGGTCTCTTTCCTTTTTGCCCGAAACGATATTGAAATTGAACGGATACATAATATAACTTCCTTTTTTGATCTTATGTAAAACATTCCGCAAGAGCTTTTCCGATAAGTTCGCCGCTGTAAACAGCCTGATCTATGCTGTTGGCGTGTCCGCCGACTTCAATGAGCAAAGAACCCGCGGTCAGATCCTGATTGTATTTCCGATAGTCGAAAAGTATGGGACGGGTAAGCCCCGCATAACTGCTTTCCATCTGCTGTTCAAGCATACAGGCAAAGCGGAAATTTTTCATATGATCGGGCATATTCATGGTTCCGTCGTCACAGCCGCTGATTATCATTACCTGAGCGGCATTTTTGCCGTCTATCTCCGCAACGGGAGCTATCCTCTCCCCGTCCGCGCGTTCTATCGCATCGCGGTGAATATCCAGCACTATCTTTATGGACGGATATTCTTCAAGAATTTTTTGGACGGTCACGCGGCTTCTGTCGTAGCTGTCATTGTATGAGGGAAAATCATGCATTGTCTTGTCGTGGATAACACCGATCCCCGCATTTTCAAGCTGTTCTGCAATAGCATTCCCCACAGCGACCATGTTCATGCTTTCGTCTGTAGTCCGCGAGTTGAAACTGCTGTCGTAAAAATCCCGCTCATACGGCTCATAGCTTTCGGTGGTATGGGTGTGCATAATAAGTATCTGCGGTTCGCCGTTCCTTTTTATTTCAAGATCGGGAGCAAGACGGCTTTCCGTAAGAAGTTTTTCATTGGGAACATCGGTAACGTTGCGGACTTGTCCTGCAATATCAAGGTCGATGTAGTCGTCTCCGTCATAATGTCCGTAATGGGTGGAAGTGATGATCCCGTCATGATCTTCAAGATCCTTGGGATAAGGCTTTGGACCTGCGTCCGTGCTGTCGCTTACGCGCCGTTCCTCGTCGGAGCTGTTGGGGAACATCGGCGAACCGTATGAAAGCATCATGCTGTCGTCCACGGAAAACGCCGTTCCGTGTTCCGATATATCATCAATTTCCGCAGCAGCGGTATCTGCGGCGGTCACATCGGCAATGATATTTTCCTCGGGAAAAATATCCCCCACGGACAGAAACGCCGACAAATTCGCGGCATGAAAGAGAATATCCTCGGGCGGCGGGAGTTTTGCCGCCGAAGCTGCCGCAAGCGGGAAAACCGCAAGGAGCATTGCCGCTCCCGCCGCAGTCTGAACTCTATGGCTTGTCCCTCTTTTCATAAGCGATCCTCCTCATAACATATTATACCAAGATCGGCGGGATTATTCCCCATCGCTCAAATTAATACATAAATATGAACAATATATATCAGATTGTCAAAAAAATAATTGCAATTTTGCGCGAAGCGCAAAATTGAGGAAAAAGTTCGCCAGCCTTTCAAGGCTGCGGGGTCGAGGGGCGGAGCCCCCGACGCCGTCCGCAGACGGCGGAACCCCCTAATTAAGAGCTCCGCAGGGGTGAATTGCCGCCTACGGCGGCAAGAGGGGGCGCCCTGCGATAGAGGGCGCCCCCTTAGAATAGACAGATTTACTTAATTTTTGCCTTTTGAAACAGTCCGGTGGACTGTTTCAAAACAAATTTAAAATATGTTTTTCAACAGACTGCAACCGCTCTGCGGTTTGTTTTGAAAACTGCGCGGCATCTTATCAAGTTATGAAGTTTTCCCATTTCCCCAATGGTTTCCCCATTGCCCAAATTAATATATAAATATGAACAAACTATATATATATATATATATATATATATATATATATATATATATTGCAGAAATAATTTATCAATAATTTCATTTTTGTATTGACTTATATAGAATATTGTGGTAAAATGTATTTAAAATTCGGCTCATTACCTGAGAGTATACTATTGAAAGGGAAAGGAAAGAATTTATGAGAAAAATATTTACATTCAGACTCTGCATCTATATGATAATTGCCCTTGCCGTGACGATAGCCGTTATCTTCGGTATGCAAACGGCAGCCGCAAGAAGTTCAAATACCGCTTCCAGCACCGAAAAGCTTGAAACGGTAAAGGAAAAACTTGCAAGCAACGATCAGCAGATCGAAAGCCTTACCAACAGCCTCGGCGAAAATAACCTCGCCAAGACCCGCGCTTTTGCGGATATGATCGCAGCTGATCCCTCTGTCCTCGATGACAATAACAAACTCGAGGAAATAAAAAACGACCTTATGGTAAACGAACTGCACGTTATTGACGCGGACGGCATTATCACCCACAGTACCATCGCTTCCTATGTGGGATTCGATATGAAAAGCAGCGACCAGTCGGCGGCGTTCATGGTAATTGTTGACGATCCGTCCATTGAGATCGTTCAGGAACCTCAGGTAAACGGTGCGGAAGGTATAATTATCCAGTACATAGGCGTTGCAAGAAAGGACGCTCCCGGACTCGTTCAGGTCGGTATACGCCCCGAGATCCTTGAAGAAACTCTTGCAGGTACGGAAATTGCCGCCGTTCTTAAAGATTTTGATTACGGAACTAACGGTTACGTTTTCGCAATTGATAAAGAAAGCGGAAACCTTGTTGCTTATCCCGATGAAGAACTGATCGGCACTTCTGCCGCAGATGCGGGATTCACTGCGCAGGAAGGCAGCGGAAGCGCGAAAATACAAGGCGTTAACGGATATTACAATATTCAGGGCTATGAAGATATGCTTATCGGCACATTCCTTCCCGAAAATGAATATTTTGCCGACAGAACAAGCCAGACGATCTCCGTTTCGGTAAGTATGTTCGTTATATTCTTCATTCTTCTTATCGTTATAAACCTTCTTGTTGAACGCAAGATAGTACGCGGGGTAAATAGTATCGGAAATTCCATGAAACGCATTGCAGACGGCGATTTCAGCGTTACAGTAAACGAACAGGGCAATCCCGAGTTCCGCCAGCTTTCCGAAAATATCAATAAAATGGTAAGCGGCATCGGCAGCAGTATGCGCGAAAATGAGCAGCTCCTCGAACAGCAAAAAAAGGATATGGAAAACAACCTGATGCTCGTTAAGAATATAAGATCCGCCTGCTCCGAACTTAACAGCGTTTCAAAGGAAACTCTCGAAAGCGCGGATAAGATCTACAACGGAACAGAATCCCAGAAACAAGCAGTCGACGGTCTCGGAAATGTTATGAACGACCTTGTAAAAGAACTTAACGAAAGCGCGGACGTTTCAACAAAGGTCACCAACACCACCGAAACAGCCGTAAATACCATCATAAGCACACAGCGCCAGATGGAAGAACTCAGCAGCTCCATGGAGCAGATCAGCAATATGTCCAGAGAGATCGAAAAGATAATCGACGAGATAGATTCAATATCCAGTCAGACGCACCTTCTTGCCCTCAACGCTTCAATAGAAGCCGCAAGAGCAGGAGAAATGGGCAAGGGCTTTGCGGTAGTTGCTTCGGAAGTCGGTATGCTTGCCAACAAGAGCGCAAAGGCAGCCAGCGAGACAAACGAACTTATTACCAACTCCATACAGTCCATAGAAATGGGAAAGCAGATCGCCGAACGCACAAAGGACGCATTCAACCATGTTGTTGAGGAGATCAAGCAGTCTAACGCAGGCGTTGAAAAGATCGCGGATATGGTTCGCAGCAACGCCGCAGTAGTAGGACAAGCGGTAAACGAGATCAACAGGATCGGCGATGTTGTGAATACCAACGTTGCGATTTCTCAGGACAGCAAGCGTATGTCCGTGAACATGGCGGACATTACCGACAAGCTGACAGATCTTGTAAGCAGCAGATAACAGCAGTAAATGAGAACTCCCGTTCCGGATCATGCGGAACGGGAGTTTTTGTTTTACTTTTCAAAAGCCTGCTTTATCTTGTCGAAAAAGCTGTTGCGCTTCTTGTAATTCTTGGAATCGTCAAGAGAGCTGTCAAACTCTTTCAGCAGATCCTTCTGCTTCTTGGTAAGGTTGCTCGGGACTTCTATCGTTATGTGTACGAACTGATTTCCACGCTCGCTGCGGTTCAGCTTCTTGATACCCTTGTTCTTAAAGCGGAATATGGTTCCCGGCTGCGTTCCCTCGGGAATGGTGTATTTTACAGTGCCGTCTATGGTGGGAACGGTAACTTCCGCTCCGAGAGCAGCCTGAACAAAGGTTATCGGCATTTCTGTGTGAACATCGTAGCCGTCGCGCTCAAATATAGCGTCGGGACGGACTGTGACAGTAACATGAAGATCTCCCGAAGGGCCGCCGTTTATGCCGCTGTGTCCCTGTCCCGAAACGCGGATCGTCTGTTCATCGTCAATACCTGCGGGAATATCCACGGTAATATTCTTTGAAACGCTGACTCTGCCGTTTCCGTGGCATCTGTGGCAGGGAGTGTTGATGATCTTACCCTTGCCGCCGCAGCGCGAGCAGGCTTTCTGGGAAGAAATCATGCCGAAAGGCGTTCTCTGGGTAACTTTTACCTGACCTGTTCCGTGACATTCGGGACATGTTTCCGGCGAAGTTCCCGCTTCCGCGCCCGAACCGCCGCAGTCGGGACATTTCTCCATGCGGTTCACGGTTATGTCCGTTTTCTTTCCGAAACAAGCCTCCATGAAACTGATATTGACATTCATCTGAATATCCTGTCCCCGTCTCGGAGCGTTTACGCTTCTTCCCGAACTGCTGCCGAATCCTCCGCCGAAGAAACTGGAGAATATGTCGCTTATGTCTCCCATGTCTCCGAAACCGCCGCTGAATCCGCCGCCGAAACCTCCGCCGCCGTAAGACGGATCTACTCCCGCATGACCGAACTGGTCATAGCGGGCTTTTTTATCAGGGTCGGAAAGAACTTCATAGGCTTCGTTTATCTCCTTGAACTTTTCCTCCGCCTCTTTGTCTCCCGGGTTGAAATCGGGGTGATATTTCCTTGACAGCTTTCTGAAAGCCTGTTTCAGTTCGTCCTCGGACGCACCTTTGCTGAGTCCTAAGACTTCATAATAATCTCGTTTTTCAGCCATATGGGAAAACTTCCTTTCGTTCTTTCGTTTTCAATGCTGAATATGTAAATTCATTTTAAACAGCATTTGGGCAGAAGAATTTCTGCCCACAGCTGCTTACATTTTCAGAGGTCATATCAGTTATTTTCCGTGAAATCTGCATCTACGAAACCGCTGTCGCCGCCGTTATTGTCCGAACCGTTATTATCGGCTCCTGCCGCACCGTCCTGCTGTGCAGCTGCGCCCGCAGCCTGATATATCTTGCTTGAAACTTCATAGAACGCCTTCTGGAGTTCTTCGGTCTTAGCCTTTATATCATCGGTGTTGTCGGTTGCATTTGCAGCCTTGAGAGCGTCGATCTTGGACTGAATATCAGCCTTTTCGGACTCGGAGACTTTGTCGCCGAAATCCGCAAGCGCCTTTTCGCACTGGAATACCATGTTTTCGCCTGCATTCTTGGCGTCAACAGCGTCCTTACGCTTCTTGTCCTCTTCCGCATACTTGGCAGCTTCGTCAACAGCCTTCTGAATGTCGTCCTTGGACATATTTGTGGAAGCGGTGATGGAGATCTTCTGCTCCTTGCCCGTTCCGAGATCCTTTGCGGAAACATTTACGATACCGTTTGCGTCAATATCGAAAGTAACTTCGATCTGAGGAACTCCTCTGGGAGCGGGAGCAATGCCGTCCAGACGGAATACGCCCAGCTGCTTGTTATCCTTGGCAAATTCACGCTCGCCCTGGAGAACATTTATATCAACAGCGGTCTGATTGTCGGAATATGTGGAGAATACCTGCGATTTCTTGGTAGGAATGGTGGTATTTCTCTCGATCATCTTTGTGCATACGCCGCCTGCGGTCTCGATACCGAGGGAAAGCGGAGTAACGTCCAGCAGAAGAACAGCATTTTCCTTGTCAACATCGCCCGAAAGGATACCGCCCTGATATGCCGCACCGAGAGCAACACATTCATCGGGGTTGATTCCCTTGAAGGGATCCATGCTCATGAAGCTCTTTACAGCGTCCTGAACAGCGGGAATTCTTGAAGAGCCGCCTACCATGAGGACTTTCTTTATATCTGAAGGCTTCAGATTTGCATCGGAAAGCGCCTGCTTTACAGGACCCATTGTGGATTGTACCAGATCGGAAGTAAGTTCATTGAACTTAGCCTGAGTAAGAGTCATATTCAGGTGCTTAGGACCGTTTGCATCGGCTGTGATATAGGGGATAGAGATCGTAGCGGAAGGAGTTGCGGAAAGTGTTATCTTGGCTTTTTCCGCTTCGTCTTTCAGTCTCTGCATTGCAAGCTTGTCGCCCGAAAGATCAATGCTGTCGGACTTCTTGAACTCGTCGATCATCCAGTTGATGATCCTCTGATCGAAATCATCGCCGCCCAGATGGTTGTTGCCCGCAGTTGCAAGAACTTCCGTAACGCCGTCGCCCATTTCGATGATGGATACATCGAAAGTACCGCCGCCAAGGTCATAGACCATGATAGTCTGATCCTCTTCCTTGTCGATACCGTAAGAAAGAGCCGCCGCAGTAGGTTCATTGATGATACGTCTTACATTAAGACCCGCGATCTGACCCGCGTCTTTAGTTGCCTGTCTCTGGGCATCGGTGAAGTATGCAGGAACGGTAATAACGGCTTCGGAAACGGTATCATGCAGGAATGCTTCCGCGTCTGCTTTCAGCTTCTGGAGTATCATTGCGGAAATTTCCTGCGGAGTGTATTTCTTGCCGTCAATGTCTACTTTGTAGTCCGAGCCCATGTGTCTCTTGATAGAAGCAATAGTTCTGCCCGCGTTTGTAACAGCTTGGTTCTTAGCCACCTGACCTACAAGACGTTCGCCCGCCTTTGTGAAACCTACAACGGACGGAGTCGTTCTTCCGCCCTCGGCGTTAGGGATAACGGTCGCGCTTCCGCCTTCCATTACTGCCACGCAGGAGTTTGTAGTACCAAGGTCAATACCGATAATTTTTGCCATAAAAGATCAATCCTTTCATAAATGCGCGGAATTTTCCGCTTTGTTGTTTTCAGATATATTTTTACGGGTTTGCCACCACGACCATTGCGTGGCGGATAACTTTGTCACCCAGTCTGTAACCTTTCTGATAGACCTGAGAAACGGTGTTTTCTCCGAAATTTTCGTCCTCCACCTGAGTTACCGCATTGTGAAGGTTCGGGTCAAAGGGCTGTCCCTGAGCGTCAATTTCCTCTACTCCCAGTTTTTTTATCACCTCAATAAACTGATCGTATATCATTTCAACGCCTTTTTTGTAATTTTCATCGGAACATTCCGCAGCCACCGCACGCTCAAAATTGTCGATCACCGAAATTACTTCCAGCGCCGCTTTTGCAGTAGCGTCAGCGGAAGCACTGAACTTTTCCTGAACGGAACGTTTGCGGAAATTATCATACTCCGCAAGGAGCCGCAGATATTTGTCCTTGTCGGCGGCGGCAGCTTCTTCAAGAGCCTTTATCTTCTCTTCAAGAGCCGCAGTTTCGGAAGTCTGCTCCTCTGCATTCTCTGCTTCGGAAGTTTCCTCTGCCGTTTCCTGCAATTCCTCCGCTGTTTCTGTCTTCTCCGCAGTCTCCTCCGTTTCGGGAATGTCCTTTTCTATATCGCTCATACTTTATGATTCTCCTTTCATATGTCCTTATCCTCATCATCTTCCTCATCGGAGATCAGTTCGGTGATCCTGCCTGTAAGGTATTCGATGTAAGGGATTATCTTTGCGTAATCAAGTCTCATAGGACCTATGACGCCAAGAGTTCCCGCCGTCCTGCCGTCCTTTTTGATCTTGGAAACTATCATGCTGGAATTTTCAATAACAAATCCGCCGTCCTCTCCGAAAACAACCTGAAGATCCCCGAAGCTGTCGTCAAGCATATTTTTCACAACTTCGTTCTTGTTTTCGAGGAACTGCGCTATCTGCGCGCTGCTGATGTCCTGCCTTGCAAGAAGGTTTTTCTCGCCTGAAACTTTTATCTCGGTATCGCGGAAAGCTTCCGCAAGTTCGCAGACGCCTTTGAGAAGCGGCGCAAGAGTCACCATATAAGTCCCCATTGCGGCAACAAGATTTTCGATGATCTCTTCCGAAAGTTCGTCAACGGAAACGCCCTGCAGGTTTTCCGCCATATATCTGCTGAAAAACTCCATCTGCTCATTGGTAAGGTCAAATTCCAGACGGCAGACCTTGTTGCGGATATTTCCCGATGAAGTTATCATCAGCAGGACGTACATTCTCTTACCCGTGGGAATGACTTCCACCTTTGTTATCACCGAAAATTTCGGGGAAATGTTCTTTACAACGGTGGCGCAGTGGGTAAGCTCCGAAAGTGCTTTTGACGCGCTTTCGATAAGAGCGTCCGCCGTAGGCACATCAACGTCAAGGCAATCGTCAAGCAGTTGTTTTTCCTCATCGGAAAGTGCCTTGGCATTCATAAGCTCATCGATATAGAGCCGATAGCCGCTGTAGGTGGGTATCCTTCCCGCCGAAGTATGGGGCTGTTCAAGATAGCCCAGCTGTTCAAGCACCGCCATATCGTTCCTGATAGTTGCGGGAGAAACTTTTATATCGGGCAGTGAAGCGATAGCCTTTGAGCCGACGGGTTCGCCTGTCACGATATATGAATCAATGACAGCGGCAAGAATTTTTCTTTTCCTTTCGTCAAGCAGACTGCTCACTTCCCTTCGGCGGTTTAGCACTTGGACCGTCAATGTGTTAGCACTCTTTTTCTTTGAGTGCTAATTATATTATACACCACTTTTTTAGTTTGTCAAGAGTTTTTTGAAAAAAAAGAAGAAAATTTTGCAAAAGTGCCGCAGAGCAACATAAAAACGCCCGCCGGGATATTCCCGACGGGCGTTAAAAGATCCTGTCAAAGCGCATATTTGGACATATACTGCTCCGTCAGGTCAATATACTCGGCATCGCCGCCTTCATGGCGTGCCTGAATGTACTCATGACGGTTGAGAACAGTCTTGTTTTTCTGCGCTCCCATAACATAAACGGCAATGTTTGAACAGTGATCGGATATTCTTTCCAGATTTATGAGCAGATCAAGGAAGTTTACGCCGCTTTCAACAACGCACTCACCGTTTTTAAGGCGTTCGATATGGCGGCTCTTTAGAGTTTCATTCAGGAAGTCAACGGTTTCTTCCAAAGGCTCTATCCGCATTGCAAGAGCAATATCGTTATTCATTACCGTATCAACAGCCATGCTGATTATCTCCTGAACGGCATCTGAAATGACTTCCAATTCATGGAGCGCGCCTTCTGAGAACACAACGTCCAGATCGTGGAGCTTTTCGGCGTTCTCGATAAGATTCATGGCATAGTCACCGATACGCTCAAATTCCGAAGTCAGGTGCAGAAGCTCGGTAACGCGGCGGTTCTCATAGTCGGTAAGTTCGCACTCCGTCAGCTTTACAAGGTAAACATTGAGCCTGTCCTCCAGACGGTCAATGGATTCTTCGTTGTTCCTGAGTTTTTCCACCGTTTTTTCGCTGAATTCTTCCTTGTTGAACAGTTTCCGCATTTTGGTGAAATTTTTAAGGGCAAGTTTTCCCATGGCAACTACCGCATTCTGTGACTGCTGTATCGCAAGCGCGGGAGATTTTAACAAACGATCGTCCAGCGCATTGAAAGAACCTTCCGTGCTTCCCGCATCGTCATCGGCTTCCTCGGCGGTATCGCGGATAGTCATGCAGGCAAGCTTTTCAAGAAGCTTTGTAAACGGCAGGAACAGTATCGTAACTGTTATATTGAAAAATGTGTGGAAATTCGCTATCCCGCCCATGCTTATGGGCTTGTCCCAGAACGGGAAGCCTACCGCAGCTTTTACAGCATACACCACCGCAAGGAATATCACCGTTCCGATAACGTTGAAATAAAGATGCACCATCGCCGCACGCTTTGCGTTCTTTGTTGCTCCAGCGGCGGAGATTATGGACGTCACGCAGGTGCCTATGTTCTGTCCCATTATTATGGGAAACGCCGAAGAAGCTTTCAGCGCACCGCTTTGTGAGATCGCCTGCAAAATTCCCACCGAAGCCGAAGAACTCTGCAAAAGCGCGGTAACGACTGCTCCCGCAATAACTCCAAGCACGGGATTTGAAAGCGTTTCAAACAGTTCCCTGAACGCGGCAAGTTCGGAAAGCGGTTCAACGGAATCTGTCATTGAAAGCATTCCCGTAAAGAGTATGCCCAGTCCCACAAGAGTTTCTCCCAGACTTTTCCTGACATCGTTCTTGGAAAGCATGAATATCACAAGACCTGCCACCGAAATTATCGGCGCAAGGTATCTGGGGTTAAGAAGCTGCAAAATGATGTTCGTATCCGCGCTGCTTTCCAGACCCGCAAGGCGGAGTATCTGTCCCGTGATGGTAGTACCGATGTTTGCGCCCATGATAACGCCTATCGCCGAGGAAAGCTTCAATATCCCCGCATTTACCATTCCGACTATAATTACCGTTGTTGCGCCCGAACTTTGCACAGCAGCTGTGACTACCGCACCGAGACAGACGCTTTTAAAAACGTTGCTGGTAAGTCCCGAGAGTATCTTCTCCATTTTCCCGCCGGAAATTTTTTCAAGTCCCCTTCCCAGCATGGTCATTCCGTATATAAACAGGGCGATCCCGCCCAGAGCTTTTATTGCAATAAGCATTATATCGGTGCCGCTCATAAATTTCTCCTTTTTAACGGGAACTTCCCGTCACTTCTTAAAAATCTCTGCTCACACATTAATTATAGCACATTCGCAGATTAATAAAAGCAGATTTTATGACTTTATAAAATTTCTCATTTTTCTACAAATTTTATAAATATTGCTAAATTATTTTGTGAAATTGTTACTGTAATTTTGTCAAAAAATAATTTCAATTTTGCGCGAAGCGCAAAATTGAAGAAAAAGTTCGCCAGCCTTTCTGAATTGACCCCAAAAAGTTAGACAAAGATAAAGAGAAAAATTATGCAAAGCGACT
>CANQTP010000017.1 GCA_947626755.1 uncultured Clostridia bacterium
TGACAATTTGAAAACTTTATCCCGGCAAAACTGCGTTATTACTTGTTTTTCGGTGTTTTGCTCAGGGCTATTATAATTATAAAAAGGAGAATGATATATGTCTGAAATTAAAATTGATCTTAATATTCCCGATGAGGAACGGGAAGCGGAGATCCGCCGAAGCAGACAGCTTTGTTTTAAACTTGGAAATACCATGCCTATGACCGAGGAATATTCTGCGCTTATCAACGAGCTTTTCGGAAATAATATCGGCGAAAATTCAAATATAGATGCTCCGCTTTATATCCACACTGCAAAGGATATTAAGATCGGGAAAAATGTTACCGTACTTAACGGTTTTAAATGTATGTCTATGGGCGGGATAAGCATAGGGGATAATGTGAGCATTTCTTTTAACTGCACTATCGTTACAAATAATCACGATCTTAAAGATAAAAATATACTTATTTGCAAGCCCGTAATTATAAAAAATAATGTCTGGATAGGTGCAAATGTTACGATACTTCCGGGAGTTACAATAGGGGAAAATTCCGTGATCGGGGCGGGCGCTGTTGTTACAAAGGATATTCCGTGCAATTGCGTTGCCGTGGGAAGTCCCGCAAAACCAATAAAAAACATATGATATTATTTTTATGAACATTTTCCCCGATTTGACATAAAATAAAAGCGGGGAAATTCTGCATTTCCATAATTTATTGCAGCATATCTCACCGCAAATTCTATACCGTCAGATCATTGATTTTTCCCACGGCGGAAATTTCCCTTTTATAATGAAGGGAAGTGATCTTATCAAACGTAACAAACAGGAAAATAAAAATAATATTCCGATACCGCTTATTATTTTAATAATTCTTTTAATATTGTTTTTAATAATTATCAGCATATTTTTTTCAAAGAAAATTATTTATTATAAATATGAACGGCAATTGCCTGCCGGTGTAAATCTTACTGTAGATCCGGATTCAAAATACAAAAATAATTCTCCTGAAAATTTTAATGAAGAACACGGCGTAGCTGTTTCCGGAATAAATGTAATGACGATCCGGGCGGACACCGAATATGTCAGCACGGATCTTTACAATCCTAAAGAAAATTACGGGTACTATTTCATGACATTTGAACTCAGGATCTGCACAAGCGAAACAGAGCAGGAAACGCTTTACACCTCAGGGCTTGTAGAACCGGGAAAACATATTTATAATATAACGCTTTCACACTCGCTTGAAAAAGGCGTTTACAATGCTGTTTTACACATTCAGCCGTATCGTATGGACAGAGAAAAAACTCCTACCAATAATGCCGATATAAAATTCAGGCTTGTTGTTGAATAGTATATCCGATAACGGAATTTTAAGGGAATTTATAATTTAAATTTCAGATCTTAATTTTTAAAATTCGGGAGGGATCAATTTGAAAAAAATATTTTTAAATATTTTTGCCGCTGCTTTTATTATTGCGGCGTCAGCTTTTCCGACTGCGGCAGAGGAAATTATTGATCAGGATTCTTTAAACAAAAACGGAAGCACTAATGTTTCATATAATGAGGAAGTATCTTATACCGTGGTAATCCCTGCAGATGTAACTTTTACCGATGCCGATGCGGAAAACGGATATTCTGTAGAAAGAGGGCTTTATGCTCAGGACGTCAGACTTGATTACGGATCGGAACTGAAAGTAAGCGTTGAAAGCCTTAACGGTTTTAAAATGACAAATAACAGCGGATATATAGACTACACTCTTTCCGCAAATACTACAGTTCTTCCCGTAGGAAGTCCTCAGGATATTCTCATTGTAGATGCAGGAAAAACATCAGGTTGGACACAGCTCACTTTTACCGCACAGTCGGACAGATCAAATGCAGTCTATGCAGGAACTTACAGCGATACACTAACATTTACAGCATATATAGAGTAAATTTTTGCTCCCGCTCGGAAATTTTCCGAACGGGAGCATTTTTATAATTATAAAATTTATCTGTTAAGAAGTGAAGCCATGTCGTAAAGTCCTGCGGGACATTCGGAAAGATATACCGCCGCGTTTACCGAACCCACTGCAAAAACTTCCTTTGAAGCCGCCGAATGGGAAAGGGTAATTACCTCGTCCCGACCCGCAAATATAATTTCGTGTTCGCCGACTATCGTTCCGCCGCGGACGGAGTGAATACCTATCTCGTTTTTATCCCGCTTTTTCCGCTGGGAATGTCTGTCGTAAATGTAATTGTATCTGTTGTCGAGAGTCTCGTTTATGGCATTTGCAAGCATTATCGCCGTGCCGCTGGGAGCGTCTATTTTCTGGTTGTGGTGTTTTTCAACTATTTCAATGTCGAACTGCCCGCCCAGAACTTCCGCAGCGGTCTTTGCAAGCTTGCAAAGCAGATTTATTCCAAGTGACATATTGAATGTGAAGAATATGGGGATCTCTTCCGCCGCTTTTTTTATTGCAGCAATCTGTTCTTCGTTATAGCCTGTTGTGGCAATTACCGCCGCCGTTCCTGTGGAAAGGCAGTATTCAATCAGGCTGTCAAGGCAGGACGGGTGGGAATAGTCGATTATAACATCGGGCTTTTGGGGAAGTTCCTGCGGCTTTGAATATACAGTGAAAGTTTCCGCAGGTGCGGTGTTAAGGTCGATCCCCGAAATTACCGTGCAGTCGTCCCTGTCCTTTATGACCGAAGCGATGACTTTGCCCATTTTTCCGTTTGCTCCGCAGATAGTTACATTTACCATTTTTTCATCATTCCATTCTAAAAAATTACTTTATCAGACCGTATTCTTTCATAGTTGCGGCAAGTTTTTCTATCTTGCTCTGCTCCATTTTCAGAAGCGGCAGACGGCATTCTCCCGCTTTCCAGCCCATAAGGTTCATGGCTTCCTTTACGGGTATCGGGTTGACGTCCATAAACAGGTCGCTTGCAAGTTTCAGATATTTTATCTGGAGTTTTGCCGCTTCGGCAAAATTGTTGTCAAGGCAGTATTTTGTTATCATATGTGTCTCTTTCGGCATAACATTTGAAAGTACGCTGATAACGCCTTTGCCGCCGAGTGACATTATAGGCACGATCTGATCGTCATTTCCGCTGTAAACGTCCATGCAATCTCCGCATTCTTCGATAACTTTGGCAATTGCTGAAATATTTCCGCTTGCTTCTTTAACTGCGGCAATGTTCTCGTGTCTGCAAAGTTCCTTGTATGTATCAAGGGAAATGTTAACGCCTGTCCGTGAAGGAACATTGTACAGTATTGCGGGAATGTGTATACTGTCGGCAATTGCTGTGAAATGCGCCGCAAGTCCCCGCTGGGAAGTTTTGTTGTAATACGGAGTAACGAGAAGAACAGCGTCTGCGCCCAGTTTTTCGGCTTCTTTGGAAAGTTCAACGGCATATCTTGTGTCGTTGCTTCCCGTTCCTGCAATAACAGGAACGCGTTTATTCACTCTTTCAACGCAATAGCGGATACATTCAACGTGTTCCTCATCGGTCATTGTGGAAGATTCGCCCGTGGTCCCGCAAACGATAATGGCGTCGGTCTGATTTTCGATCTGGTTGTCGATGATCCTGCCGAATTCATCATAATTTATAGAGCCGTCGGCGTTCATAGGAGTGATTATCGCAACTCCCGCACCGGTAAAAATAGTTTTTTTCATAGCAATTTTCCTTTCATAATTCTAAATATTTTTGATTGCAAATGCTTGACATTGTAAACTAAAAGACGTATAATAAAAACATAAGCTCATAAAGGAGATGTTAAAGTGTCAACTGTTCCTACACAGATACGGATAGATTCGGAAACCAAGCAGAAAGCGTCTGAACTTTTCAACACTCTCGGGCTTGATATGTCCGGCGCGGTGAATTTGTTTCTTCATCAGTGCATTCTTCATAACGGGCTGCCTTTCGCGGTGGAGATACCGACTTACAGCGAAAAGACTCTTGCGGCTATGGAAGAAGCCCGCCGTATATCCTCCGACCCTGACATTAAAGGATATACTACTATGGAAGAACTTAAAGCCGCTCTGCTTGAAAATTGATGTATACCGTTAAATTCACATCGGCTTATAAGAAAGGTTACAGGCTGATGATAAAGCGCGGATTTGATGTTTCTCTTCTTGATAATGTTGTTGATATGCTTCGTCAGGGAAAGCAGCTTGAAGAAAAATACAATGATCATGCGCTTCACGGAAAGCAAAAAGGGTTCAGGGAGTGTCATATTGCGCCTGACTGGCTGCTTGTGTATATGCCTGAAAACAAGACCTTGACACTTACCCTTATTGACACCGGAACACATTCCGATATTTTTAATATGTGACTGTAAGTCTCCGTTATTCGGAGACTTTTCTTTTCAGAATTTTATATTGAAAGTTATCCAATCTTCGTCGCGAACACCGCCGAGTCTGTCATAAAATGCAAGTGACGGTTCGTTCCATTTAAGGCATTTCCATTCTATTTTTCCGCATTGGAAATTTTTCGCGATCTTTTTAAGTTCCGCAAAAAATTGTGTGCCGATGCCTTTTCCCCGCTCTTCGGGGATTATATAAAAATCTTCAAGATACAAGACCTTTTTCCCCGAAAATGTGGAAATTTTATAGAAATAATAGGAAGCAATGCCGATAATTTTCCCGTCTTTTTCAGCGCAAAGAACGTTCAGCGAATGTTCCTCAAAAATAAGTTTGCGGAACATTTCAGCCGTGATATTGCAAAGCTCCGAAAGATGTTCGTATTCCGCCAGTTCTTTTGTAAGCTCAACAATGCGGGGAACGTCTTTTTCTTCCGTCTGACGGATCACAATGTCCATCAGTCAAAATATCCTTTCGCTGCAAGAAGTTCCGCCATAAGAACAGCGCCGCCTGCCGCACCTCTCAGGGTGTTGTGTGAAAGGCAGACAAACTTGTAGTCATACTGGGTATCTTCGCGGAGACGTCCGATAGAAACAGCCATGCCGTTTTCGAGCATTCTGTCAAGCTTTGCCTGCGGACGGTTATCCTCCTCAAAGTAGTGGAGGAACTGTTTCGGCGCGGAGGGAAGCTGTAGTTCCTGCGGAACGCCGCTGAAATTCTTCCACGCTTCTATCATCTGTTCCTTGGTGGGCTTTTTCTTGAATGAAGCGAAAACCGCCGCGGTGTGTCCGTCCGAAACGGGAACTCTCAGGCACTGTGCGGTAATTGACGGTTCGGAAGCGTTGACTATCTTGTTTCCTTCAATGTGTCCCCAGATCTTCAAAGGCTCCTGCTCGGACTTTTCCTCTTCGCCGCCTATGTAGGGGATAACGTTGTCTACAATTTCGGGCATTGTGTCAAAAGTCTTGCCTGCGCCGCTTATCGCCTGATATGTGCAGACGAGAGCCTTTTCCACGCCGAATTCCGCCATCAGCGGGTGAAGTGCGGGAACGTAGCTTTGCAGTGAACAGTTGGATTTTACCGCGATGAAGCCGCGCTTTGTGCCGAGACGCTCGCGCTGTGCTTTTATAATTTCAATATGATCGGGATTGATCTCGGGAACTACCATAGGAACATCGGGAGTTCCCCTGTGAGCGGAATTGTTTGAGACAACGGGACATTCCGCCTTTGCGTAGCGTTCTTCCAGAGCCTTTATCTCGTCTTTTTTCATGTCCACCGCGCAGAAAACAAAGTCTACCATGGAAGCGATCTTGTCAATATCGGCAGTTGCGTCCATAACGATCATATCCTTGATGTTTGCGGGAATAGGGGAGGTCATAGCCCATTTTGCGCCTACTGCGTCCTCATAACGCTTTCCCGCACTTCTGGGGGAAGCGGCAACTGCCGCTACATTGAACCAAGGGTGATTTTCCAGAAGCAGGGAGAACCTCTGTCCTACCATGCCTGTTGCGCCGATAATTCCTACGTTGAACTTTTTCATAACTTTTGCTCCTTTAACAGATAATAAAAAAATCGGTTTTTTACGACCGATAATCATGTTATATAACAGAAATACTGACATTAAATGTCGATAGCACTCCATCATATAAGAATGATGACAATCCCATACCTGTTCGGCATAGGATCAGGGAAACGTCAGCCGCGGCGTTTTCCTTCGGCAGTATTGCCTTTCCCGAACCATGCAAGCGGCTTGGCAGCCTTTGGGACGGTACTTATCTTTACTGCGCCTCTATCGGGGTTGATACATATATTATATACGCTTGCGGGACGTTTGTCAATACTTTTTAAAAAATATCTGCCACAATATAAAGTTGAGGCAGGCTGAGCCTGCACCCATGCAGGCAAAGTTTTGTGACTTTATGTCTAAATATACCGTGCATGAAGCGAAGTGTAATCTGCAAACAAAAATTTTCCCGTCCATATGGACGGGAATTTTGTTTGTAGATTACGCTTTACTTTACCTCACGGCAGGTACATACGGTTTCAAGCAAAATAATGCCTGAAAGGGTGCAGGCTCAGCCTGCTAACGCCGCTTTGAGTGAGTGAACAAACTCTCCCACTTTGTCGGCGGAATCCTTTCCGTATTCCGCGACTATCTTTACTACCGCACTTCCAACGATCACACCATCGCAATAGCTGCTCATCTTCTGCGCCTGTTCGGGGTTGGAAATTCCGAAGCCAACCATGGCGGGCACTTTGCAGCTCTTTTTTATTTCACCGAAGAATTCATCAAAGTTCGTGGTGAACTTGCTTCTCGTTCCCGTTACGCCAGTTGAGGAAACGCAGTACAGGAATCCTTCCGCTTCGGAAGCTATATCTGCGATCCTCTGGTGCGAAGTGGGGGCAACCATGCTGATGGCAATTATTCCGTTGCTCTTTGCACTTGGCTTTATCTCGTTCCGCTCCTCATAGGGCAGGTCGGGAACGATGACCCCGTCCACGCCTTTTTCCTTGCAGAGCGCGAAAAATTTCTCCGTTCCGAAACGGAAGATAGTGTTAATGTACATCATAAGTATAAGCGGCTTATCGGTCTGTTTGCGGAGTTTTTCTACCATTCCGAAAATTCCCGTCAGATCCGTTCCGTGAGAAAGAGAACGCAGACTTGCCGCCTGAATGACCTTTCCTTCCGCAACGGGATCGGAAAAGGGAACGCCTATTTCTATAATATCCGAACCGCTTTCAAACATTTTCAGCACTAATTTCTCGGTAGTCTCTAAATCGGGGTCGCCAGCCGTTACAAATGTTATAAGCGCTTTCTCGCCTTTGCTTTTAAGTTCGGCAAGAGTTTTTTCTATTCTGTTCATAGGTATGCTTCCTTTCTATCAAGAATTGACAACGTCTTTTCCGCGGTATCTTGCTATGGAATAAACGTCCTTGTCGCCCCGTCCCGAAAGGTTTATGACAAGTATCTGATCCTTGCCCATTGTGGGAGCGATCTTGCGGGCAACAGCTACTGCGTGGGCGGATTCGATAGCGGGAATTATTCCCTCTGTCCGTGAAAGATATTCAAACGCTTGGACTGCTTCTTCATCGGTTATGGGAACATATTCCGCGCGCCCTGTTTTGTACAGCATGGCGTGCTCAGGACCTATTCCCGGGTAGTCAAGTCCTGCGGAAATGGAGTAAACGGGGTCTATCTGTCCGAACTCATTTTGCAGGAAAAGCGACTTCATTCCGTGGAAAATGCCTGTAGTTCCCTTTGCAATAGTTGAAGCGTGCTTACCCGTTTCAACGCCCAGTCCTGCGGCTTCCGCGCCTACAAGACGGACGGACTTATCGTTTATAAAATCATAGAACGCGCCCATGGAGTTTGAACCGCCGCCGACACAAGCGCATACGCAGTCGGGAAGTTTTCCCTCTTTTTCCATAAGCTGTTCGCGGATCTCTTCCGAAATTATCTTCTGGAAATCGCGTACCATTGTGGGGTATGGGTGAGGACCCATTACCGAACCTATGCAGTAGAATGTGGTGTTGACGTTTTCCGCCCAGTCGCGCATGGCGGCGTTGATAGCGTCTTTCAGCGTGTCCGTTCCCTCATGGACTGCAACTACGCTTGAACCGAGAAGTTCCATTCTGTAAACGTTCAGCGACTGGCGAACAGCATCTTCCGCGCCCATGTAGACCTGACATTCCAGTCCGAAAAGCGCACAGGCGGTCGCCGTTGCAACACCGTGCTGACCCGCTCCCGTTTCCGCAATAATGCGGGTCTTGCCCATTCTTTTAGCAAGAAGTATCTGTCCGAGAACGTTGTTTATCTTGTGCGAACCTGTGTGGTTCAAATCCTCGCGCTTGATGTAAATTTTCGCGCCGTCCAGATCCTTGGTCATTTTTTCGGCATAGTAAAGCAGGGACGGTCTGCCCGCGTAATCCCTGTAAAGGGCTTTCAGTTCGTTCTTGAAATCGGGATCGTCCTTGTATTTCGCGTAAGCCGCATCAAGTTCGTTTACCGCGTTCATAACGGTTTCGGGAACGTACTGTCCGCCGAATATGTCAAATCTTCCTTTTTCAGACATTTTTATCAACCTTTCGTACTGATCTCATAATTGCTTGTATTTTGGCTGGATCTTTCACGCCGTCAGTCTCCGTTCCGCCCGAAATATCCACGCCATAGGGGGAAATTTTCATAGCTTCGGAAATATTATCCGCGTTTATCCCTCCCGCTAAAAGGTAGGGCATGGAAATTTCCGTCCGCCGTATAAGTTCCCAGTCGGCGGTCTTTCCAGTGCCGCCGTTGGCGTTTGGTGAATAGCTGTCAAGGACAAGCATATCCGCGCCAAGTTTTTCCGCGGCGGAAATATCCGCCGCACTCTGTACCCGAACGGCTTTCCAGATCTTCACATCGGAAATTTTCCTGAGCTTTGAAATATACTCCCCGTCCTCGTTTCCCTGTAACTGAACGGCGTAAAATCCCGCTTTTGCGGCGGTTTCCGCAACAAATTCCGCAGGCTGGTCTATGAAAACGCCCACCGCTTTCACCGCAGGGTCAAGCTGTTTTGCAAGCGTTTCCGCAGTTCCGGGGGAAATTGTCCTGCGGTAGCCCTCCGCAAGGATAAACCCCGCAAAATCGGGTCTTGCCTCGTTTATATAGGAAATATCTTCGGGACGCCTTAACCCGCATAGCTTTATCATCATAAAAGTGTTTTCAACTCCTTAACAGCTGAAACGGGATCGCCGCTCCGCATAAGAGTTTCCCCGATAAGAACGGCTTTTGCGCCGCAGTCGGAAACGAATTTTATATCTTCGGGAGTCTTTATGCCGCTTTCCGAAACTATCACGCCGCCCTCGGGAACAAGTTCCGCAAGGGATTTTGTGGTTTCGAGAGTTACGTTGAAAGTTTTCAGATCGCGGTTGTTTATCCCGAATATCCTACAGCCCGCTTCCGCAACGGCATTGAGTTCCTCGGCATTGTGACTTTCGGCAAGAACGTCCATTTTAAGCGATTCCGCGATCTGCCTGAATTCCCGCATTGTGGGAACGTCCAGCATTGCCGCTATAAGAAGTATGGCGTCCGCGCCCATGGTTTTTGCCTCGTAAATTTGATACTGGTGGATAATGAAATCCTTTCTCAGCATGGGGATATTCACTTCTTTACGCACCGCCGCGAAAATTTCCGCCGAGCCTTTAAAATAGTATTCCTCGGTAAGGCAGGAAATAGCCGCCGCCCCTGCGGAAACATACGCCCGCGCCTGTTCGATGGGACGGAAGTCCTCGCTTATTATCCCCTTTGACGGTGAAGCCTTTTTTATCTCTGCTATGAACGCGGGGGACGGTGCGGCGGTTATCGCCTTTTCAAAACTCCGTCCCGTGTCGGTCTTTGCGGCTGTTTCCGCCGCTCTGCGCACTTCCTCAAAGGGAACTGCGGACATATCACGTTCAAGCTGTTGGCGGCGCTTTGCCGCAATATCATCAAGTATCATAAATCTTTCCTTATACTCTGTTGGTAAAATCTCTCATCTTCTCGAATTTTGCAAATGCCTTGCCGCTGTCTATCGATTCGCGAGCCATGGCAATTCCCTCCTCAATGGAAGCCGCCGCGCCTGTGCAGTAGATAGCACTTCCCGCGTTGAGAAGAACTATATCGCGCTTTGCGCCCTTTTCAATGCCTTTGAGAATGTTAAGAGTTATCTGTGCATTTTCGTCGGGAGTTCCGCCTACAACTTCGGAACGGTTTGCAATTCTCATGCCGAAATCCTCGGGAGAAATTTCGTACTTGATAAGCTTTCTGTCGCGGAGTTCGCAGACTTTTGTAATTCCGCATACGGTCATTTCGTCCAGACCGTCACCGTAAACTATCATCGCGCCCTTAACGCCGACGTTCATAAGAACTTTTGCCATAGTTTCAAGAAGTTTCTCATCATAAACGCCCAGCAGGATATAATCCGAAAGCGCAGGGTTCGCAAGAGGTCCGAGGATATTGAAAACAGTTCTTACGCCTATTTCCCGTCTTGCAGGACCTACAAACCTCATAGCCTTGTGGAAAGACTGGGCAAACAGGAACGAAATTCCCGTTTCTTTCATACAGGCGGCAGCCATGGCGGGAGTAAGATTCAGCTTTACGCCGAGGGATTCCAGAACATCAGCCGCGCCGCTCTTGCTGGAAACGCTTCTGTTTCCGTGCTTGGCAACATTCAGACCCGCGCCCGCAATTACAAATGAAGATGTTGTGGAGATATTGAAAGTATTTGAAACGTCGCCGCCCGTTCCCACAATATCCACGGCGGAACGAGCCGAAGGAACTATGCTTGCTTTCTGCCGCATAATTCTTGCAAATCCCGTAATTTCCTCAATTGTCTCGCCTTTGCAGCGGAGAGCCATAAGGAACGCCGCGATCTGTGCGTCCGTTGCGCCGTCCGACATGATGATGTTCATAGCCGTTTCCGCATCTTCCTGCGAAAGATCCTTGCCGTCCGCAGCCATAGCAATATATTTTTTCAGAGCAACGCGCTTTTCCTTGGGAAGGGAAGCGGTCTCAACGCCCACGCTCTTTATTCCCGCAGTGCGCAGGAAGTTTGCAAGTATAGCCGCGCCCTGTTCTGTGAGAATGGATTCGGGGTGGAACTGTACTCCGAATGTGAGGTGGGTTTTGTGGCGGACAGCCATTATCTGACCTTCGCCGTCGGTAGCAACAACGGTTATGCAGTTGGGGATAGTGATGGAATCAACGATCAGCGAATGGTATCTTGCGGCATTTATCTTGTCGGGAAGTCCCTCAAATATAGGACAGTTTGTGTTTATGGAAATTTCCGTACCCTTGCCGTGCATAGGAAGTTTCGCCTTTACTATCTTTCCGCCGAAAGCTTCCGCAATTGCCTGATGTCCGAGACAAATTCCCAGAATGGGTATCTGTCCGCTGAAACGCTTTACCGCTTCCACGGAGATCCCTGCGTCGGCAGGATAGCCGGGACCGGGAGAAATTATAAGCGCTTCGGGAGAAAGCTTTTCTATTTCGTCAAGAGTGATCTCATCGTTTCTGACAACTTTTATATCGGGGTAGATCGTTCCGATAAGCTGATAAAGATTATAAGTGAAACTGTCGTAATTATCTATCATCAGTATCATAGCATTGTTCCTCCTTGTTAAATGTTAGAAGCTTCCGCAATGGCGTTTACAACTGCGAGAGCCTTATTTCGCGTTTCCTCGTATTCCTTTTCGGGAACGCTGTCGTAAACGATACCCGCGCCTGCCTGAACGTAAGCCTTTCCGTGGCGGAAAAGCACCGTTCTTATAGCTATGCAGGTGTCAATATTTCCGCTGAATCCCAGATAGCCCACTGTTCCGCCGTAAAGACCGCGCTTCTTGTTTTCCAGTTCGTCAATTATCTCCATGGCGCGGACTTTCGGAGCGCCCGAAAGCGTTCCCGCGGGGAGAACGGACATCAGCGCGTCAAGAGCAGTTTTACCCTCTGCAAGACGTCCCTGAACGTCGGAAACAAGGTGCATTACCTTTGAATAGCGTTCAACGCGCATAAAGTCGGTAACGTTCACCGTTCCGAAGCTGCAAACCTTGCCCACGTCGTTTCTGCCGAGGTCAACAAGCATTGTGTGTTCGGCGCGTTCCTTGGGATCGGAAAGAAGCTGTTTCTCGAACTTCTTATCTTCCTCGTCAGTTTTGCCTCTGCCGATAGTTCCCGCGATAGGCTTGGTAATTACCGAACCGTCCGTAACGCTTACGAGCATTTCGGGAGAAGCTCCCGCAATACAGTAATCCTTGTGATCAAAATAGTAAAGGTAAGGCGACGGATTTGTGGAACGGAGCATACGGTAAACATCGAAAGGTGCAGGCGGGTCGGCAACTTCAAATCTCTGGGAAAGTACCACCTGACTTATATCGCCGTTCACGATGTGTTCCTTTGCGGCTTCCACCATGGAAATAAATTCTTCCTTGGTGACATTTGAAGTTACGTGAATATCCTTGCCCTCGCCGTTTCCCGACTTGAAGGAAGGATTTGCGGCGGCAAGTATCTGACCTATTTCAAAGGATTTTTTCAGGCATTCCTCGTATTTTGTCTCAACATTGTCCCCCGCATTGATGTTCAGGATAATTACCGCCTTGTTTGTAAGGTGATCGTAAGCGACTATCTCGTCATAGAGGAACATATTTGAATCGGGCATTTGCAGATCGTCCTCGGGAACGTTTACCAGTTTCTTTTCAAAACGCCTTACCGTGTCATAGCCGAAATATCCTATAAGACCGCCGGTAAGTTTCGGTCTGTTAAGGAAAACAGGGGAAGTTCTCTTTTCCAGAATGGAATTGAAAAGCTCGATAGGGTTATTGCAGTTTTTTGTCTCGGTCTTTCCGTTCTCTACTATCTCGGCTTTGTCTCCGAAAATGCGGACTTCCATTTTGGGGTTTATGCCGATAAAGGAATAACGTCCCCACTGTTCGGTGTTGTCAACGCTTTCCAGAATAAAGCAGTTGTCAAATTTTTCTTTAAGAGCCGCAAAAAGTCCCACAGGCGTACAGCCGTCAATGAGCATTTCATAGAACACAGGAACTGTTTTGTAGTTCAGAAGCAGATTTTTTACTTCTTCCTTAGATGGATACAACATAAAAAGACTCCTTTCAGATCGGACGATCAAAATAAAAAGAGGTCTGATCTCCGTTTCCCGAAAAATCGGAAAACGGGACGATAGACCTCGTGGTGCCACCCGTATTCGCGGATAAAAAAATCCGCCTCATTGGATACAAACAAGCGCGGAACTTCAACAAACACGTTCAAGTACGCCGCTTGTGCAGATATACCCTATCCACTAACGCAGGAAATCGGCGCGGACTACTAAGGGAATACCGCTTTGCAAATTGCCGCTCCAAGCTTTTCGCCGCCATGCTGTCTGACGTTTCACTGTCCTACAGCCCTTGCCGCCTTGCCGCAATTGCATAAACACCCCGTTTGCCTTTGCTTCTCACAAATCCATTCGCAGATACCGTTATGACCCGCACTCACACCAACGGCGGATTCTCTGATTCATCGGCATATCTGTTACTTACTTTTGATCATCGAATTTAGAAATATTAAATTACGATATTATTTTACGCCCCCTTATAATGTTTGTCAATAGCCGAAATGCAAAATTGTAGGACTGTACAATTTTTGATATATAAATTTATGAAAACACTACAAATTGCTGCTTTAGAAATGCGGATAGATCATACTGTTAAAACTGCCGTGTTTTTAAAATATTTGTCTGAAACTACTTGAATACAGCAATTTTTTGTGATATAATGTTACTGTATTTATTTTTCGGAGGTCTTACTATGATTTCTATCGGAAGCGACCATGCGGGTTATCAGCTTAAAAAGGAAATTATTGCATGGTTTGAAGAAAAAAATATCCCATATCTGGAATTCGGCTGCATGAACGGTGAAAGCTGCGATTATCCGTTAGTTGCACGCGAAGTCTGCGAGCGCGTTGTTACAGGCAATTCCGAATCAGCTGTGCTTGTCTGCGGAACGGGTATAGGCATTTCAATAGCGGCAAATAAGGTCAAAGGCATACGCGCTGCTGTCTGCACCGATACATACACCGCTAAATATACAAGGCTCCACAATAACGCCAATGTTCTCTGCCTTGGCGGCAGGGTAACGGGTCCCGGTGTTGCTCTTGAAATTGTGGAAACTTTTCTGAACACGCAGTTTGAAGGCGGACGCCATCAGCGCAGAGTGGATCAGATCACCGAAATTGAAAACAACAACTGAAAGGATCGGATAATTATGGATATTATGGATAATGTTATCATTTTAGAACACCCTCTGGTTCAGCACAAAATTTCACTTATGCGCGACATTAACACAGGCGCAAAGGAGTTCAGGGAGCTTGTTTCCGAAACGGCTATGCTTATGTGCTATGAAGCTACACGGGATCTTCCCCTTAAGACTGTGGAAGTGCAGACTCCGCTTGCAATTGCAAAAACAAAGGTGATTTCAGGCAGAAAGCTGGCGTTCGTGCCGATCCTCAGAGCGGGTCTCGGAATGGTTGAAGGCGCAGTAAAGCTTGTCCCTGCCGCAAAGATCGGGCATATAGGAATTTTCCGCGATCCCGAAACAAAAAATGCCGTGGACTATTACTGCAAACTTCCTTTTGATATTGCGGAAAGAGACGTTATCGTTACAGATGTTATGCTTGCAACGGGCGGAACTGCGGTTAAAACCGTGGAGATCCTCAAAAAAGCAGGAGTAAAGAATGTAAAGGTGATGTGCATAATAGCCTGTCCCGAGGGAATTGAAGCCGTTCATAAGGTTTACCCGGATGTGGAAATTTACTGCGGTGCTGTTGACGAGGGTCTGGACGACAAACTTTATATCGTTCCCGGAATGGGCGATGCGGGCGATAGGATCTTCGGAACAAAGTGATAGTATATTCGTGATAAGATCAAATATAATTATATATGTGAATTTCTGAAAGGAGCACTTTCATATGTGCGGTATTGTGGGATTTATAGGCAAAAGAGCCTGCACGGACGTACTTATAGACGCTTTGAAAAGGCTTGAATACAGAGGCTATGACTCCGCGGGAATAGCAATTTTCGAGGGGGATAAAATAAAAACGATCAAAGCAAAGGGAAAGATAAAAGAAGGCTTGGTGGAGAAGCTGAAAACCGAGCCGATATTCACCGCCGTATGCGGCATCGGACACACCCGCTGGGCTACTCACGGCGAACCCTCGGACGTAAATTCTCACCCCATAGGAAACGGCAGAGTTTCCATTGTCCACAACGGAATTATCGAAAATTACCGCGAAATAAAAAGCTTTCTAATGGGAAAAGGCTACGGCTTTGAAAGCGAGACCGATACCGAGACTGTTGCAAAACTTCTTGACTATTACTATGAGGGCGATCCCATTGAAGCTATTGAGAAAGCCGTTGGCGTAATTCAGGGTGCGTATGCTCTGGGAATAATTTTCAGAGAGCACAAAAACAAGATATTTGCCGTCCGCAAGGACAGTCCGCTTATTGTGGGAAAGGGCAAGGGCGAAAGCTTTATCGCTTCCGACATAACGGCTATCCTCGAATACACAAGGGAATATTACTGCCTTGAACGGGGAGAAATTGCAACTCTTGACGAGAACGGCATACACTTCACCGACCTGCACGGCGAACCTATCGAAAAGGAACTTTTCACTGCGGACTGGGACGTGGAATCCGCACAAAAAGGCGGCTACGAGCATTTCATGCTGAAAGAGATCCACGAGCAGCCCGACGCGGTGAGAAATACCATTTCTCCGAGAATAAAGGACGGTCTGCCCGATTTCGGCGAATGCGGACTTACCGCTGAAAAACTCCGCGCCTACAAGCATATTTTCATAGTGGGCTGCGGTTCGGCAATGCACTCGGGAATGGTGGGCAAATACCTTATTGAGGATCTGGCGCGGACTCCTGTCATTGTGGATATTGCTTCCGAATTCAGATACAGAAATCCGCTTGTTGCGGAAGGGGATCTTGTAGTTATAGTTTCCCAGTCGGGAGAAACAGCCGATACCCTCGAAGCACTGAAACTTTCCAAGGCAAAAGGCGCGGACACCCTTGCGGTGGTAAATGTTGTAGGCTCGTCAATTGCCCGTGAAGCGGACATGGTAATTTACACCAACGCGGGACCTGAAATTTCAGTATGCTCCACAAAGGCATATGCGGTTCAGGTTGCGTTCATGTATCTGCTTGCTTTTGAAGTTGCTTACGCCCGCGGACATATAGATGAAGCCCGCTGCAAAGAACTTGTAAACGGACTTCTGGACGTTCCCGAAAAAATTCAGGAATGTCTTAACGACCTTTCAATTTACCAGTATGTGGCTTCTAAAATTTTCAATGCCGACAGTCTGCTTTATATAGGACGCGGGCTTGACAACGCTCTCAGTATGGAAGGTTCTCTTAAATTGAAGGAAATTTCTTACATACACAGTGAAGCATACGCAGCAGGCGAGCTGAAACACGGAACCATCTCGCTTATTGAGGACGGCACTCCGGTAATTGCGGTAATGACACAAAGCGCATTGTTTGAGAAAATGCTTTCAAACGTCCGCACCGTAAAGAGCCGCGGCGCGAAAGTCGTTGCGATCTGCCGCGAAACGGAAGATCTTGATGCCGACTGTGCAGACTATAAAGTAGGACTTCCGGAAGCGGACGATCTGTTCCTGCCGCTTATCTCAACGGTGGCAATGCAGCTTATCGCTTACTATACCGCTGTTCAGAGGGGCTGTGATGTTGACAAACCGAGGAATCTTGCAAAATCCGTAACGGTCGAATAAAATTTGTGTGGTGAACCAAAAGGAATGGAAAAAGAGCTTATCTCGCTGATAGTTCCCTGTTATAATGAAGAGGAAGTGCTTCCGCTTTTCCGTGACGAGATACTTCGCGTTACGGGAGAAATGAAAAGCCGCTTCCCTCATCTTGAATTTGAATTTCTGTTTATAAATGACGGTTCGCGGGACAGGACCCTTGACATTCTGCGGGAATATTCCCTTGCGGACAGCCGTTTCAGGTACATTTCCTTCAGCAGGAATTTCGGAAAAGAGGCGGGAATGTTCGCAGGACTTGAAAACTGCAAAGGCGATTACGCGGTGATCCTTGACGCCGACTTGCAGCACCCGCCGAAACTTATCCCGCAGATGTACGAATATGTCAAAAGCGGCGAATTCGACTGCGCCGCTACAAGACGAATTTCAAGAAAGGGCGAGCCGAAGCTGCTTTCCTTCTTTTCGGAATGCTTTTACAAGGTAATAAACAAAATTTCCCAGACATATATTATCAACGGAGCGCAGGATTATCGTTTCATGACAAGACAAATGGTTGACGCTATCCTGTCAATGCGTGAATACAGCCGTTTTTCCAAAGGAATATTCAGCTGGGTAGGATTTCGCACAAAATTCATTGAGATCGAAAACACCGAGCGCGCTGCGGGAAAGACCACATGGAATTTTTGGAAACTATTAAAATACTCCTTTGAGGGGATATTTGCATTTTCAACATTTCCGCTGTCGCTTGCGGTAATTTTTGCGGTAATATCGTTTATTGCGGCAATTATCCTGCTGATCTTTGCAATAGCAAAGACATCGGAAATGCTTGGGATAATGTGTCTTATATGCTTTATAGGCGGGATACAGTTATTCTGCATCGGAACATTGGGGCAATATATAGCAAAGGCGTATCTTGAAGTCAAGAAACGCCCTGTATATATAATAGGTGAGACCGAAGAAATTTATAAAAAAAGGAAGGAAATAAAACCATGAACATCTGGCATGATATTTCACCGAACCGCATTACAAAGGACAACTTTTTTGCCGTTATCGAAATTGAAAAGGGCAGCAAAATGAAGTACGAGCTTGACAAGAAAACAGGATTCCTTATGCTTGACAGAGTTCTGTACACGTCCACCCACTATCCCGCGAACTACGGGTTCATTCCGAGGACATATGCCGAGGACGGTGACCCGCTGGACGTTCTGGTGTTATGTTCGGAGTCCATACGCTCACTTGCTCTTGTAAAATGCTATCCTATAGGGGTAATTTCCATGCTGGACAACGGTGCGCGGGACGATAAAATTATCGCGATACCTTTCAACGATCCAACATACAACACATACACCGATGTGAGCGAACTGCCCAAGCACATATTTGATGAAATGTCCCACTTCTTTGCGGTTTACAAGTCCTTGGAGGGAAAAGAGACTGTCATTGATGAAATGAAAGGCAGAGAGGAAGCTATTTCCATTATTGAAAATTGCATAGACCGATACATAGACAATTTCTGCAAGGGCAAAGTTGATATTAATGCGTAATTCGTAATTAAAGAGTTGAGAGTTAAGAGTTAAGAGTTGAGAGCAGGCTGAGCCTGCACGCTTTCAGGCGTTATTTAGTGATTTCTAACTTAATACCTGCCGTGAGGTAAAGCAAAGTTAAATATACAAAAGTATTGAATATTGAGATATAAGCTTTACTGCAATATCTCAACTCTCAAATCTCCACTCTATATCAGGAGGAATTTATATGAGAAAAAATTTAGGAGTACAGCCCGCACTGTTCCCGATGCCTGTGGCAATAGTTGCGGCTTACGATGAAAGCGGAAAGGTATGCGCCATGAACGCCGCATGGGCGCAGATATGCGATATGGACAAAATTGCGCTTTTCATTGACGAGGAACACAAGACCACCAAAAATATCAGGCAAAGCAAGGCGTTCACTGTCAGTATTGCGGACGTTCCCAACATGGAAGCGGCAGACTTTTTCGGGATAGCAACAGGAAATAAGATGTCCGACAAATTTGAGCGTACAGGTTATCATGCCGTAAAGAGCGAATTTGTCAACGCGCCCGTAATTGCGGAATTTCCCGTTACTCTTGAATGTGAACTTGCGGAAATAGTAAACACTCCCAATCTTCATGCTGTTGTTGGAAAGATAGTAAATGTCAGTGCCGATGAGAATGTAGTAGGCGACAAGGATAAGATAGTTCCCGAAAGAGTAAATGCGCTCATATTCGATCAGTTCCGTTCCGGATATTATTCTGTCGGAGAAAAAGTCGGTCAGGCATGGAATGCGGGAAAAGGACTGATGGCTTGACAATGCGTAATGCGTAATTAGCAGGCTTTCGGGCAAAGTTTTGTGGTTTCCGGTTTATGTATAATGTGCATGACACAAAATGCGATCTGAAAAAAATATATTTCAGGTGATGGATAATGCGTCTGAAAATAAGAGATATGCGAGAGGACAGAGATCTCACACAAAAACAAATAGCAAAATATCTTATGTGCGATCAATCGTTATATTCAAAGTATGAACGTGAAGAAAGAGAAATACCTCTCCATCTTCTGATAAAACTTGCTGATTTTTATAATGTAAATCTTGATTACCTTGTTGGCAGATGCAAAAATTCCGAGCGTATAAAGTAAAAATTTCCCCTTCGGAAATTTCCGAAGGGGATTCTTTATTTGTAAAATGTTGTCAATAATTTTTTTGATCTGTCAAAGACTTCATCAGATGTATAGCGAACATCGGTGCTGTCTGCTTCTTTATCGGCTTCATCAAGTGCAGATTCAATATCTTGCGTCTGCCAATAAAGATAATCTTCAAATGCTTTTTCTGTAAATGAAAAGTTATTCATCAGCCATCTTTTCCAATTCTTCCAGAGTTTTAGTTACGACTTTTCCTTGTTCCATTTGAGCAGCAGACCGTCTCAGCCTTTCCATATTTTCATCGGAATAAAACGGATCTGCCGAAACTTCAAAAGGTATGCGTTTTTCACGGGTCATCTTTTTGGCAAATATTGTTATTGCTGTCGTCATTGACATTCCAAGATCGCTGCATATGCTGTCAAAATCCTTTTTTAACTTTTCGTCCATTCTTACACTTATTGTAGTTTGTGACATAATGCACACTCCCTTTCTGATATTATTATAATACAATATCCTGTCAATGTCAATACAATGTGCAAATATTTTATTTCATAAACACAAAATTTTTCAGTTCAAACAAGCACCTGTTTCTGAACGGTTCACCTGTCCAGTCGTCGGCATAGTCTGTTGTTATTCTGAAAAATACCGAGTGCCGTCCCGTAACAGCTTTTACCGCAGTGCCGATAACGCCGCCGTTCCTGCCTATGTCACAAACGCCTATTTCTTCGCCGTCCTCGCCGTCAATGAGAATGTGCATATGACAGTCGCAGCCGCAGCCTATGGTTTCTGCGGAAAAGTCCATTGTTTTGCTGCCGAAATCGTCCCCGAAATCATAATATTTATATCCGATGACCGCGCCGTCGGTAATGTTTGTAACAACACGTTCAAAAATGTTCTTTTCGGTAATTATCGCGCCGCCTTTGAGAACGCAGGCAATTTCCGCGGCGGTGATCTTATATGGGTTCAGGGAATCTTCAAACCCGAGAGAAGTCATTTCTACAGGCGGAATAGTTCCGTCAGGGAGAATTTCTATCTTTTCCGCACAGCCGCGGCGGGACATTATGGTGCCGTTTGTCATTCTGTGGTAGAAAATGTACCATTGCCCGTTGATGTTCGCAATTGAGCCGTGATCGTTTCCTCCGGGATAGTCAACGCCGTTGTCAACAATATATCCGCGGTATCTGAACGGTCCCGTGGGACTGTCGGAAGTGGCGTATGCAAGACGGCTCCCGCGCAGCGGAGAATATATCATATAGTATGTTCCGTTGACTTTCCGCGGCGAACAGGCTTCAAAGAAAAGTGTATCACGTTCTGTGAAACCGTCCTCGGGACGTTCTTCACAGGGAATGAAATGCTCAATGCAGCTGCCGTCAAGGATCTCATACATATTGTCGCTGTTGACTTCCGCAAGGAAGGAACGCTCAAAGCCGCAGTATATGTAAGTTCTGCCGTCATCGTCCACAAGGACTCCCGGGTCAATGAACCAGCCGTTGCAGCATATTTCATCGGGAATTGTATACTTGTACTTTGAAAGCAGCCTGAACGGTCCTTCGGGACGATCGCTGACCGCAACGCAGCCTTTTGCATTTACAATGTAAGCGTAAAGATAATATTTGCCGTCTTTTTCCACAACATCGGGAGCATAAAGCTGACAGCGCCTGTCCGTCCAGTCGGTGTCGGCGGGATAGTCACGGGTAGCCTGTGTCCTGAAAATATCCCCATGGCATACCCAGTTGTTAAGATCGTTAAGGGGAGCGCTCCAGCATTTCAGAACATAGTCGCAGAATTTGTCCGAGCCTGCAAGGTCGTGTGAACCGTAAACATAGATCCTGTCGCCAAAAACACGGGGTTCGCCGTCGGGAATGTACTCCCAGCCCGGAAGATAGGGATTTGCCATAGATAATTCCTCCTTAAATAATACAGTATATATATTTTGCGGTGAATCGTTTCCACGCGGAAAGAGAAGCGGAGTAACTCTTTGAAAGACTTCCTACGGCAAGTACCGCATTGTGCGCGTCCTCGGAAGTGAGCTGCCTTCCGCCGAATGAAGCCTTTAAAGCTGTTCCGATAACGGTTTCCGCAGTCCCGTCCGAAAGCAGGGGAGAGCCCTCCGAAAGTTTCCGCGCGTATTCCATGCTTCCCATATCGCCCTGTTTGGGAAGTTTCAGCATACCTGCTATGCGCAGGAATTTTTTATATGCCGCCAGAACGGCAGTTTTCCCGCCGTGAGCGCATTTTCTGCGGTAGAGGAGCAGACATATTCTACGCCTTATTATAAATGCCGCAGGAACTGCAAGTATTCCCAGCAGAATGAAGAATTCGTCCGTAAGATCGTAGAAAATATCAGATTTTCCTTTGCCCTTGATCCCGAAAATGCCAAAACCTACTGTCGGCGGGGAGTTTTCCTCTTCGGTCGGTGCGGAGATCTCACTTTCATCGCGGAAAGCCGTTGACTGCGGGGCGGTAGTTTCCGCAGGCTGCTGCGCGGAGCTTTCACGGGCTGTTACTGTGGTCTGTGCGATCTCGCTTTCTGCTTCGGTGTCGGAAACAACGGTGGTTTCTTCCGTCTCTGTTTCGGTCTCGGTCTCGCTTACGGTTTCGGGGGGAGTTGTCTCGGTGGGAACGGCAGTTCGGACATTTCCGTAGCCTGAAGTGAATTCCATTGGATACCAGCCAAAGCCGTCAATATAGATCTCTGCCCATGAATGGGCGCGGGAGTCGGTTATGTCAATAGTGGCAGTTTCGCCTGTTTCAACGCCTGCGGGGAAGTCGGAGGACGGTTTTATGATATATCCTTCCACATATCTTGCGGGAATGCCCGCGTATCGGCACATCATCACGGCTGTGCTTGCAAAATGCGAGCAGCTGCCTTTTTTGGTGTCGAGAAAATAGTCTATAAAATCCCGTCCCGCAGGGAGTTTTCCCGCTTTGAGACTGTATTCGCAGTTGTTTCTCAGCCAGCTTTTGATGTAGTAGAGTTTGCGGCTGAAAACGGTCATTTCATCAAGAGTGCTTTTGCCCGTCATTGTTTCTTCGGAGGAAATATATCTTAAATATTCGTTTCCGAAAATGCTGTCAAGCCGTTCCGTTTCGCTTGGAAGTTCAAGGTAATTTTCATAGACGAAATTCCTGTAAGCGGCTTCATCGGCATTCATAGTTCCCGAAATATTCCACCTCATGCGGAATATCCTCTGATAGCCGTAATATTCCGACGGATCGTAAAACTGTCCGAAATAGGAAGTTTCGCCGCCAGAAAATCCGCCGCCCGTTTCCGATGCGTAATGCGACACGCTTTCAGGGACAAGATCGTAGGGCATATAAAGATAATCCCGTCCCGCGGAGATATTTTTTACCGAAAAGCTGTATTTTGGTATGGAAACGCCTGCGTATTTCAGGCTGAACCCGTCAAAAAGCATGGTGGAAAGTCCGTCAACGGAGAAATTTTCCGTAATGCTTTTAAGTTCGTTCTTTGCAGAGCCGGAAAGTTCCTTCCAGCTGTTTCCCGTGTAATCCGCGCCGACAAATCCGCGCAGATAAACAGTCTCATCGGGTTTTGGCATAGTGATGCGCAGAACGGGTCTCCCGTCAAAATATATCTCGTCAAATTCGCCCAGTTTGCCGTGATTTATAGCGCCTGTGCGTCCCGTATCGCGGGTCACTATCGTAACTACGTTGTCAATGACATTCTGTATCCCGCCGCTTTCGATGTATCCTGTAACGCTGTTGTAAATATCATTAAGTTTTTGCGGACGTTCGTAGTCTGAAACGCCTACCGCCGCAGAAATTACCGAAAAGCATATGAACGCAGCAGCCGCGGCGGCAAGTCCGCTGCATGAAGCCGCATATTTATGTGTTGAAGCGCTTAGACTTTCAGCACAGCCGTTTTCCAGAGCAATAGAAGCCGCGCAGCCTGCCACAACTGCGGAAAATGCAGTATGATCGGGTTCAAGACCGAACATCATCAACGCTATCGGCAGGATAAGCGGAGGTATGCAAAGCCCGACCGCGTACCATTCCTTTGAAATGAAATAAACAGCGGCAAGGCAGATAAAAGCTGTAAAGAAGCAGAGAAACACCGTTGTGAAATATCCTGCATTTTCGGTATCGGAAATAAAGATAAACGGTCCATTTCGGAATTCCTTTTTGATCCGAGCAAGATAAATGTTAAGGACGTTTGCAAGTCCCGCGCAGATGCTGTTTCTGAATATATAGGTAAGTATAATGAATATTGCCGATGCGGAAATTGAAGCGATCCCGCGCAGCTGTTTTTTCATTCTTAAAGTAAACGTAAAGACGGTGCAGACTGCCGCCGCCGAAATTATGACGGGAAAAATTTTTACAGGAAGATCAAAGCAGGAAAGGAATGAAAACACCGATCCAAGACAGGAAATAACGGCAAGCAGCAGCGCAGTGACCGCAGGAACAAGGCTTTTGCGGTGCTTTTTGGAAATATTAAGGCTTGCGGATATGGCAGCGGCAGGGCTTGCACTGTTTTTCAAGAGATCACTTCCTTTTGCGGATCGAAGTTATTCGGAATAGGGTTTTCCCACATTGTGGAGTCTTCGGAAATTATCGTCAAGTTCCTCGGCGGAAGAATATATTATTTCTGCGGAGGAAGGCGCGGCGTCCTTGCGGTCGGAAGGCGAAGCGGCGCAGAATATGGTAAGTGCCGTTTCTCCGCAAAGCTGTGAAAGCTCGTCCGCAAATGCCTTGCTGTCGTCTGTGGAAACTGCCAGCACCCTCGAGCAGCCTTTTCTTATCATTTCGGAAATTTCTTGGGTCAGGATTTCATCGGTAATTCGCTTTCCGAAAGAAGCCTGTCCGCAGCAGATGTCGGAAAATGCGGTTGTCATGCTTTCGTTGTCATTTATCGGCAGCGAAAGCAGCGTTCCGTCGGCTGACGGGGCAGTCAGAGTGTGAGAAGCCTGTATTTTTACAAGAAACGCCGATATAGTGGCGGCAATGTCAAGAACAGCGTCTGTTTCCGAAGCTGTACGGCAGGAACCCGTATCGCAGAGTATAAGTATCCTGCTTGCGGTGGGCTTTGAAAGCTCCTTTACGATGAATTCTTCTCCGCGGCTGCTAAGTTTCCAGTGTATGCGGTTCACGCTGTCTCCGGGGCGGTAAGTTCTCAGTTCAAATATCTCCGAGGGATCGTCTCCCGCGGAAGTTTCGGAAAAAGTGCTGCTTTCCATGTCGGAGGAAAGATCCCTTTCGGTATCGGGGAAAAATTCGTATGTGTCGGGAAGAATGGTTATCCTGTCGTTCAGACCGATCTTTTTTGTAATGAATGTAAGCCCGATCATGTCGTTTACGATCGCATTTTTAAGGGAAATATCCGCATATCCGCAGTGGAGCGGAGTAAATCCCACAGTTACCGTTTCTTTTGCACGCAGACTTATCGGAACATTGAGAAGATATTTCCCGTTATGCTGCTTGTCAGGCGGGGAATATACCACATATCTGAATTTCAGCATACATGAAGCGATGGGAAGGAAGGAGCGGTTCTCAAAAGTTATGCGGATCGTTTCCTGCCTGCCGCGGGCGGCGGCTTGTGAACTGCCTTCCGCACGGATAGTAAGGAAAGCAGATTGAACGGCAAGCACCGCAAAAAGCATTACGGGAAGAACGAGAAGAAATATCATCAGTATGAACGACAGATCCCCTTTATACAATATATGGAAAATACATATCAGCAAAGTAAGTATCGGGTAGGTGATACGCAATGCGTGCCGCCTCCTTTCTAAATTTTCGGAGCGGGAATGCGTGCGCTTATATCGTTCAGCACATCTCTTGCGGAAGTTCCTGCCGCTTTGGCTTTCGGGGTAAGGAGAATACGGTGTTCCGCGGTATCGTTCAGGACAAATTTCACATCTTCGGGGATAACATATCCCCGTCCGCGGAGAAGCGCTGCCGCCTTGGACATTGCAGACACCGCGATAGTTCCTCTGGGACTAAGTCCGAGCCGCACCTGAGAGTGGGAACGGGTAGCAGCGGCAATTGAAGCGATATACTTGTAGATCCTGTCGTCTGCGAAGATCTCTTCCGCTGCTTTCTGCATGGCGATAATATCTGCTGCCGATGCCACAGGGACGATCTTTTCCGTATTTTCGGAGCTTTCCTTCGATCTTAGTATTGAAATTTCGCTTTCAAGGTCGGGATAGCCCATAGAGAGCCTTACAATGAATCTGTCAAGCTGGGATTCGGGGAGCATTTGCGTTCCCACCGAACCGATAGGGTTCTGGGTCGCAATTACGATAAACGGTTTTGGCAGCGGGTGGGTAACGCCGTCCACGGTGACAGAGCCTTCTTCCATGGCTTCAAGGAGCGCACTCTGGGTCTTGCTGGAAGTGCGGTTTATCTCATCGGCAAGGAACAGGCTGCACAGAGCCGCGCCGGGTTTATAGTCAAAGCTGCCTGTCTGCCTGTTATAGACGGTAAATCCCGTAACATCGGCGGGAAGAACGTCAGGGGTAAACTGCATACGCTTATAGTCAAGCGACATGGCTTTTGAAAATGCAACGGCAAGGGTGGTCTTTCCCACGCCGGGAATATCGTCAAGGAGAATATGTCCTTTTGCAATAATTGCCAGCAGGACTTTTATAATAATATCATTTTTTCCGATAACGGCTTTCTGCACCTCATCGATCACGGCTTTTGCCATCGGCATTATACTGTTTTTTATTGTCTGTTCGGTCATGGAAAACTGTAAAGCTCCTTTCAATCATGGTTATGGTAATATTATATCATACTTTTCTCCAAAATACAAATTACAATTTGGTTAAAATTATCGTTTTTGGAAGGAAAAATTTGTAATTTGTAATTTGTTAAAATTCCGAAATATTTCTTGCATTTTTTATTTACATATGTTATAATAAGAGTGCGGTATTCTATGGTGAAAGGAAGCACAGTTTTATGGGAAATGATATTTCCAATGAAATGTTGTCGGGCGGAGCGGTAATGATGCCTGAAAGAACGTCGGGCAGCGACCGGGACGTTTTTGATCCGCTGACAGGTCTCTATAACAGAAAATACGGCAGGATCGCTGCCGTAAGAATGGGTACGGACAACGGCGGACGTCTCGTTTTTTCCGCTGTTATCGGCATTATCAATTACGATGCCCTGCTCCATACTTACGGTCAGGCTTTCTGTGACGCAGTCATTGAAGAAGCTGCTGCCATAATCCGCAGAGCTTTTAATGACAGCTGTCTGGTCTACCGCAGCGCTGCGGACGAATTCGTTCTGGTAGTTCTTACCGACAGCCGCGAAAGCGTAGAGCCTGTTATAAAGAAGATAATTACAGAAATAGAAAATATTTACAGCGGCAGCGGTATCATCATTGAATGTGCGGCAGGCGCAAATATCCGTACAGGTGACGATCACTTTGAGATCCTCAGCCGAAAAACTCACCTTGCCGCCGAGACCGCAAAGAGATTCCGCAGCAAATATACAGGCTTTGTTTTCTATGACGATGCCGAAAATGACGGCTATATCGCTCACGGCAGCGGAACTGCTCACCGCGAAAACGAAATAAAGTTCAATAAGCACAGTTCTGCCGATGATTCCGAGATCGTTTCATTTGCTTTCAAGATCTTTGAGAAAACCGCCGATTTTGATGCTGCCGTAAACGCATTTATGGCAAAAGCAGGCAGAGTGCTGAATATGAAGCGCATACTCATTTTCGATATAAACCACAGCTATTATACCATCAACATCGCTTATCAGTGGTGTTCCGAGGAAATGGCTCCCATAGAAGCGAAAAAATTTTCGCTGGAAAAGACCAATTTTGAGATAATAGAAAGACGTATGATCATGAATGATTTCCTGCCTTCGGACAGGGCTGCTTATGAGAAATATGCCGTCAGCGAAAAAGGCGTTGTAAACGGCGAGGGCGCGGCATATTCCTTCCCGATGTTCAGTGGAGAACATCTTATAGGCTGTACGGTCTTTGAACTGAACGGCATGGCTGCGGACGAGGATCTGCTTAAATGCCTGAACAGACTGACGGGGATCGTTTCCGCGCATTACATCAGATCAAAGACAAGCCGTGAAAGCAGGGCAAAGAGCGAGTTCCTTTCAAAAATGTCCCATGAAATACGCACACCCATGAATGTTATCATCGGAATGACAAATATCGCTCTTTCAAATGAGGGACTTTCCGCAGAAACGGAGAATTGTCTCAGGAAGATAGACAAGGCGTCGCATTACCTTATGTCGCTTATAAATGACATTCTGGATATGTCCCGCATTGAAAGCGGCAAAATGACCGCCGAGGAAACATATATTGATCTGAACGACCTTCTTGACGGCATTGATACCATGATAAGAGTCCAGACCGACATGAAAAATATTTTCCTGAAAGTGGAAAGAAATATTTCCCACCCATATCTTATGAGCGATCCGCTCAAGCTGAATCAGATACTGATAAACATTATGGGAAATGCTGTAAAATTCACTTCGGAAGGCGGGATAACTCTTTCTGTCTCCGAAAATCAGGATCTTCACGGTGGAATTGCCGAGATCACATTTTCCGTTAAAGATACGGGCATCGGCATCGAAGAGGAAAGCATTGACAAGATATTCAACAGCTTTGAACAGGCAAATGAAAAGATCGCGGGAAAATACGGCGGTACAGGTCTGGGACTTTCCATCAGCAGCAGTCTTGTGGAACTCCTTGGCGGAAAACTTCGGGTAAAAAGCAAGCCGGGGGAAGGTACGGAGTTTTTCTTTACTGTTCCCATGAAGATAACCGTTCCTGCGGAGAATGTGAGCACAGCCGCCGCAGACACCGATCTTTCCTCAAAACGTCTGTTGGTCGCGGAGGACGATGAACTTAACCGTGAGATAATCAGCACTCTTCTCGGAAAGGAGAAGATCTCCGCAGAGCTTGCGGAAAACGGTCTTGAAGCTCTGGAGATGTTTGAGCGTTCCGAGCCGGGATATTATGACGCTATACTTATGGACATTCGTATGCCCGTTATGGACGGTCTTGAAGCTGCAAAAAAGATACGCGCGCTTTCCCGTCCCGATGCAAAGCTTACTCCGATCATTGCGATGACTGCAAATGCTTTTGACGAGGACGCACAGCGTTCCGCAGAATGCGGTATGAACGGACATCTTACCAAGCCTGTTGATATGAAAAAAGTCATGGAAACACTTAAACGCGTGCTTTCATGACATTAAAAGGAAGTTTTTCAATATGAGATCCGGAATGAGCCGTAAAAAAGCGGCAGTTCTGCTTATGCTGCTTTCCGCTCTGAGCTTTACGGGAATGAACGCCTGCGTTCGCATGGCAGGTGACCTTCCCACAGTTCAGAAAGCGTTTTTCAGAAATTTTGTGGCAGCGATATTTGCGGTGATAATGCTTGTCCGAAGCCGCACGCCTATAAGGATACAGCGGGGCTGTAAGATCCCGATGTTAATGCGTGCGGTCTGCGGAACGGTAGGCGTTCTCTGCAACTTTTACGCCGTTGACAAGCTTGACCTTGCGGACGCGTCAATGCTTAACAAACTGTCGCCGTTCTTTGCGGTGATATTTTCCATGATAATATTAAAAGAAAAGACTTCTCCTGCTCAGATCGCCGCAATAATCATGGCGTTTGTCGGAAGTCTTTTCGTGATCCGTCCCACGTTCTCAAATATGGAACTTGTCCCGTCGCTTATAGGTTTTACAGGCGGAGTGGGAGCGGGCGCGGCATATACGTTTGTAAGATATATGAAGCAGAAAGGGGAGAAAAGCGCTGTGATAGTGCTTTTCTTTTCAATGTTTTCCTGTCTGGTAACGCTGCCGTTCATGATCGCGGGATTCGTTCCCATGGACGGGGTGCAGTTCCTCATGCTTATGCTTGCGGGACTCTTTGCAGCGGGAGGACAGTTTGCCATAACAGGCGCATACGCTTTTGCTCCTGCAAAGGAAGTATCCGTTTACGACTATTCACAGGTAATATTTTCCACAATAACGGGATACTTCTTATTCGAGCAGATCCCGTCGGTGTACAGCTTTATAGGATATTTTATAATAATTTCTGCGGCGGTGTGGAATTTTGTGCGAAACGGCAGGGAGACATGATCCGCCTCATGCTCTCGGTTTGCTCCGTACGATCTGCCTTCTGGTGGATTTCTCGGTGTACATAAGATCGTCCGAAAGTTTTATAAGTTCGTCTACAGCGTCATTCTGAGGTTTGCGGCAGGTCATTCCGAGACTTGCCGCCGCTTTGTACGGCTTGCCTGACTCGCTGTTGTATTTATCAAGAAATTCATTGAAGCGTTTTCTGAAATTTTCAATGTATTCCGATTCGGAAAGATCGGTGATCCCCGCAACAACAAACTCATCGCCGCCGAAACGGGCGCAGATACCGCCGTTTTCCGAAGCGTACAGGAGAGCGTTTGCAACGGCTTTTATGGCATTGTCGCCTTCGGCGTGACCGTAATTGTCATTGATGAATTTCAGACCGTCCAGATCGGCTGAAACTATTGCGACGGTACTTTTGTTTTCAACGGCTTTTTCAAACATCGGAACGGCATACTGATAAAATCCGCGCCTGTTGTAAAGCCCTGTGAGAGGATCGCATATGTAGAGCCGTTCCATTGCGGCGTACATTCTTACGTTTCCGAAGCCGTTGCCGAAAGTTTCGGAGACCTGCTGCATACGCTCGTAGAACACAATATTTACTTCCATGTTCATGCAGATATATCCAAGCGGGATATTCAGGTAGTGCAGAGAGGAAAAAATTACAGGTATTTCCATATCGATGTATTTGTCAAATTCAGGAACGATCTCCTTGCGGTCAAACTTTACTACTTCGGTGCTCGGGTCATAATGGTAGTGGAAAAGTCCTCTGTAGACCATAAGCATTTCATCTGTAAAAGGGTGTTCAACATCGGGATCGGCGTCTGCGGTGCCGTTCTTCATCTGAACGTCAAGGGCGTTGGTGTTCAGGCAGCAGAAGGAATCGTTGAACATCTCCTTTCCTTCCAGCCCTTCATGGATAAGAGCGGGATTCCGCACGCTGCTTATGTAGGACATAATGTCGTTCATATCTCCTATGCGCTGCTGATAGCCGTCGAGCCTGTCATGCATTTCCCGCATGATAACGGTGGAATCGTTGGCTTTTTTCTTTACACAGCCGCAGGACTGGGATTTTACCATCTCAAAATTTACCAGTATTTCTTCGGGAGCTTCTCCGCCGTTAAAGATATTTTCAAAAGTCTCTACTATGCGTTCGCACATTTCACCGCAGCCGCTTCGGCAGGTTGTAAGTCTCGGAGTGTGGTACTCTTCGTCCTCAATGCCGTCAAATCCCGAAACTATGATGTCATCGGGAACGGAATAGCCCTTGTCTGCAATTACGCTGCAGGCAGTTATTGCCATAGTGTCGTTGCTGCATATGATGGCTTCGGGAAGTTCAACTCCCGGACGAAGGAATTTCTGCATGACTCCTCTTGTGGGATAGTCCCAGAAATCGCCGTAGCCGACACGCTCGGGATCGTAGGGAATGCCCTGTTCTTCAAGAACTTTCTTATAGATGTTCAGACGTTCTTCGGAAAAGCTGTTGCCTTCTATTCCCGCAATGAAGTTTACCTTTGTAAGCTGATGATCCACGATTATGTGGCGGACGATCTTTTCAAAGCAGTCTCCGTAATCATAATGAGCGTTTATGCAGCCTTCAACGGGACGTTCCACGGCAATTATCGGGATATTTCTTTCGTTGGCTTTTTTGGCGATAACGTCGGCAATATCCTTGTCCTTTATCAGCTCGCTGAAAAGGACGATACCGTCTATTATATCATAGTCCATAAGATTGAAAACATAGTATTCGCCGTTATCGTTGCGGCTGTTCCCGTAAAGCGCGGTACAGGTCTGATACACGAAAAGCGAATAATTATGTTTGCGTGCGCATTTGTTAAGTGTGCTTATGTATCTGAAAGAAGTTCTTTCGTATGCTTTTGGAATACACAGTGCGATTATTTTTCGTCCATTAAACATTAGTACCACTCCATTATACAAATAATCAATATTATTTTAACACAAAAATAAAAAATTGTCAAATATTTTGCAAGGCAAATATTAAATTTTTTGTATTTTTAAAATGAATGATTATTTAACGTGCTCGGCTTCCCCCGAAAATTTTCGTGCAAAAAAATATTTTTTATAAAACATCTCAGGAATGGTTGACTTTTTCGGAAATTTGTATTATTATATTAATGTATAATGCTTTGCAGGATATGTAATTTTTTATAAGGAATGATGATAAAATGAAATTAAGGAAATTTGTTTCGGCAATACTTGCGGCGGCACTTGCTCTTGCTTGTTTTACAGCCTGCGGCGACAAAGGGGAAGGAGCAGCTTCGGAAACAGCATATTCGGGCATTCTTACAAGAGTCAAGCTCGGTATGCCGCTTACTAAGATAGTTACGCTCCAGCCTGACGGCGTTGAACTGTATTATGAGACCGATACCCGGATATGGAGCATAAACAACGATACCGAACTTCGGGAAATAGCGGGACTTATTCCCGAAAACAGCGAGTATTATTATGCCGATGATTCCATTATTACATATAATTTCAGGACTGTAAAGGGCGATGATGAGATCTATCTCAACGGCTATATGCAGGAAATAAGCTGCCTTATAGACCGTGAGACCGCCGAAAAGTATTTCGCTGCCAAGACTCTTGAGCTTGAAAACAAGCACGGCGAACATACGGGAACGGTGACAGGCATTGAGGATATTGACATGGATCTTATCTACAAGGAGACTTTTGACTGCCCGTCCTATACCGTTGTTTTCTCCATGACGGAAACTTATGACACTGTTGACAGCGTTGAAGGCTACTATGGCACTCATTTCGCTATAGAGATAACCGAGAAGGAAGTCAAGGACGAAGTTATCAAGAATGTTGACGGCTCGGAAGCTTCGGAGTAAGCGGACGCCGACTTTTAAGAAAAATTCTGCGGGAGAAAAAAATACTTTCCGCAGGATCATTCAGTAATTTAATGCGGCAAGGCGGCGGAAGTCGTCTTGCCTAAATTATATAAAAAGGAGAATAGCTATGAACACAAACAATATGCCCAAAGTAAAGCTCGGTATCTGCGCGGTGAGCCGCGACTGTTTTCCCATGGAACTTTCCGCAAGGAGACGTTCCGACGTTGTAAAAGCCTGCAAAGCTGCAGGGATCGACATTTACGAATGTCCCATAACCGTTGAAAATGAAAAGTATATGCTTTCCGCTGTTGACGATATGAAAAAGGCGGGAGTAAATGCTCTTGTGGTATATCTTGGAAATTTTGGACCCGAAACTGCCGAAACGCTTCTGGCAAAGAATTTCCATGCGCCCGTAATGTTCACAGCCGCCGCAGAGGAAGGTTCCGACAAGCTTGTTGACGGACGTGGCGACGCTTACTGCGGAATGCTTAACGCAAGCTATAACCTCGGGCTTCGGAATGTAAAAGCGTATATCCCCGAATATCCCGTGGGAACTGCCGCAGAGACTGCGGAGAAGATCAGGGATTTCATTCCCGTTGCAAGAACGCTTCTTGGACTTGCTGACCTGAAAATAATATCTTTCGGACCTCGCCCGCAGGACTTCCTTGCCTGCAATGCGCCTATCGCGCAGCTTTACAACGTTGGTGCGGAGATAGAGGAGAATTCCGAACTTGACCTTTTTGAAGCATACAACAAGCACGCGGGGGATAAGCGCATTCCCGAAGTTATTGCCGACATGGAAAAGGAACTCGGGGACAGCAACAAGATGGCGGGAATACTTCCCAAGCTTGCGCAGTACGAACTTACGCTTCTTGACTGGGCAGAGGAACACAAAGGCAGCCGCGAATATGTGGTATTTGCAAACAAGTGCTGGCCTGCGTTCCAGACCCAGTTCGGATTTGTTCCCTGCTATGTGAACAGCCGTCTTGCTTCAAAAGGCATACCCGTTGCCTGCGAAGTGGACATCTACGGCGCACTCAGCGAATTTATCGGACAGTGCGTTTCTGACGATGTTGTAACGCTTCTTGATATAAACAACAGCGTTCCCGCAGATATGTACGAAAACGACATCAAGGGAAAATTTGACTATGCTCACACGGACACGTTCATGGGCTTCCACTGCGGAAACACTGCCGCCTGCAAGCTTTCAAGCAGGACAATGAAGTATCAGCTCATCATGCACCGCGGACTTGAACCCGACAAAGAACCCGACATTACGCGCGGAACACTCGAAGGCGATATTGCGCCTTCCGAAATAACGTTTTTCCGTCTGCAAAGTACGTCTGACGGGCTCCTCCGCGCATATGTTGCGGAAGGGGAGATACTTCCCGTTCCAACAAGGAGTTTCGGCGGCATAGGAATCTTCGCCATCAAGGAAATGGGAAGATTCTACCGTCATGTACTTATTGAGGGAAGATACCCCCATCACGGTGCTGTTGCGTTTTCCCACTGCGGAAAGGCGCTGTTCAATGTATTCCGCTATCTCGGAGTCGCGGAGATAGGCTTCAATCAGCCCAAGGGAATGCTTTACAGAACGGAAAACCCCTTTGCGTAAGATTAAAGAGTTAAGAGTAGAGAGTTGAGAGTGGAGATGTTGACATAAACCGTTAGTTTTTCTGTTCTCAACTTCGTTGAGGATGATCTCCTCTCCTTGGAGAATGGCAGAGGTGGGGTTCAAAACTCGCCTCAACCTTGCCTCACGGCAGGAATTAATTTGAAAATAACAAAATAACGCCTGAGTGCCCGCGGGGGCTTCCCCGCTTAATTTGTGGGTATATGAAAATCAAAAAGAAAAAATGACCGGCAGATTTGAGGTGATAAAAAATGACCGTAAACAATATAGCAATGTTTAAGATAAACGATCGTTTGCTTTACAGAGAATGCGACCTTGTAAAATGTGATTTTGCATATTTATTTGTTTGTATTGACAAAAGCGGACAAAGATATATTGTTATTGACCTTGACAGCAACGAATTTCTGATAGCTAAAATATCCGCTGCAAAACTTATGAATATGATAAACGACAGAATAACAATGAGAGATGTATTTACGGGAGCAAAAGAAGTTTTTTATGTAAGATCCGGGGATTCCTTGGAAGATGATATTATCACCGTAATGTCAGCTTCCGAAATCCCCGAAGAATATCTGCCCGATACGGATTCATATTTTGAATGCCCCGATGATAAAAAACTTGATGATTATATCAGCAAACTGAAACAGCATATCACAGCTGTATCTTCTGTCCGTCCGGTAGGAATATTAAAACCATATTCGGGCAATGACAAAAACATATATATTGATGCAAACAACAATCTGTTTGTACCCGTATCGTTGGGGATCATAAAAAATATGCCGTATCAGATACGCCGCAGATCGGGAATTGAAAGTAAAGGCTATGTAAAACGTTCAGCTTCACAAGGCAGAAAAACAAAATCAAGTACGGTAAAACATTCAAAATTAATTTCATACATGAAAAATAAGATAACCTAACATTTTACGAAAGGTCTTGATTTTACGTCCCAATTAATTGCTTCTTTCGGAATTGCCGATTATATCGCTCTTGCGGTTATCGCGCTGCTGATATTTTCGGCGGTAATGTATCTGAAAAGACGTAAGAAAAAAGGCTGCGGCGGCTGTTCAGGCTGTCCTTACGCCGGAAGCTGCCAAAAGAAAAAGGACGAGAAATAAAGCGGTGAACCCATGGAACAAAAAAGAAACTTCCGCCTTGAACAGGAAAAGATAATAAAAAATCTTGAAACGCCGCCAACGCTGCTTCTCCACAGCTGCTGCGCTCCCTGTTCAAGCGCGGTGCTTGAATATCTTGCGGAATATTTTAAAATAACCGTTTTCTACTTTAACCCCAACATTTTCCCCGAGGAAGAATTCCTGCACAGGATCTCCGAACAGAAACGGCTTATTTCAGAACTTCCCTGCAAATATCCCGTGGAATTTATCGAGCAGGGTTGGCAGTCAGAACGCTTTTACCAAGCTGTGAAAGGTCTGGAAAATATCCCTGAGGGCGGCGAACGCTGTTTCGCCTGCTATCGTCTGCGGCTTGAAGAGACTGCAAAACTTGCGGCGGAACTTAAATTTGAATATTTTACAACGACGCTTTCGGTAAGTCCTTACAAAAACGCCGCTAAACTCAACGAGATAGGCGAGGAACTTTCCGCAGAATACGGCGTGAAACACCTGCCCTCGGATTTCAAAAAGAAAGACGGCTACAAGCGGAGCATTGAACTTTCCGCAAAGTACGGTCTTTACCGTCAGAATTACTGCGGCTGTATATTTTCACAGAAAGAAGCGGAAAGCAGAACGCGTTCCGTCTGAATTTTTTAAAGGAATGATGATATGTCCACGGCAAAGGAAAATATTTCCGCATTGAGAAATGAAATGTCAGATGCGGGTATTGATGTTTATATTGTCCCAACTTCCGATTTCCACGACAGCGAATATGTCAGTCCCTATTTTGAAGCGCGGAAGTTTCTCAGCGGGTTTACGGGATCGGCGGGAACGCTTGTTGTTTCGCGGGAAAAAGCCGTTCTGTTCACGGACGGAAGATATTTTATCCAAGCGGAAAATCAGCTTTCGGGCAGCGGGATAGATCTTATGAGAGCGGGGGAGGAAGGCGTTCCCACGGTCAGGGAATATGTAAAAAAAGTACTGCCCGACAACGGCGTTATCGGTTTTGATGGTCGCGTGATCTCGGCAGAATCGGGTAAATATTATGAAAAGACCGCTTCGGAAAAAGGCGGGAAAGTCGTTTCCCATAAGGATCTTGCGGATAATATCTGGAAAGATCGTCCCGCCCTTGAACATTCGGAAATTTACCGCCTTGATGAGAAATACAGCGGAAAGACCGTTTCGGAAAAGCTTGCGGAAGTCCGCAAAAAAATTGCCGATGAAAAAGCGGACGTCCACATTATCACGACTCCCGATGATATTTCATGGCTTTTCAATATCCGCGCCGATGATGTAAAATTCTGCCCTGTGGTGCTTTCCTATGCGGCAGTTACTGCGGAAAAGGCACTGCTGTTTCTTGAAATTTCCGCTTGCAGAACGGAGATCTCCGAAAAGCTTGCGGAAAGCGGCGTTGAAATATTCCCATACGATGAGATCTACAGCTATGCCGGAAAACTTTCGGGTAAAAAAGTTCTTCTTGACGAAAAGAGAGTAAATTACCGACTTGTAAATCTCCTTAAAAACTGCGAGATAATTTCCGCTCCCACGCCCTGCACGCTTTTAAAAGCCGTGAAAAATCCTGTTGAAATTGAAAATATCCGCCGCGCGCACGTTATTGACGGCATTGCTGTCACAAAATTCATGTATTGGCTGAAAAACACCATAGGCAAGGAGAAAATTTCCGAGGGCGATGCGGGAAATTACATTGACAGCCTGAGGAAACAAGTAGGCGGGGAAAATTATATTGCTCCGAGTTTTGAAACTATCAGCGCGTACAATTCCAACGCCGCAATGATGCATTACAGCGCGGGGGAGGACGGCGGCGCGATCCTTGAACCGCATGGATTGCTCCTTGTTGACAGCGGCGGACATTATCTTCTTGGAACTACCGACATTACCCGCACATTTGCTCTTGGGGAAATTACCGATGAAATGCGTTTCCACTTTACTCTTACGCTGAAGTCGATGCTGAACCTTGCAAATGCGGTGTTTCTCCACGGCTGCCGCGGGGAAGATCTTGATATTACAGCCCGTGCGCCGATGTGGGAAAACGGTCTTGATTACCGCTGCGGAACGGGACACGGTGTAGGGTATCTGTTAAGTGTCCACGAAAGCCCCAACAGTTTCCGCTGGAAAATAAGTGATGACCGTCCTGTAAGCGCGGTTCTTGAAGAAGGAATGGTGACAACGGACGAACCGGGAGTTTACGTTGAAAACAGTCACGGCATACGCATTGAGAACGAGCTTCTCTGCGTAAAAGCGGAAAAGTGCGAGTACGGACAGCTTATGAAATTTGAGACGATAACCTATGCGCCAATTGACCTTGACTGCGTGGATATTTCCATGCTTGACTATAAGGACAAGGAACGTCTCAACGCGTACCACAGAATGGTTTTTGAAAAGCTTTCGCCGCACTTTGAGGGCAGGGAACTGGAGTTCCTTAAAAAATATACAAGAGAAATATAAAAATATCGGACGCCTGATTTTAATTTCAATTCGGCGTCCGATTTTATTATAATTTCATCTGATCGGGATCAATAAGATCCTTTGCAAGAAGTCCCGCCGCGGGGATATTCTTTACAAAATATTTTTCTGCATTTTCGAGCATTTCCTCAGTGACGATATACGCATTATCCACAACAGCTTTGGATTTTAATGTCATTACCTGAACGCCGATGGTGTCCCTTGCAGCTTTGGGAAGTATCATTCCCGTATTGAACACAATAGCCCTGCCGTTTGAGGAGCGGACAAGTATATCCGTGTTTTCCGTCACCGCAAACATTTTTACAAGCTTTGATTTTGCGGAATATGCATTTGCAAGCTTCTTGCGGTTGGTCTTGGTCTCGTATGCGTTCAGGGGAACTTTCGCCGCTTTGCCGTTCTCGAAAATCATTATCAGATATCCGCTGTAATCGTTTGTGGCAATAAGCGAGGACACATTTTCATATTCGTCAAAGCCGAGCTTTACGGGAACGAAATCGCCCAGCTCAGAAGCCTTTGTATCCTTGAATTCGCTTGCCCGCGACTTGTAGACCTGACATTTATCCGTAAAGAACAGCAGTTCCGTTTTGTTTGTGGCTTCTTCCGCAAATACCATGATGTCGCCGTCTTTCAGCTTTTGCTGATCCGCCATTCTCAAAGACTGGGGAGTTATTTTCTTGAAATATCCGCTGCTTGACATAAACAGATTTACCGCGTAATCGGGAGTATCGTCCTCCACTTCCTCCTCTTCCTCGTCCCCTGCGTAATAGAACATTGTGCGGCGTGGCTGTTTGTATTTTGCGGAAATTTCCTTTAATTCCTCGACTATGATATTCTTTATTTTCTTTTCACTTTTGAGAATTGCCTCCATTTCGGCAATATCTTTTTCCAGATCCTTAATATCGGCGGTGCGTTTCAGAATGTATTCCTTATTTAAATGACGGAGTTTTATTTCCGCAACATATTCCGCCTGAGTTTCGTCAATTCCGAAGCCGATCATCAGGTTTGGAACTACTTCTGCTTCTTCTTCCGTTTCACGGACAATTTTTATCGCTTTGTCAATGTCAAGGAGAATTTTCTGCAAGCCTTTCAGAAGATGCAGCCGCTCTTTTTTCTTGGAAAGTTCAAAGAACGTTCTGCGCTTTATACATTCCGTGCGGAAAGCTATCCATTCGTCCAGAATTTCGTAAACGCCCATTACTTTAGGCGTTCCGCCTATAAGTATGTTGAAATTGCAGGAATAATTGTCCTGCAAAGGCGTCATGCGGAACAGCTTTTTCATAAGCTTATCGGGGTCAACGCCGCGCTTTATGTCAATGGCAAGTTTCAGACCGTTAATGTCCGTTTCGTCGCGGATATAGGAAATTTCGCGTATCTTGCCGCCCTTTATAAGCTCGATGATCTTATCCATAATTGCTTCCACGGTGGTGGTGGGAGGTATCTGGGTAATTTCAATGCAGTTTGATTCCTTGTCGAAATTGTAGCGGGAGCGGACTTTTACCGAACCACGTCCCGTGCGGTAAATTTTTTCAAGTTCGTCCTCATCGTAAAGCATGAAACCTCCCCCCGCAAAATCAGGACCTTTCAGGGTGGAGAGAATGTTGTGATCGGGATTTTTGATAAGGGCAATTGTGGTCTCGCAAATTTCCTCTAAATTAAAGGAACATACCGCGCTTGCCATTGAAACGGCAATTCCCACGTTTGCATTTACAAGTACGGACGGGAACGCCGCAGGAAGCAAAGTCGGCTCAACCGTTTCATTGTCGTAGTTGGGGACAAAATCCACGGTGTCCTTGTCAATATCGCGGAAAAGCTCGTTGCAGATAGGGTCAAGCTTTGCTTCGGTGTAACGTGAAGCGGCATACGCCATATCGCGGGAATATGCTTTTCCAAAGTTGCCCTTGCTGTCAACATACGGGTGGAGAAGCGCTTCATTTCCGCGGGCAAGACGGACCATAGTTTCATATATAGCCGCGTCGCCGTGGGGGTTAAGCTTCATGGTCTGACCCACAATATTTGCGGATTTTGTTTTCGGACCTGTGAGAAGTCCCATTTTGTACATGGTGTAAAGCAGTTTTCTGTGGGACGGCTTAAAACCGTCAATTTCGGGCAGGGCTCGGGAAACGATAACGCTCATGGCATATGGCATATAGTTTTTTTCCAGAGTATCTGTTATCTGTTCCTCGGCGATAATTCCGCTTCCCGCAATATATGCGTTTGAAGCGGGAGCAGTGTTTTTTGTTTCGGTTTTTTTGCTTTTTCTCGGCAATTTCTTTCACTCCAAATTAATTATTTATTATATTAAAATGACGAAATGCAATTTTTATAGCGTTTGGGAATTTCAATGGGAACATCATAACCCAGTTTCTTTAATGCAGGCGGAATTATTCTGTTTCCCAATTTAAATAATTCGTGATTTTCGGGAAATAAAAATACCCAATCCGCTCCGCCTTTATTTACCACAAGTCGGAAATATTTATCAATGTCCGTTTCGGGAAATCCCGCTTTTTTAAGCAGGATATGATGTTCAAAGCCATCATCTATCTGCGAAGCAATAATTCTTTCTCCGTCGTGGGAAACAAGCACTAACAGCGGGTCGTCCACGTCAACTGCGGCATTGAAATTTTCCTCGTCGGGGTATTTTATTATTTCCATAATAATTCCTCACAATTTTAAATTTAAGAAATATCCGCCATTTCAAGATACTGATTTCCGAATTCGGCAATATAGTCTTTTCTGCCTTGGAGGTTGTCGCCCAAAAGCAGGTCAAACATATTTGCAGTCGCTTCAATATCTGTGGGAATTACCTTAATAAGCCGCCTTGTAGCAGGGTTCATTGTAGTCAGGGACATCATTTCGGGATCGTTTTCGCCAAGTCCTTTTGAACGGTCAATTTTGTATTTCTGATCGCCGATCATTTTCAGAATATCGTCTTTTTCTTTTTCATTATAGGCAAAATACGTCCTGTCTTTTGTGTTTATTTCAAAAAGGGGAGTCTCTGCAATATAAACATATCCCTCGTCGATCAAAGTAGGCGTAAGGCGGTAAAGCATTGTAAGGATAAGCGTTCTTATCTGGAAACCGTCCACGTCCGCATCGGTGGCAATAATAATTTTATTCCATTTTAAATTCTCAATATTGAAGGTAGAAAGTTCCTTATTTGACTTTGAACGCACTTCCACGCCGCAGCCCAGAACTTTTATAAGGTCGGTGATAATATCGCTTTTGAATATCTTGTCGTAATCCGCTTTCAGACAGTTTAAGATCTTGCCGCGGACAGGAATTATCGCTTGAAATTCCGAGTCCCGGGCTGTTTTACACGCACCGAGAGCGGAGTCTCCCTCCACAATGTAAATTTCCCGTCTGGAAAGGTCTTTTGTACGGCAGTCAACAAACTTCTGGACCATATTTGAAAGGTCGATATTTCCCGCAAGTTTCTTTTTAAGGTTCTGCTTGGTCTTTTCGGCGCTTTCGCGGCTTCGCTTGTTGAGAATTACCTGTTCTGCGATCTTAAGAGCGTCATCGGGATTTTCAATAAAATAAACTTCCAGCTGATGTTTGAGAAAATCCGTCATTGCCTCGTAAATGAACTTATTTGTAATTGCTTTTTTCGTCTGGTTCTCGTAGGAAGTAAGAGTCGAGAACGACGAGGAAATAAGCACAAGACAGTCCTGAACATCAACAAATTTTATCTTGCTTTCATTTTTCTGATACTTGTTATTATTTTTCAGATAAGCGTCAATTTGTGAAACGAACGCCGCCTGCACAGCCTTGTCGGGAACGCCGCCGTGTTCCAGAAAACTTGAATTGTGGTAATATTCTATCTGCGCCACTTTGTTTGAAAATGACACCGCAAAGGAAAGCTTTACCTTGTATTCGGGCTTGTCCTCACGGTCGCGCCCCTTGCGTTCGCACTGCCAGAACTGCGGCGGAGTGAGATAATTATTTTCTACTATCTCGTTCATGTAATCGGCAATTCCGTTTTCGTAAAGGAATGTATTTTCCTCAAATTTGCCGTTTTCATTTTCATATCTGAAAACAAAGGAAATGCCGGGATTTACTACAGCCTGCTTTTTTAACGTTTCCTCAAAATATTCCCTGCTTACGTTTATGTCGGTGAAAACATCAAGGTCGGGACGCCATTTTGTGCGGGTTCCCGTCTGTTTCTTCTTAGTAGCTGTTTTCTGAAGTCCGCCGATATTTTCGCCCTTTTCAAAATGCAGGTTGAATTTAAAACCGTCGCGGTAAACTTCCACATCGGTATATTCGGAAGCATACTGAGTAGCACACGCGCCCAGACCGTTAAGTCCGAGAGAATATTCATAGTCGCCGCTTTCGTTGTTCTGATACTTGCCGCCTGCGTAAAGTTCGCAGTAAACAAGTTCCCAGTTGTAACAATTTTCCGTCGGGTTGAAATCCACGGGACAGCCACGTCCGAAATCCTCAACTTCAATGGAATTGTCCTGATAGCGGGTGACGATGATCTTATCGCCGTGACCGTCACGGGCTTCGTCTATGGAGTTGGAAATTATCTCGAAAACCGCGTGTTCGCAGCCCTCGATCCCGTCCGAACCGAAAATTACCGCAGGACGAAGCCTTACTCTGTCCGCGCCTTTCAGTTTGGTAATACTTTCATTGCCGTAATCCTTTGATTTTTTTCCTGCCAATTTGTATCTGCCTTTCTTAATTTATTGAAATATTGACTGCCAGCGCGGCTTTTGCAATATGCGTTTCGCCGCCGCTTTCGTCGATCTTGTATATGTGTTTTCCGTTTGAAAAAATTACTTCGCCGCTGTCCGTCAGGTTGAAATCCAGAACGCCCTTTCTGAGAATTTCCTCGCTGCCGTCGGGGGAACGTTTCATAAGCACTCTGCTCAGGGGCATTATTCCCGAACTGCTGTCATCGGACGCGCTGTTTATCTTATTAAGTTTTTCGGCGTTGATGATATTTCCTTCAATTATAATATCCTTCTGCGAACGGTTCTTTGCCTTTGTTCCGTCGGCGGAATCACCGCTTTTTAAGGATTCGCCGCCGAATATCGTGGTGAAAAAGTTCAGAAAGCCGAACAGTCCTTTTATTATACGGTAGGGGAACATTATAACGTCCTTGAATGTAATTCCCCCATCGGGCTTTTCGCCGCCGTAGGGCTGGCGGATAAAGTAAAGGTTTCCCTGTTTGTCCTCCCGCGGGTGAAGAAAATCGTATTTCTCATCGGAAACAATTTCCGTAATTGACTTTGCGTTCAGGTCAAGGAAAGATATTGCCCGCGGACTTGTGGCGGAAACGGATCCGTACTGATCCCTTGCGTGTCCTGCGGCGGAAAAATATATGCCGTTCCTCGTCTGCGACCAGCAGGGATTCTCCTCGGTGGTGTCGCCGTCAGTGTATTCGTCAAAATGTCCCTGCATATCCATAACTGAAATATGCAGGAATGAAGCGTTTGCCCCCATGCTGACGGCAAGTTTCCCGTCCTTTACGTCAAACGAACCGAAAACAAAGTCATTTGAAGCCCGCACAAGTCCCTCCGTATCATCGGCGGGATCGAAACTCCTGTGGTAAATGCTTCCCACGTCCTCTGAATTCACGGCATAGACAAGTTCTTCGCCGCAAATGCCGAGTCCTGTTATTCTTGCGGGCAGAAGCTCCGGGTCGATGCTGTCCGCAGTCATTCCCATAAACGCCGCGCCGCTGCCCGAACTTTTCCACTCTTTCCGCTGCTGTATGCTGCGGACGGTATCGCGGTATTTTATTATCTTTCCGCAGGGAATTTCGGTAACGGCTTTGGTTTCCGCATCAAGGCAGAAAATTTTGTTTTCCGAGGTGTATATTATCTTCATTCGGAACGCCCCCTTTTAAAGTCTGAAAGCAGCCGCTGCCCAACCGTCCTTTTCCCGTGTTTCAAGGTGTGTAAAGCCCATTGCCTTTATTGCGTCAAGAACTTCGTCACAGCGTTCGATGATTATTCCCGAAACTATCAGCACGCTTCCGCTTTTAATGAAATTTTCAAAGATCGGGGACATGGCAATAAGCACGTCTGCAACTATATTTGCGGTTATGACATCATACTCGACACCTATATCTTCGCAAAGTCCGCTGTCGGTGACGATATTTCCGCAGAATGTTCTGTATTTATCCGCGGGAATGCGGTTCTTTGCAGCATTTTCGGAAGCAATGTCCACGCTGTTTTTGTCAATATCCACTGCCGAAACGCTGTCCGCGCCCAGAAGCATGGCGGCAATTGAAAGTATTCCGCTGCCGCAGCCGATGTCAAGGACTTTATTGCCGTTTCCGAGATATTTTTCCAGAAGTTCCAGACAAAGCTGTGTGGTGTTATGCTGCCCCGTTCCGAAGCTTGACGCGGGGTCTATTTCAAGGATAGTTCTGCCGTCACTGCCGTTGTATTCTTCCCAAGAAGGCTTTATGACAAGTTTTTCGCCGACGGTAAGGGGCTTGAAATACTGTTTCCAGTTATTAGCCCAGTCTTCCTCGCGGACGGAATCCAGTTCCACCGAAAGCCGTCCGAAAGCGTTCTCCGGGTCGCGAGCTTTCAGTGCGGACATCTCCGCGCGTATCATGGAAAGCATATCCGCCCCCTGCGAATTATCAGGCAGGTACACCGTAACGCAGGTCTCGCAGTTCTTGAGTTTCAGCAGGTCATCGTCCACATAGTCCCAGTTGCCTGTCTTGTGTTCCAGAAATTCCTCAAAGTCCTTGGGGTCTTTTATTTCAAAGCCCGTGACTCCTGTGTTCAGCAGGCAGCCGCAGACGGGGTCAACGCCCTCGGAAGTAGTATAGATATTGACTTCTGTCCAGTTCATAGGGAACGTCCTTTCACAGATATTTTTGAACATACATTTTAATTATACACCATCAAACGGATTTTTGCAAGCCCAAAAATTACAAATTGCACGGCAACAGCATTTACTTTTTACGAGCAAAAAGAACAGAAAGTAAGACGTCAGGGTTAAGAGAAGCCTTAAATCTCATTCTTTTCTTACTAAGGCGACCATATTTAGCCTGATTTAAAAGAGAAAGTGCAGTTTTACGAAGTATATTCAAATTTAACGGAGAATTATCTTTCCTTGCCCTTGAAGCATCTTCTCTGAAAATAACATCAAGACACCAATGCAGCTGATTTTCAATAGACCAATGTTTTCGTACAGCATATGCAAATTCATTAATATCCGTCAGCGATGTAATAAAATATCGTGTGAAATTACTTACATTTTCGCCCTCAATTATTTTTGAACGAACCATTCCCAATGCGTTCAAGTGCGTCCAATCATCACGCTGTTCAAGCCAATCAATATCCGTTGTAAGATAATATTCCCTGATTTCAATTCTTCCGTGACCTTTTTCTGAAGTTATGGTTTTATCGCTTTCAGATGCAAATTCATTGAAATGATCTTCGGTATCCTTAAAAAGATTCGGCTGATTTTCTTTAAGTGCAATGCAATAATCAGCATTGCCATCGGTTATTTTCTGTACGATTTT
>CANQTP010000018.1 GCA_947626755.1 uncultured Clostridia bacterium
TTTTTTTTGTTTTTTTTTTTTTTTTTTTTTTTTAGAAAAGCTGTCTGATGCGGAAAAAGCCTTACACCACTGCTTGCATTGCATTGTTCTTGATACTTTCAATTATTTGCAGTAAAGCATTTCTTGTTTTTGGGTCAAACATCTTTATAAAGCTGTACGGTTTATCAAACGGCGGCTTCATCAGAATTTTTACATCTTCTATATAGCCGTTGTTCTCAATATGTTTGATAATTTTCAGGATAAATTCTATTTGTTTCTGATTGAGTGAACTGTCATTTATAAAGGCAGAAAAAGCAGCCATCGTGCTTTCATGATCGAGTTTTGTTATACTGCGGATCAGCAGCCCGAAAGGCGTATCGCCGTATTCACGCTTGTAATCTTCACTGTCGCCAAGTTCCTGCGTGAGTATTCTTTCAAGCTCTTCATAATCTTCCTTTGACAGCGGGAAATTGTGGTTCAGCTTATAAATAACGGCATCGTTCTTATGCTCCTCAACATAGCGATTTACTTTTTTGCTGTAATCTTCAAAATCATACGCAGCGGCGATAGGATCGCCTTCCTTGCTTTCAAGGATCGGATCATCAAGCTTTGTGAATATCATTGGTTTGCCAGCACCGTCAGCAAGGAACTGCATAAGATCGCGAAGTTCCTGCCGTACTTTTTCCATAGTCAGAATACTGATATTTTCCCAAAATGTATCTGTCTGAATATCTTTTATCAGCGTGATTTTTTGCATTACCTGCGGAATGTTCGCTTTGCGCTCCAATGCTGCGGCGGTCAGGCAAAGCTGATTTTTCAGGTAATTCATTGTTGGCAGCTTATCTATATTTGCAAGCATCATGCCATACATGAAATTATCGAAACGTTTTGCATATTCGTCTGTATCGTTCGTTGTAATAAGCGGAGCAATTTGCTTCTGAAGCTCCGATACGTCCATATCGGAAAGAGATGTCCAGTTATCGGCTTTTTTGAATTTCTCAACATATTCTTTTTTGAGCCGAACCGATACAATATCGTAGGACAAAGCATTTACGCCGATTTGACAGGTCTCTGCTAATTGCCTGCGGAATTCCTGATACTCATTATCGGAGAAAATACCGTCCTGCAATGCGAATATCAGCCGCACTTGTTTGCAGAAGATATTTTCCGTCAGTGATTTTGTTTCGCCTGTTTCGTAACCGTTCCGGTTTTCGCGGAAATATTCAAAATTTCCGCAGTAATCAAATATCAGGAAACGGCGTTTTCCCACATATTCCCCGTCAATGCCGTCAACGCAGGCAAGCTCTTTGCAAAGCCTTGTGCCTCTGCCGATCATCTGCCAGAATTTCGTTTTTGAACGTACTTTCTTGAAAAAGACAAGATTTACACATTCAGGAGCATCGATCCCCGTGTCCATCATATCCACCGAAACGGCAATAACAGGCATTTTATCCGCTATTTTAAAATCATCAATGATCGACTGGGCATAGCTGTCATCACAGGTGACGCGTTGGGCGAATGTGCCGTTATATTTCGGATAAAGCTTGTTGAAACGCTGTACTATAAATTCGGCGTGATCCTTGTTCTGGGCGAAAATAATGGTTTTGCCCAGCCTGTCGCCGCCGTGAACTTTTATTCCGCGCTCCATAAGATCCTGCAGGACAGTGTCCGCCGTTGTTTCGTTAAATACGAACTTGTTTAACTGCGCCGAGGGGATAAAGTCGGGAACATATCCGTCCTCCGCAAAATCGTCCTCATACCGCTCTTTGTCTTCGTCGGAAAGATCATCGTAGGTGATACCTTCTTCAAGAAATTTCGTCTTGACTTCATAATTATAATACGGCACAAGCACATGATCGGTATTTACCGCTGTTTCGTAATCGTAGGCATAAGTCGGCACACCGTTTTCAACCTCAAAAAAATCATATGTATTGCGGTCAACATCGGTTTTCGGCGTTGCCGTCAAGCCGACCATTATCGCATCGAAATATTCAAATATCGCTCTGTATTTTTTGAAAATGCTCCTGTGGCTTTCGTCTGTGATGATAAGATCAAAGTGCGCGGGAGAAAACAGCGGCACGCCGTCCTTTGTTTTTGTGTTGTCAATTGCATTCAATATGGTGGGATAGGTAGAAAACACAATGCGCGCGTTTCTGTCGTCCTTGTTGGAACAAAGATTGCAAAGCGACATATCGGGCAGATAATTCTTGAAATCGTCCTTTGCCTGCTTGACAAGGGCAGTCCTGTCCGCAAGGAAAAGAATATTTGTAACATAACCGCCTCGGCTCAGAACGTCCGTAAGGCTTGAAGCCGTTCTTGTCTTGCCCGTGCCTGTTGCCATAACGAGCAAAGCCTTGCGGAAACCTTGTTCGATATGTTCGCACACCGCGCGGATCGCAGCTTTTTGATAATAGCGGTCGGTAATTTTGTCATTTATTGAAATAGTACCGAGCTTTTTTCGTGCTTCACGGCGGTTCATAAGCTTTTCAAGATCGGACTTTGTGAAAAATCCGCTGACTTTCCGCTGCGGAGACGATCCATCGTCCCAGAAATATGTTTCAAAGCCGTTTGAAGTGAACATCATCGGTCTGCGCCCGAATTTCCGTTCCAGACAGTCAGCATACAGGGAAACCTGTTTTCTGCCGATATTGGGATCTTTGCTTGTCCGCTTTGCTTCAATTACCGCAAGGGGCAGACCGTCACGTCCGAACAGAACGTAATCGCAGTAACCTTTCTGTCCGGGAACGCCGTTCATGTCGTTGACTTCATACTCTTCCCAGACGTCCGCATCATTGCCGCCGAACTTCCAGCCCATAAATTTAAGATCAACGTCAATGTATATTTTGCGCGTCATGAATTCCGAAAGATCGGCAGGGGAAAAGCTTCGGCTCTCCTGTTTTTCTTCTTTTTCGGAAGTCAGTTTAGCCGATATTTCTGCAATTTTCGCCTGTAATTCTTTGATCTCGCTTTCTTTCTGCTCAATAAGGGATTCCTGCTCTTTTATCTTTTTAGTGTCGATAACTACCTTTGCCGTAGGGATAAGGGCAGGATCGAAATGCCGTTCCACATAGTCTGCGCCGTAGCAATAGTCCACCCATTCGATAAATTCAAACAGGCTTCCGAGGGCAAGAAGAGCGTCGGCGTTGTTTACGGCTTTTTCGGTATGTACGGATAAATTGCCGAGCCTGATAATAAACGGCAGTTTTCCCCAAGTCTGCGAATCAAGCGCAAAACGGAACGACGGCTCATGTATCAGCGATTGCAGATTATCCTTATACGGCATACTTATCGTATTGTCGGCGGAATATACCCACTTGACGGCAAGTTCAAGTGCTTTGCGGCAGCCCACCGCGCACATTGCAGGAGAAGTGGCAAAGACCTTTTCCGCTTCTATTGCCGCGCTTGCAAACAGGGCATAATCAGCGATATTTCCTAAAAATTCAAAATTGGTCATAAAATTTCACTCTCCTTATAATTTTTTTGGATATTTAAAATTACCTGTTCTTTCATATGATACACCTCATTTAAAATTAGTGTACCAACATTCTGCGACCAAAATATTATTTTACATAAATTTCACTTATTATTTTTTCTGAATTTATAGGATCCAGATATACCGGATTTATCTTTGCTTTGCTATATTGAAAGGGCGTATTTGCGGTGATATGTATAAGATACTTTTCAAAGAAATTTTCCCAGCTGAAATTCTCGGAACATTCTATGTGATCTGACGGATCATCAAGTATTTTAATATCTGCCGTTTTTATGATACCTGATCTCAGAATAAGCCATTCAAATGACTCCGGCAGGCACAGTCTGATATTCGGAAAAGAATGCATTTTTATGATCCTGTCAATTTCAGAACCAAAAGCCGCACCGTCTGCGATCACAAATACTTTTTTGTCCCCATTCTCTTTCAGCCATTTAAATATAGCAGAATTTGATCCGGATGTGAAACATATGATATTATTGTTTTTAAAATAATGCTCATAAAACTGATACCCTGATTTAGAATCTTCTGTCAGCAAAGTATCATACTTCATCTTTTTTGGTGCATCTTCTTTGTAGTAAACGTGTTTTGCGTTATGCCTGAACACTTTCCTGAATTTGTGAAATTTACCGCTTGCACTGATCTCATAAATTTCTTCAACGCTGTACGGCAGGTCATGCAGGCTTTCACGGTTGAATATAACATAGTAGTTATCAGTGTTTTTCACTGCGCCTGCAAAATCTTTTGTTTTAAGAAAATCCGCACCTTCATCAATAAAGACGATACTGTCTTTTATGCCTTTTAGTTGGTTTCTCCAGTCAATATCTGTCAGAGCAACACATGGCTTATCACACGAGATATTTACACCGCTGGCTTCTTTAAGACGTGTATGATCGGCGATCATTTCATAAAGCGTTGTTTTTCCCGTTCCGCTGTCGCCTTTTACAATTGTAATATTTCTGTACAGATCAAATTTGAATGCAGCGTCACGGTTTTTTACCTCAACATGATGTATTCCTTTCATAATTACCTCACACAAATTCTCCGGCTTCGTAAACAAGATCGCCCATATTTTTCACGATCTTGCCTGTATTCATAACTTTTATCTTAAATTCGCCCTTGCCGAAATCCATAAGATGCCTTAAGTTGATAACGATTTTTTTATCCTCGGCAATTCTGAGTATCCATTCCGCGCAATTATCCCCACAGGTAGAAGCATTGAAAACTTTTGAATGATCGTATGCGATCAGCAGAAGCGTTTTCACACCGCCAGAAAGCCTTTTGGGACTCATATTTCCAAAAACGGGGCTTAAGATAGTCCGCTCGTCAATTACATCGGATTTGTCAACAGCTTTTATTATCTCTTTTGAAAGCGGTTTAGTGATCCACTCATCTTTGTAAGTGTTGTTAAAATAAACGTTTGTATTAAAGATAGCGTCGGGCATATCACCGAAAAATACATTCAGCAATGTTCATCACCTCTGTTTTATTTTTTGAAAAATTATCCGAAATATTCCTGCATAAGCGCATTTTTGAGAGTTTCCGCCTTTTCAAGAACTTTTTTTACTGCCAATTTCGATTTGTCGGTTTGTTTTAAAAAATCTGCAAAAACCTGTTGCCGTTCCATATTGGGCATGATAATTGGGAAATCTTCAACCTGATCGAGATTTATCTGACGTTTATCAATTCCGCCAACACAAACTTTTCTGATGTACTTTCTATATGCCTCTCCCGTAAGAATTGTTACAACAAACTCAGGAATAACAAAATCTTTCAATCTTACAAGATAAACATGACCATTGATATTAGCAGAATTATCTTCTCCCAAATACAGTGCAGCTCTGCCTAAACTGCTATTTTCTGTGTTTATTCTTCCGGTTTTCGTAATAAGAATATCTTTATGCATTACAATACTTTTTTTCATTTTTAGATGTGTATTTTCATCTATGTATGCAACATCTGAAAGGTCAATTCTATTTCTCCACACATTCTGACTACGAAGAAAAATTATGCCATTGTCAACATAATTTTCACTGCCACCTTTTGGAGTGTTGCCGTTTGTAATAAGAGTAGAAAGTTCTTTTAACGATTTGACTTGCCACCCCATGGGGTTATCAATCGGATCCCCGAACATCTCCACAAACCGTGATTTGACGAGCAGATCAAGCTTTTCAAGTATAGTATTGCATATATCTATTGTGCGTGTTACTTTGTCGAGATTGTCGGCGATCTGCTTTTGAATTTCAAGCGGCGGGAGGGGTATTTCAAATTCTTTTAGCCATTCCGTACTAAGATTTTTTTGTGCCACTCCATTTGAAGCTAAAATACATTGCTCTTCAAAATAATCAGAATTTAATAAGTGAAATAAAAATTTTTCAAATATATTGTCATTTTTTATTCTCAAACAAGCTACACGTTGATTTAACGCCGCCGGTAAAAACCTGTCATTAATGATTCCGACTCTGCCAACATTTCCTGTTAAAGATAATAGTAAATCTCCGGATTTAAGAAAATATTTTTCTATATTTTTTGACTCATCTAAAGGGTAATATTTAGGGTCGTTATCTTCAATAAAACCCTTTTGCACATTTGTTATTCTTATAACCCTGATCCCACTATTTACATACTTTTCACTTTTGAAAGCATATCCATTTAAAATATCACAAACCGTTCCAAGTTTAGCCATTCACCGCACCCTCCAACTCCGAAAGAGTGTCGCCAAGTTCCCGGTACAAGCCGTTAAGTTCCGCAAGAATTTCTTCTGTGGGAGGATATTCCACAGCCGCATATTCCGTCTTTTTGTATTTGTTTATGGACAGATCATAGTCATTGTCAACGATCTCCTGCTTCGGCACAAAGAAAGACTGTTCCGTGCGCTGTCTGCTCTTTTCACCCTCAGGATCGTAAAAACGCCTGATAATATCGGGAATGTCATTCTCCGTTATTTCCGAACGCTTATCGTCAAGAGAAAATCCGTCCGCTTTCATGTCGTAGAACCAGACGTTCTCCGTTCCGCCCGCGTCGGTCTTTACAAATACCAGCACCGCCGTGGAAACTCCCGCATATGGTTTGAAAACGCCGCTTGGCATGGAAATTACCGCTTTGAGCTGATGATTTTCTATAAGTTCCTTACGTATGGATTTGTGCGCGTTGCTTGAACCGAAAAGTACACCGTCAGGAACGATACACGCGCACCGTCCGCCCTTCTGAAGCATACGCAGGAACAGCGCAATAAACAGCAGTTCCGTCTTTTTTGTGTTGGTAACGGCTTTCAGGTTATCGTTAATGCTTTCCGCGTCAACAGAACCCTTGAAAGGCGGATTTGCAAGGCATACGGTATATTTGCCGCTGACGTTGTTCTGCTTTGAAACGCTGTCCCTGTAATCAATATCGGGATCTGTAACGGAATGTAACATCATGTTCATAGCCGATATGCGGAGCATTGTGGGGTCGGTGTCGTATCCGGTGAAAGTGCTGCCCGCAAAATTTTCCCACTGCTCCTCGGTCATGGTGTCCTCGTAATGTCTGCGGATATATTCCGCTGCGGAAACGAGGAATCCCGCCGTTCCGCAGGCAGGGTCGCATATAACATCGTCGGGAGTCGGCGCAACGAGTTCCACCATCATCTCGCGGATATGTTTCGGCGTGCGGAACTGTCCGTTCTGACCTGCCACTGCAAGTTTTCCCAGCATATATTCATACAGATCGCCCTGCATATCCAGCTCGGAAATATCATGTTCATACAAATCATCAAGCCCCGTGATTATCTTCTGCAATAACTGCGGGTTCGGAATAGAAAATGCCGCATCATTCATATATCGCGTAAAAGCCGTCTGTACAGTCTCGCCGTCGTTCCTGTCGGGGATCTCGATCATTTCTCCGTTTTTGTCAAAATCGGGCAGCCTGCCGTACTTCATTTTCTTGATGGCGGGAAAAGCGTATTTTGAAATTATATTGTAAATATCGCGGGCGTCCTTGTCCCTGAACCTGCTCCAACGCATAGCCTGTCCTATTTCCGACCTGGGGAATATCGGTTCGGCGGCGTCGCCCGTCATATTGGAAAACTCCTCGTTTTCAAGTTCTTTCTCATCAAGTGAACGTATGAACATAAGATATGTAAGCTGTTCAATTACCGTCAGCGGGTTTGAGATACCGCCTGCCCATATATCCGTCCATATTTTGTCTATCTTGTTTTTAATTACACCTGTTATCATTATAAACCTCCGTTCACCCTGTATAAAGCAAGGTATTGCCTTTTAAATTATATCACATTTTGCAAAAAGTGTCAATCGTCAGATTAGGAAATATTTATTCCTGATAAAATTTTGCAATACCCATGCTTCTTATATTTTCTGCAAGCTCCTCAATAGTCGGATATGATGTAAAATTCAATCCGTATTTCTGAAGTTCCTGCCTTAGTTTGTCAAGGCTGCTTACGGGGTCTGTGTAAAAGTTTTCATATCCTTTTTCAAACATACTTTTCAGCATTATCAGATCATCTTCAAGTGTCTGCTTTATTTTATATTTGGGGTGAAGTACTAAATACATCTGATCGGAATCATCAAAATATATCGGAAATTGTTCTTTATATTCCTCATCATATTTCGTGTAATAAAAATCATATAAATTCTTGAAAGATATAACGTATGTACAGCGTTTTTTCGGACAGGGAATGATCTCTTCTTCATTTATAAACTTTGAAATATCATTGCCCACAAAGCATATCCACAGATATTCAATTGTATCAAGATCCGTATATATCGGCACAAAATAATTGAAACGTCCGTGTTTTGTATTCCGGCAAAATACAGGTCCGTAATAATAATTTGTATATTCCGCAGAAAGAATTCTGCTGTTCTGCTGCCTTAAATATTCAATATGATCTTCATTAATGCTGTATAGACCTGCGGGAATATCCGTTTCCGCATATGTATCATCGGGATCTTCACATTCCGGATCTTTTAAATTCTGCAATTTTCGGATCTGTATTACATTTTCAATTATAAACGTTCTCATATTAGTGCAAATTTCGGAAAGCATTTCATCGGAATCGTCTTTTGCAAGGTATTCCTTAATACACGGAACAGCTTTTTCTGTATCAATAAAACCGCATATTATTTCGTTTTCAAATGAAAGTTCAATTAAAGATCCGTCATTTATAAAATTCTCATGCTCGGGCAGTATCGGTACGAAATAATTCAGAACACCGCGCTCGGCTTTTGTTCCGAACACAGGACCGCAGTAACGATCTGTCAGATCCGGATCGGGAATATTTTTATATTTTCTCCGCAGGAATGAAATGCAGTTCTTGTCGATCCTGTATACGCCGAAAGGCATAGTTGTTTTTTCGGTTAAAATATTTTTCATAATGCATCTCCGCTTTTATTTAAAATAAAAAACGAACGTCTGCAAAACGTTCGTCGGTTCGCATAACACGTTTTGTCATTTTGTGCTTGCTGAAATTTAATTACAGATAAATTAAAAATATTATAATTAAGACTCTGCTTTGCCGCTTTCCTTCTTTACAACGGCAAATGCCTGTCTCAGGTTTGAAACTCCGTAAATATGCATATTATACTTGCTCGGATCAATGTTCCGCAAAGCCTGCTTGGGAATGATACACTCGGTAAAGCCCAGCCGCTGCGCTTCCTGTATCCTCTGGGGAATGTTGGACGTGTTCCGCACTTCGCCGCCCAAGCCTATTTCTCCGAAAGCGATCAGCTTTTCGCTTATGGGAATATCAAAATATCCGCTGTATGCCGCAAGGGCAACAGGCAGATCTCCCGCAGGCTCGTCAAGACGGAATCCGCCTACAATGTTGAGATAAACGTCCAGCGTTCCGAAAAACATTCCCATTCGCTTTTCAAGAACTGCAATTATTATTGCAAGACGGTTATAGTCAAATCCCGTGGACGTCCGTTTCGGAGCGGAAAATGTGCTTTTTGTGACAAGAGCCTGAACTTCCGCAAGGATCGGGCGGCTGCCTTCCATTATGCAGGCAACGCAAGTCCCCGAGATACCGACGGGACGTCCGCTGAGAAGCATGAGCGAAGGATTTTCCACTTCTTCAAGACCGTTGTCGCACATCTCAAAAACGCCTATTTCATTGGTAGAACCGTAACGGTTCTTTACTGCGCGGAGTATCCTGTAGCTGAGGTGACGTTCTCCCTCAAAATACAGAACGGTGTCAACGATGTGTTCCATGACTTTCGGACCTGCGATAGCGCCGTCCTTGTTCACATGACCTACTATAAATATAGGTATTTCTTCGGATTTTGCCGTCCGCATGAAAAGATTTGTGCATTCCCTTACTTGTGTTATGCTTCCCGCGCTTGAATTGATCTCGCTGATGTTCATGGTCTGGATAGAGTCTATAATTGCAATATCGGGTTTATGCACCGAGATCGTATTTGCCGCCGCGTGAGCGTCATTTGTGGAGAGCAGCGACAGATTTTCCGTGTCAACGCCCAGCCTCTGGGCGCGTATCTTAATCTGGCGGATACTTTCCTCTCCCGAAATGTACAGTATGGTGTGTTCCTCGCCGAGGAATTTGCATATCTGCAAAAGAATGGTGGATTTTCCTATTCCCGGTTCTCCGCCCAGAAGTACGAGAGAACCTTTCACAAGTCCTCCGCCCAGAACTCGATTAAGTTCGTTTATTCCCGTAGAATAGCGGACGTCCTCATCAACATCTATCCCCGAAAGCGTTCTGACTTCCGAGGAAAGATCAATGGTTTTTATGGAAGATACTGCCTTTCCTGCCGAAGCTTTTGCAGGGGAAACGTCAACAACGTCCTCCTCAAAAGTGTTCCATTCCCCGCAGGAAGGGCATTTTCCGTTCCATTTTGGACTTTCATAACCGCATTGACTGCATATGTAGACTGTTTTTAACTTTCCTGCCATTTTACGCTCCTTGATTTTTTATGCCTCGTAAGTATCGGCAAATTCGTTTATTCCCGAAAATATCGTAAACGCCACTTTCTCCTGATAGCTTCTGTCGGTAAGCTTTGCGGCTTCTTCGGGATTGGAAAGGAAACCGCATTCTATCATGACTGTCGGGTTATTGCAGTAATAGCAAAGATACAGCTCATCGCCGCAAAGTTTTATCTCCCGCTGATTGTCGGGCTGAAGATCTGCAGCGAATTTCTGCTGCATTATGTAAGCCAGATCTTCACTTGCGGGATTTGTGTCACTGTAAAACATCTGCGCTCCGTGATAAACAGGGTCGCTGAATGTGTTCTGATGGATAGAAACGCAGACCGCATTTGGATATTTGTTAAAAATATCCAGTCTGTTCTCCATATCGGAAATTTTCTGATTCCGTATGCCCGTAACGCCTTTGTCGTGAATGGACATATCCCTGTCGCGGGTAACTTCCACATCATACCCGAAAAGTCTGCTCATATCCCTTACAGATAGCAGGATATTCAGGTTAATGCCCTTTTCCGTCTTTCCGTCCGCAGTGGAGCAGCCGCCGTCAATACCGCCATGTCCCGCATCGAGAACAATAACAGGAGCGTCCTGTTCCACAGTATTGCTTTCAACAGTTACCACATCGTCTATCTGCGCGGCGGCATAGCAGATAACTCCGATACACGCAATAAACGTCATCACCACAAATGCGGCGTTCCATCTTATCTTTTTCATAGAATACCTCCAAACAGCTTGTTTTATTGTATACTATGAAAATATCGGGGCTTGTATTACAATTTCTGCGGAAAAATTCCGCCGTCCGCCTTATTGACGCGGCTGTTTCGGACATTCAGAATTAAATAATTATATCATATTTTACAAATATCCTCAAGGCAAATTGTTGATTTTTGACTTAATAAACAAGCGTTCAACACACAATTTGTTGAATTGCACATACATACCCATAGCGTTTATTAACGCTTGTTAGAGATGTTGTGTTAAATTTTTTATTAAAACTATTGAAATTATTAACGAAATATGTTATAATAAGTCCATGATGTGCAGTTTGCTGCACGGGCAATAAGGATTTTATAAAAGGAGCTGTTACATATGGGTCTTATCAAAGCCGCAGTCGATGCAGTAAAGGGAACTTTAGCAGATCAGTGGAAGGAATACTTCTATTGTGAAGCTCTCCCCACCGATGTCCTTGTGAGAAAGGGTCAGAAAAAGACGGGCGGAAAATCGTCAAGCGACAACATTATCTCTCAGGGATCGGGAATTGCCGTTGCGGACGGTCAGTGCATGATAATCGTTGAACAGGGCAAGATACTTGATGTCTGCGCCGAACCGGGTGAGTATACATTCAATATTTCCGGCGAGCCCACTATTTTTGCAGGCGATCTGGGAACGACTATAAAGGAGACTTTCGCAAGCCTTGGTTCAAGGATCGCTCACGGCGGTGAAGCTGCCAGAGATACGAGAGTTTACTATTTCAATACCAAAGAGATCATCGGCAATAAGTACGGAACGCCGTCCCCTGTGTCTTTCAGAGTGGTCGACAAGAATATCGGACTGGATATTGACGTTTCTATCAGGTGCAACGGCGAATATTCCTATAAGATCGTAGACCCGCTGCTGTTCTATACGAACGTTTGCGGAAATGTTTCCAACGAATACCGCCGCAGCGAAATAGACAGCACTTTAAAAGTCGAGCTTATGACAGCTCTCCAGCCCGCTTTCGGAAAAATTTCCGAAATGGGTATCAGGTACAGCTCTCTTCCTGCCCATACAATGGATATTGCGGACGCTCTTAATGAAGTCCTTTCCAAGAAATGGACGGAACTCCGCGGAATCAAAATTTCCTCTTTCGGCATAAATCCCGTAACACTTTCTCCCGAAGATGAAAAGATGATAAAGGATCTCCAGCGCACAGCCGTTATGCGTGATCCGGGCATGGCTGCCGCTTCTCTTGTGGAAGCTCAGGGCGATGCTATGAAAGCTGCCGCTTCAAACAGCGCGGGAGCAATGACAGGTTTTGTGGGCATGGGAATGGCTCAGCAGGCAGGCGGTCTGAACGCGCAGGCTCTTTACGGAATGGCTGCCCGGAATTCTCAGAACGCGCAGAACTCTAATACATCTGCGTCGCAAGCTTCTGATCCCGAACAGTGGAAATGCTCCTGCGGCGCGGTGAATACCACAAAATTCTGCACGGAATGCGGCAAGCCGAAGCCTTCCGCAAACGGCTGGACCTGCTCCTGCGGAGCGGTAAACAAGGGAAAATTCTGCTCGGAATGCGGAAAGCCCAAGCCGGCGGGCGAACCCCTTTACCGCTGCGACAAGTGCGGCTGGGAACCCGAAGATCCGAAGAATCCTCCTAAGTTCTGTCCCGAATGCGGAGATGTTTTCAATGACAGCGATAAGGTCTGATCGGAAAGGAGCCGTTTTATGGACGATCTTACCGAGTTTAAATGTCCCAACTGCGGCGGTGCGGTAGAGTTCAACAGCGCAGGTCAGAACATGAAATGTCCCTACTGCGACGCGGAATTTGATATTAACGGTTTAAAAGAATATAGCGATGTCTGCCGTCAGGAAACAGGGGACGATATTGAATGGCGTACAAGCGGCGCGGAATGGTCTGCTGAGGACAGCAAGGGAATGAAAGTTTACACCTGCCGGAGCTGCGGCGGACAGATAGTTGCCGATGAGACAACTGCCGCTTCTGCCTGTCCGTACTGTGATAATCCCATAGTCATGACAGGACAGTTTGAGGGCGGTTCAAAGCCCGATCTGGTGATCCCTTTCAAGATAGACAAAAAGCAGGCGGAAGCTGCTCTGAAGCAGCACCTGAAAGGCAAGTTCCTGCTGCCGAAAAGCTTTTCAAGCGACAGCCGCATAGAGGAGATCAAGGGGCTTTATGTTCCGTTCTGGCTCTTCGACTGCGACGCGGAAGCCCATACCCGTTACAAGGCAACGCGCATTCGCACATGGATCTCGGGGAATTACACTTATACCGAAACTTCCCACTATCTTGTGACCCGTGACGGGGAAATAAGCTTTGACAAAGTTCCTGCGGACGGTTCCTCAAAGATGCCCGATGATTTTTCCCAGTCGGTAGAACCTTACAGATATGCCGATTGTGTGGATTTCAACCCGGCTTATCTTGCGGGCTATCTGGCGGATAAATATGATGTTGAATCTGAACAGTGCGCGCAAACCGTAAATCTTCGTATCCACAAAAGCACCGAGGACGTGTTCAGAGGTACTGTGCAGGGCTATGCGTCGGTAGTTCAAGAATCCGCAAATATCCGTCTGAAACGGGGACAGGCACTTTATGCTCTTATGCCCGTCTGGGTGCTCAGCACTAATTATCACGGGCAGATCTACCGCTTTGCAATGAACGGTCAGACAGGTAAATTTGTGGGCGATCTTCCCGTTGACAAGGGACGTTTCTGGGGATTGTTCGCGGCGATAACGGCTGCCGTGACGGCGCTCTCGTTCTGGTTTATGTCGGCTATGAGCTTTTAAGGGGGAATATCTGTGAAATTTCTTAAAAATATTCTTGCCCTTGTAATTGCGCTGACGGCTGTTCTCGTGCTGAATGTAAACGTTTCGGCGGAAAATTCCGACAAGGTCGTCGACAATGCGGATATTCTCACCGATTCGGAAGAAAACGAGCTTGAAAAGGATATTCTCGGAATAATCGAGGAACACGGCAGAAAATATGATATTGCCGTTATTACCACATACGGCACCGGCGGAATGGGCATTGAAGCCTTTGCGGATGATTTCTACGACTATAACGGCTACGGCTACGGCTCGGAATACAGCGGAATAATCCTTGCGGTTGATATGGAAAGCCGCCGTTATCAGCTTTCCACCTGCGGAGAGGGGATAACGGTCTTTACCGATTACGGGCTTGAATACATAGAGGACGGATTTTTAAGTTATCTCAGCAGCGGCAATAACGCCGCGGCGTTCTGCGAATATGCGGAATGTGCGGGAACACTTATTGAGTATTACGAAAGCCACGGCAAGGCATATGATGTAGGCGTAAACAGACCAAAACCGCGGTATTTCCTTTATTTTGTATGCGCGCTGATATTCGGAAGCATAATCGGATTTACGGTTTGTATGTGCATGAAAAATCAGCTTAAAAGCGTTAATTTTCAAGCAAATGCTGCAAATTATGTGCGGCAGGGAAGTTTCCATGTTACAAATTCGCGGGATATGTTCTTATACAGAACTGTTTCGCGGGTGAAACATGAAACGAGCAGTTCGGGCGGAAGTTCGGGAAGAAGCGGCGGAAGTTCCACACACCACAGTTCAAGCGGCAGAAGCCACGGCGGACGCGGCGGAAGCTTCTGAAATAGTACAAAGAAAGGTGCAGCACTCGGCTGCACCTTTTTATTTGGAAATTATAAAGTCCTCCTGAGACGGGTCGCTGTCATCGCCTTCGGAGTTTTCACTTTCCTTTCGGCGGCGCTCTTTCTCATCTGCAAGTCGCCGCTCGTTTTCTTCAAGCTTGCGCTTATCGGGCTTGTGGAGCGCATCGTATTTTTCCACAAATTCGATGGCGTCCGCTTCTTCAAGCGGCTTGCTCATCAGGAATCCCTGAATGTAGTCGCACTTCATCTTTGCAAGGAATTTGTACTGCTCCACAGTTTCAATTCCTTCCGCGACCGTGTGTATACCGAGATTGTGAACAAGATCAATTATCGAGTCGGTGATGGCATAGTCTCTCTGGTTGTTGTTTATCTCGTCAATGAACGATTTGTCGATCTTCAGGCACTTGATGGGGAAGTTTTTAAGATAATTCAGTGACGAATAACCCGTTCCGAAATCGTCCAGCGCAAGCGCGATGCCCATATCGTTTATCTCATTGATTACCTTGCTCTTGGAATCGGTAAAGTCTATAAGCGTGCTTTCCGTTATTTCAAGCTGGATATTTTTAGGGTTTACATGAGTTATCTCAATTACTCTCTTGACGTGTTCGATGTAATCATCTCTGCGGAGCTGCACGGGGGAAACGTTTATCGACATGATAACATCGGGGTTAAGTGTTTCATTTATTTTTGTAAGAGTTCTGCAGGCACTTTCAAATATCCATGTTCCGATCTGTACGATAGCGCCGCTTTCTTCGGCAACGTTTATGAAATCCGTGGGGGAGACAAGTCCGAACTCGGGACTTATCCAGCGCAGAAGCACTTCAAATCCGTGAATATCACAGGTGTCCGCTGCGATTATCGGCTGATAGTGCAGGCAGAGTTCGCCTTTTTCAAGGGCTTCATTCAGGCTGCGTGCGATAACGGCTTTGCTCATAAGGCTGTTCTTGCGGCTTGAATTGGTATAGAAAGCAACTCTGTCCTTGCCGCTTTCTTTTGCGCGGTGAAGAGCCATTTCCGCGTCTCTGAGAAGCAGGTCGGGCGTAAGGTCGTCATTCGGATAGATAGAAACGCCTATGGAAAATTTTACATATATTTTGTCATTAAGTATTTCAAGAGGCTTGTTGAAACAATTGTGGAGACGTTCAATAACAGTGTGAACTTCGGAATAATCGTTGTCAAACTCTTTAAGAAGTATGAACTCATCACCGCTGAATCGGAACATCGTCACATCTGAGGAAAGCTGCTCCTTCATTATTGATGCAAAAGAACAGAGAACAGCGTCTCCGAAATTATGTCCGAGAGTTTCGTTCAGCCATTTGAAGTTGTCGATATCAATAAACATTACTGCGAAACGGCTTCTGCCTTCTTCGCGCGTCTGTATAATGTCTTCCATGTATTCATAAAGTTTGCTGCGGTTGTAAAGTCCTGTAAGAGTGTCAATGTAAGTGTAGTTTCTTATGACGTTATTTTCTGACTGTAAAATTTCAGCAATGCTGTTGATATTTTTCCCGATAGCGCCGAATTCGTTTTTAGCGGCGGAAGTTACGCGGTAGTTGTAATTTTCATTTACAAGTTCATCAGTGCATATGCGTATTTCGCGGAGCGGCGAACTTTCACGGTGGATCAGATCCGTAATTATCATTATCAGCAGTGCGCAAAGACAAGTAAGGATCACCATTCTCTGTACGAACATGGTATAGATATTCTTATTCTTAGCTGCGCTGTCGAAAAGCACGATAATATTCCAGCCTGTCACATCGCTTGTTTTGCGGTAGTAATATACTATTTCGCCTTTTTCCGAAACAAAGCTGTCGATCTCCTCCGCGAAGAAATCCGTGCGGCTTATCATATTTGTCAAAGGCGCATCGTCCATGTTGAATTTTTGGGAGAAATCGCTGCCTGAAGGAGTATATACCGCAAATCCGTCTGCGGAAACTATCGGGTAGCTTCCGTTCATGAAAGTATATTCCGAAAGGACGCTGAACAGAGCGGAGTATTTTACTTCCATTCCGCAGAAAGCATATGTGTAGCCGTCCGATGAGGTAACGGGAAGGACGATCGTCACAACATTTTCTTCGGGGGAGAATATGCTTTTTGCAGGTGAAGTGCATAAATAATCATATTTCATTGACATACGGGAGGTATATTTTGTGTACCAGAGCTGATCTTTAAGGGAATATCCGTTTAACGGCATCTGTCCGCCGCTGCCTACAAGTATGCCGCTTCTTTCCGAAACTACCCAAGCGGAGACAATATCACTGTTTCCGCGGCAGATAGTATCAAGAGCATTCTGTATATCGCTGTAGCCTTCAAGCTTGGAAATATCTGAAACGTTTTCGACGCTGTTTAATCCCGATATAAACGTTTTAAGATGTTCGTTTTCTGCTGCAATGTCCAGCTGAGAACTTATTGACCTGACATGATCGTCAAGAATATCCGAGATCAGACTTCCTGTGCTGTTCATTATCTGAGAAAATTCCGATACGGCATTCATGCGGGTAAGAACGAATGACATTACTCCGAATATCACAAGCATTATCAGTATAAATAAGGAAATGAAGATCGAGATCCTTTTGGTAAAGCTGTTATGTATTACGGACAGGAATTTATTCTGCTTTATTTGTTCTTTATCGGACATATTTTATTAAAGCTCCTTTAAAATACGCTTATCATCTGAAAGATTGACCTGCAAATATTATAACACATTTCCTATAATTTTTAAATAATTTTTTATGATTTGAAAATTTTTTGACGCTTTAAACAAATTACTGCATTTTATGATACGCAAAACTATTTATTCAGACGATTTTTCTGTATATTTTTTCCTGAAATGTTATACGCGTTACCACTTGTCCTCTTCGCCCTCTTTTGGAAGGCACGGAGTAAGCGCTGCAATTGCAACTTCTATCTGCTTGTCGTTGGGTTCTTTGGTCGTGATCCTCTGGAGCCAGAGTCCCGGAGCGGAAATGATCTTTGTAAAGATATTGTCATACCGTCCCGCAAGCTTGATTATTTCGTATGCAACGGAAGCTTCGGGGATAAGGCAGAGCATCTGCACTCCGAAGCGTATCCACATATTTCCCCTCGGAAGGAAAATTCCCACAATGAAGCTGATTATCAGTACTATCAATATGAAGCTCGTTCCGCAGCGGGGGTGGAATCTTGTGTGTTTGCGGACGTTTTCCACAGTCAGTTCTTCTTTTGCTTCGTAACAGGCTATAGTCTTGTGTTCCGCGCCGTGGTATCTGAAAAGCGTTTTGATGCTGCCCATAAATGAGATGGCGTACATATATCCCACCAACAGGAAAAGCCGCACAAATCCTTCTATTATAGGACGTGCCGACTCGGGCGCGCCTGCCTTTTCGATAAGATCCGCCACAAGTATGGGTACGCCCTTGAAAACCACCAGCGAGACCGCAAGGGCGATGACGACGGACACTATCATTACCGCCGAAACAAGCTTGTCCCCGAACTTATCGGTGAGCCACTGCTCGAATTTGCTGAGTTCTTCCTCTTCTTCCTCGTCCTCATCTATCTGCTTTTCGGCGGACTTCATTGTGCAGCGTATTCCCTCGATAAGGCTTGCCACAAAATTTATGCAGCCCCGCACAAAGGGAGTTCTCCTGTACCATGGCGCGTCCTTGCCGTTGCGGACAGCCCACTGCTCCACATCTATAGTGCCGTTCGGAAGTCTGCAAGCCATTGCCGCTGTTGTTATCCCGCGCATATAAACGCCTTCTATCAGCGCTTGTCCGCCGATTTTTGACTTGAAACATTCCTTGCCGCAGTTCTTTTCTTCGCTCATCTTAACATCCTTTCAGTTTTTGGCGTTGTCGTTTTTCTTTTCTATAGGAAGTTTTATGGTGACTGTAGTACCTTTTCCCTGTTCGCTGTAAATATCCAGACTTCCGCCGTGCATGGCGATTATCTCATCGGCAACTGCAAGTCCGATACCGCTTCCGCGGCGGGTATGATTTGCCTTGTAGAATTTCGTCTTGACCTTCGGCAGATCCTGCGGACTTATCCCGCAGCCCGTATCTGCAATATCTATCTCGATATTGTCCGCGTCCGCCATAAGCGCGCGCACCGTGACAGTTCCGCCTTTGTCGGAATACTTTATGGCGTTGTCGATAACATTTATAAATACCTGCCGTATACGGTTCTTGTCCCCGTAAACAAAGGGCAGCATATCGGGTTCGTCATAAATTATCTCAATGCCTTCGCTTCTTGCCTTTTCGGCGTATATAAGTACAGCGTCCCCAAGTTCGGCAAGAATATCCATTGTTTTCTTTTCAAGAGTGAACCGTCCGTTCTGCATTCGCGAGAAATCAAGCAGTTCCTCTACCATCCGGGAAAGTCTGTCGCTTTCGCTGCTTATGACTCTCATGCCTTTTGCAACGGTCTCCGCGTCCTCGGGCATACTTCCTATAGTTTCCGCCCAGCCTTTTATAGCCGTCAGGGGAGTGCGCAGTTCGTGGGAAACGCTGGAAATGAATTCGTTCTTCATGGATTCGGCAAGCGCAAGTTCACTTGCCATATGGTTTACAATGTCGCAGAGTTCGCCTATCTCATCGTCATTTTTCTTTGTGATACGCACGGAAAAATCCCCCATAGCGTATCTTCTTGCGGTAGAACCGATCTGCCTTACGGGGATAACGATGGATCTTACGAAATACGATCCCGAAAGTATCATCATAAGCAGTACCGCAAGGCAGATTACTGCAAGTATAACTGCAATTGCCGCGATGTGCCTGTCCACCGCTTCAAGTGAGGAAACCAGACGTATTGCAGAGTATCCCGAGTCGTTATCGGGCAGCAGGACGCATACAGCCATGATGTGTTCGCCTGTGGAAATACGTCCCGTATAATAGCCGTTGGCGCCGTTTGAAACAGCCTGCGCGTAGTCAGCCATTTCATCAAGATCTTCCGACGGAATGAATCCCGATGATGTGAGGGCGATATTTTCGCGGTTTCCCACCACCATTATCTCTGTTTTGTCCTTTTCCGACCAATTCACCGCAACGGAGCGTATTTCCGAGGAAAAGCTTGTGGAAGGATCGTTGTATGAACGCTGCAAAATGCTTGACACCATATTCATTCTGGAGGTGAGATACTGCCTTGCCGCGCTGTAGTAATAGCTTCTTACGAAAAGTATACCGCCTATCACAACAGCAAAAAGCATTGCGGAAATAACTCCCAGATTGTTTACGAGCCAACGGCGCGTTATGGTAAATCTGCTCATGCTGTTCCTCCTCGGGTAAAGCAGGTCAATCTTCAGGCGGTTTTACCGACCATTTATATCCGAAGCCCCATATGGTGGATATGTACCGCGGGTGCGAGGGTTCGTCCTCGATCTTCATTCTTATGCGGCGGATATTTACATCGACGATCTTATCATCGCCGTAGTAATTATCCCCCCAGATATGCATGAGAATGGAATTCCTGTCAAGGGCAATTTCCGCATGAGTGAGGAAATATTCCAATATCTGGTACTCTACCTGTGTAAGGTCGATGGGAATACCGTTCTTGGCAATTGTGCGGCTTTTCAGATTCAGAACGAAAGGTCCTGATTCTATGGTCTGATAGAGGTCATCGTCTCTTGGAACGCTCATGCTGACGCGGCGGTAGACTGCGTCTATCCTTGCGGTAAGTTCGGAAGTGGTAAAGGGCTTTGTTATGTAATCGTCCGCGCCTATCATAAGACCGCTTACCTTGTCGATCTCCTGTGTTTTGGCGGAAAGCATGATTATGCCCAGCGTGCTGCTCCTTCTGCGGAGTTCCTTGCAGACTTTGAAGCCGTCTATCCCCGGCATCATAATGTCCAGAAGTGCAACATCGAATGCTCCGCGGGTCTCATCGAACACCCGCAGCGCTTCTTCGCCGCAGTTTACGTCTACAACGTCATATCCCGCGCGTTTAAGGTTTATAACGACAAAATCGCGGATAACATCTTCGTCTTCGCAGACAAGTATCCGTTTCATACAATTACCGCCTTTCATGGATCATATCATAATATAGAAATTGTTGCTTATTTCTGTTCCCGTAAGGATAAGCGGTTCGTCCTCAATATCGGGGCATTTTACAAGATAATTCATGTTATTACCGCTTTTTATGGTCATATAGCCTTCTTCAAGCAGGGAGCGGGTCTCCTCATCGCTTACGGCAGCTATTCTCATAAGTTCGGTGGTACTGTTGGTAAGGTCGATCCTGTATTTGTAAAATACAAGTTCTCCCGTTGCGCTGTCCGTCTTTGCGGTCACAACTCCCGCCCATCTGCTTGGAAGGATAAAGCAGTAGCCGTCGCTTCTGCTGTAATAGCCGGAATATTTCTTTACTATGCTGTAATTTTCCAGCACGTTCCAGTCGGTGCTGTAGATCTTCTCGGAGGAGTCCTCGGAATATCCCGGAAAAAGCGACCGCGTTGGGATCTCTATGATACCGTCCAGATCAATGTCGGTACAAAGGTATCCCGCAGGACGGCGGGTATTTTCTATCATTGAGGATTCGCCGAGGTACAGCGGATTCCTGAGAGCATCGTTAAGAGAATAAATGATTTCTGTGGTAAGCTGTCTGTCGTTCAGACCGTCTATAAATATGGCAGGCGTTCCCGAACCGATATATCCCGAAGCGATATTGACAAATTCGGAAGCGTTCTTGTCAAGCGCCACGTTTCCCGTCTCTGTGACCTCACCGCTTCCGGCGCTTCTTGAAATAAGGCTCAGCGATGCGCTGCGGAGCTGTGTCTCAGTTCTGATAAGCACAAGTTCTTCCGAATCGTCTCTGTTAAGGTCGGTAATGAACATTGTATTATAGCTGTCATTGAAATCGTTGGAAAGTATACCGCCGCGGTAGCTGTAAACAGCCGCCTGTTTTTCTCCCGAAAGCAGGTCATAGCCTATCATCATGCTGACAGTTCCCGAACCGCCTATATCGGAAAACATAACTCTTTCTATGCCCGTACCCATGCCCGCATGATCGTAAACGCTGTGCCAAACGCCGTCCGCCGAACGGTCTATGATATTTATGCGGACGTTTCCCGTTCCCACGGTCTCGCCTGATTTTTCGTAAAAGACGATGGCTTCATCATCAGGCTCGTTGTCAATATTTGCAAACACAAAAGCGGAGCGGTAATCTCCCGCTCTCGGGTACTGGAGCTTGATGTCGTTTCCCACCGAGTTTATGAGGGCATTGTAAACGTTCCGCTGATCGGCAGAAAGTTTCGGCGGCGACAGAAGCGTGTCCACGGAACTTCCGAAGGAGCAGCCTGCAAGGCATACCGCAGTCAGGACGGGAAGCAATTTTTTTACTGTCTTTCCCATATTTTCCGCTCCTTTCAGAAAAGGCGCACAGCAGAACGCACAGCGGAAGATCCGCCGTAATACGCCCGCAGTGCGCACAATCGATCAGTTATTTTCATTTTCTTCCGGATCTTTTATTTCATCTATAGAATCCATGCTGAAATTTTCATCTGCTTTTTGTTCTTCATTTTTCCAACTGCCCTTTTTGCCCAGATCAAGCTTCGGCATTTCTCTGTACATATAAGAGCTCCAGAAAACGGCTATTATGGAGAGCGTTATAAATATGATGCCCACATCGGAAGTATCGGGAGTTGACATTCCGTATCTGTCCTCATAGCTTTTGGTAAAGTATATGATGTATCTGGGAAGGGTGGATACGGCAGCAAGTATAGAAGCGGCATATCCGAAAATGCACAGCCATATGCGGGTATGTTTCTTTTCAAATCCTGCAAAGAATCTTGCTGTATACAGGAAGAATATTGACGATGCCATAGCTGTCAGCATGATATATACCTTTTCGGAGTATGCGCCGACAATTTCGCCCTTGCCTATCATGGAAAAGATATCAAGCAGTTTCCATATTGCGTAAATTGACAGGAACACGCAGTTTCCTCTGGTGAAACCTTCGCCTTTGAGAATGTTTGAGCCGATGGAAATGAAGGTTATGATAACAATGATCGCGCATACGTATGAGATCCAGTCAAGCACCGAAATACCCGCAAATGCAAATACAGGATCATCTTCTGTGGAGATCTCCTTGTTTTTGTTTGCAACAGAAGAAAGCCTGAGAAATATGTCAAAAACTATCAGGAACGCCATAATGAACATAGCTGCTCCGCTTTTAGGAGAAATTTTCTTGTTTAACTGCTTCGAGTCCAGACACATAGGATTCATAACAACGCAGGAACTTGATATTTTACCTCCGTCTCCTCTTAAGTGGGTTATCTTATCCTTTGATATTCCGAATATCATTATAGCAATTATAAGTGCAAAACCTATTATAAGTACCCACAGCGTATAATTTTTTGCAAGGGAGCTGTCGATGTATTTCCCGGAATCGAAACTCATATTTGTCTGGAGCTGCACCGTTCTTGCAATGACCGCGGCGACAAGCGTCAGAAGGTATGCAAGCACCGAAAGCTTTTTGTCAAATATTACCTTTTTCTCCTTGTAAGGCTTAGTATTTGCTTTGCTCATGTCCGTATCCCCTTATAATAATAGTATATGTAATATTATCTCTCTTCAAGAGGGATATATTTACGCCTTTTTGCAATTGCCTTGTAGGCGGGTCTGATTATCCTCTTGCCGTTGAGGAGTTCCTCTATGCGGTGCGCCGACCAGCCTGCTATACGCGATACCGCAAACATGGGAGTATTCAATTCTACAGGGATCTTCAGCATCTTGTAGACAAGTCCCGAATACAGATCAACGTTTGCGCACATTACCTTTGAGCTGCCCTTTATGCTTGCGAAAACTTCGGGAGTAAGGCGTTCCACAGCGTCAAGCAGCATGAATTCCTTTTCAAGATCAGTTCCCTTGGCAAGTTTCATGGCATTTTCCTTGAGGATCACCGCTCTCGGGTCGGAAAGCGTGTAGATGGCGTGTCCCATGCCGTAAACAAGTCCCGAGCCGTCTCCCGCTTCGCCTTTTATAACCTTTGCAAGGTAATCCTTTACTTCATTGTCGTTTCCCCAATCGGAAATATTTTCCTTGAATTCGTCCAGCTGGCGCATTACCTTGAAGTTTGCGCCGCCGTGGCGGTGTCCTTTAAGGGAACCGATAGCGCCCGCGTAGGCGGAGTAAGCGTCCGTTCCCGAAGAAGTAAGTGTTCTGCAAGTGAATGTGGAGTTGTTTCCGCCGCCGTGTTCTGCGTGGATCATCAGCATAAGGTCAAGAAGCTTGGCTTCTTCTCTTGTGTAGACTCTGTCATGTCTCAGCGTGGAAAGAATGCTTTCCGCAGTGCATTCGTCGGGATTCAGCGGGTGAAGATACAAAGTCTCGTGGTCAAACACCTTGCGCTTTATCTGGTAGGAATCCACCATAGCGGACGGAAGTCTTGCGATTATTGCCACAGCCCGAAGAAGTTCCTTTTCAAGGCTCTGATCCTCGGGATCTTCCTCATAGGAATAAAGTGCCAGTACGGAACGTGCCATTTTATTCATTATATTCCGTGACGGGGCTTTAAATATCATATCTTCGGAAAAACCTGCGGGAAGTTCCCTGAATTCGGAAAGCATCTCATTGAAGTTTTTCAGGCTCTGCTCGGTGGGAAGATTTCCGAAAAGAAGCAGATATACCGTTTCTTCAAAGCCGAACCTGTCTTTTCCTGTGGTGTTGGCAATAATATCGTTTATGTTGTATCCTCTGTAGATAAGTTCGCCTGCAACAGGTTCCCGTTCGCCTTCGTTGACGATATAGCCGTGGACGTTACAAATGTTGGTAATTCCTGCCACAACGCCGCTGCCGTCGCTGTTCCTGAGACCGCGTTTTACCTGATATTTTTCATAAAGCTGCGGGGGAATGGTGTTATTTTTTACAAACTCATCGCATAAACTTTTAAAAGCAGCTTTATTGTAATTGACTGTGTTCACAAAAATGCCTCCTTTGATACTCAATGATACTCTGCGACCTATTGAACCGACAGTTTCGTCTTGCTTCAATACGCCGTTGTATCAATGCGTTCCCGATACTGAACCGTTTACGGAGGTATTCGGCAACAGGTCGTCTGACAATATTTCTGCGGATAAAAAACACATATATACTTATTTTACATCAACGGACCGCAATTGTCAAGAATTTTTGAAAGAATTATTGTCTTAAGCAGAAAAAACAAGGACTATAAAGGTATATTTTTCCATAAAAATGCAAAAATATACCAAGAAAGGAAGATCAGCCATGAAAGAAATTTTTAAGATCGCTGTGATATTTGCTGTTTTGCTTGCTGCCATACCGTCACTGGCGTTTTTGCCGCAAAATGACAGTGAAACTTCCGCGCAGGTGAATATACCACTTGCCGCTTCCGAAACTGCGCCGCCGCAGGAGGATCTGCGGAAAACTTCCGAAACAGCCGCATTAACGCAGTTCCCCGCAGCATATCCCGAAGATGATGAGACTTCGGAGCAGGAAGATATTGTAAAAGTTCTTGATTTTACAAGCGGACAAGTCCTGACGCTTGATATGCAGGAATATGTTATCGGGGCGGTGCTTGCGGAAATGCCCGCCGCATATGATATTGAAGCGCTGAAAGCGCAGGCTGTTGCCGCAAGGACATACGCTTACCGTCAGAGGGAAAAGCAGCGCATTTCTCCCGATGCGGAGCTTATGGGAGCGGACATTTCCAATGACAGTTCAAAATATCAGGCATACTTCACTCCTGCCCGCGCCAAGGATTTTTACGGGGAAAGCTATGGCGCATATTCCGCGAAAGTCCGTGAAGCGGCGGAGCTTACCGACAGAATGATACTTTTCTATGAGGACGAGCCTATAGTTGCGGCTTTCCATTCCATGTCATCGGGAAGGACGGAAAGCGCGGAGACCGTCTGGGGAAGTCCTGTTGAATATCTTATTCCCGTTGACAGCAGCGGCGACAAGGACGCGCCCACATACATCGAGGAAAAGACATTTTCCGAAAGTGAATTGAAGGGACTTCTGGAAAGTTCTGTAAGCGGAGCGGATCTTTCCGGGGAGATCGAAGATAAGATAGTAATTTCCGAAAGAAGTTCTTCGGGAATGGTGACAAAAATGTCGGTTGGCGGCGCGGAGATAAGCGGCGGAGAGTTCCGCAGTATACTTTCGCTCCGTTCGGCAAATTTCAGCATTGCCTTTGAAAACGGGAATTGTACCATTACCACAAAGGGGTACGGTCACGGCGTGGGAATGAGCCAGTACGGCGCAAACGTCATGGCGGAAGAGGGAAGCGATTTTAAAGAGATACTTGAACATTACTATCCCGGGACGGAAATGAGGAAGTATTGAGCGTCATTCGCCCTCGTAGCTGAAATTCCACGATCTCCGCAGGCTGTCCATGATCTTCATGTTGTTTAACGTGTCGGAAAGCGGATTCAGGCGGCTTTCTTTCAAGCCTGCGGCAAGACAATTCTGAACTTCCATGATCTCAAATTCGTAACCGTTGCAAAGGTGCGGGGTCTTGCTTTCCTCGACAAAACGGTTGTTTTTATCGTAAAGCCGAACGGTGTCGGTGCAGAAAAACCACGGGTCAAAAGCGATCCTGCCGTCCGTTCCCACGATCACCGCGCGGTTTTCGTTGTCGATGTCAAATCCCGACACAAAGCTTGCGTAAGCGTCCTTGTACTTCATGATAACGGCTTCGTCCATGTCAACGCCCAGACCTGCAATATTCACCGAGGAATTTATTTCCTGCGGTTCAAAGCCGAGAAAAGCGGTTATGAAACTTATGGGGTAAACGCTGAGATCAAGAAGCGCACCGCCGCCCAGTTCGGGACGGAAAAGCCTGTCCTGCGGGTCAAATTCAACAGCGTTTGAAAAATCCGCCCGTATTGCTTTTATTTTTCCGATCTTTCCATCGTCAAACCACTGTTTTGCCTTTAAAAATACGGGCAGACACTTTGTCCACATGGCTTCCATGAAAAACAGGTCTTTTGCCTTTGCAATAGAAATAAGCTCTTCAAGCCGGGAAACGTTCAGGGTGATACTTTTTTCGCAGAGAACATTTTTCCCATGCTCAAAGCAGAGTTTGACATTTTCGTAATGGCAGCTCATTGGGGAAGCCACATAAATTACATCGATTTCCGGGTCTGCGGCAAGTTCTTCATAACTGCCGTAGAATTTTTCTGCGCCGAACTCATCGGCAAACTGCTTTGCTTTTTGGGAATTTCTCGAAGCGCAGGCGTATAATTTCGCATCGGGGACGTAATTTACCGCTTTTGCAAAAGTATGCGCTATCTTGCCTGTAGCCATAATGCCCCAGTTAAAAATTTTCTCCATTTAAACACTGCCTTTCATAAATTTTTCAGACGATAGCCGAGGTTTGGGGAAAGATACTCATGCTCTTTTGTCCAATCGAGGAATTTTTCTTCAATATAGTCGCAAAGTGCGGCAAAACCCTCCTCGGACATATCAAATTCCGCTTCGGAATCAACGGTCGATTTCTCAAAACACAATACTCCGATCCAAGTCTGTACCGTAATTTTTTCGGCGGGGGTGATGCGGAAATTAAAATCATCGTTCTTGGTTCCGCGCTTGCAGCCGCTGTATTTTCCGCCCATGCTGAAATATTCATAGGCGGGGATATTGAATGCTTTTTCGCTCATAAAGATCATTCCTTAACAATGTTTGAAAACATTATAACACACTTCCTAAAAAATTTCAAGAGCTTTTAATTAATTTCCACTATCGGCAGCTCGGAGCATACATAGCAGTGATCAAAGAAATGTCCATTATCAGTGTTATTTGTATCACTGTCAAAATATATATCCGCTTTATATTCTGTGCCGTCAGGCATTATGAAAGTAAGCGGCATACCGTATACGCCATATCCGTTACCGATGATCGTTGACCAGCTGTAAGGATCAATTATCGCTTCGGGAAGATAGTATTCGGGCGCGGATAATTTTCTGTAAATAACGCCGTCCTTTTCCGTGTAAACATCGGTTATGTATTTTCGGATATATTCGCTTCGCAGCGCGCCCTGTTTTTTCTGATAATAATCAAGATCTTTTTCTTCTATAATAATTTTATCTTTCCCGAACATATCCGCAAAGAACATTACCATTTCGGAAATTGACATATCAATATCGGTGGGGATATATATTTCGCCGTCTATCTCGATATTTTTTGTTTTATCGGTATTGCCGCCGCTCAGAATTTTATTGAGTGTGTCCCTTTTGGCGGAAAGCGCGGTAAATGCCGTATTATTCGGCTCCGGAAAGAAAAATTCGCTTTCGATATTGTCAAGTCTCCAGCCGTATTCATCAGAATTTATAAGATCCATTGTCATATAAGAGGGTTCTGCAACATCATGACCTATGGCAATTATTTCTGCAAAGCTGCCGTCATATGAAATTATATAAAATTCATCGGGATCGGGCTTTGTCATTACGCCTGTGTATTGATGTCTGGCGCAAAGATAGCCGTCGATCATTTTATATTCGGGGACATTTTTTTCGTCGGACTCAAAAAGAGTTTTTTGCATTTCCTCATCGGAAATATAATTTTCCGTAAAAGCGGCACGCATTTGTTTTGTAAGTTCATCAAAATTTGACGCGTATTCCTGATCAATGGGAGCATATGTATATTCTTCTCTATCGTTTTTTTCAAGAACATTATCAAGATCTCCGAAATATGTGTCATCGTAATTTTTGAAACCTGTTACGTTTGCGTAAAGCATGGCTCTTGAGTCTGCAATTTTAATTACGGCTTCCTTCAATTCGCTTTTAACATTTTCGGATACGTCCGCATCTTTGAACGGAATAAATTTTTCAATGGGTATTTCCGTTTTCTTTTCTTCAATGGGGATCCCCGATGAGATAACGGGACTTCCGTCTTTTTCATTTATAATAATAGTATAGCTGTTTGTTGAACCGTCGCTGTAATAAAATGAATGTGAAGCGTTCTGTTCAAAAATATCCATTTTCGGTTCGAGCATATAATATCTTTTAGCGTCATGATCGCGGAATATTTTGCCGTCTTTTTCAATAAAAATATCATCAATATAATTTTCCGAATACATTTCGCAGGGATATTCGTCAAATGTTTCTGAGAAAAAGTCATGCATTTCCTCAATTGACATATCAAGATCGGTCTCGATATAAATTTTATCATCATCAAAAATAATTTCGGGATCGTCCGTGTAATTTCCGCCGTTAAGTATCTTGTTTAGCGTGTCCTTTTTCAGATAAAGCGCGGTGTAGAAAAGATCTGCTTCAGATGGGTAACATTCCTGAAAATAATCAAGTCTCCAACCGTGTTCGTCCGATCTCCGGAGTTTCAGATAATATTTTTTCTCATTTTCGGGAGAACCCTCTTCATCGGCAATAATTTCTGCGGAATTACCCTCGCAGGAGCATATTTTAATATTGTTAAAATCTATCGGATATAAATTATCTCTCTTGCGAATTTTCATACAGAGTTTTCCGTCAATTATCTTGTAATTCTCTGAAATAAAAAGAGCTTCATTTATGTCTTTTTCGGAAGAATGATTTTCCGTAAAGGCTTCAAGCATCTTCTGAACGAGCTTTTCTTCCGAATCCGCATAATCCGTATTTAACGGGGAATAAAAATCGCCTGTCAGATCGTTATATTCAAGGACAGTATCGGTATCTGAGGCGTTTTCAAAATAATCCGAACCGGAGCAGAATCTGTTCGATGAATTATAGAAAGAAAACGCATCGGAAATTTTATGTACAGCTTCGCGGAGCTCTTTTTCTTCTGTTTTATCCGCCTTTCTTTTATCGGAAAAGGGATCAAATATCCCGATATTTATTTTGCTGTTTTCGATGATTGGATCGTCATTTTCAAGCATTTCCGTAAGCGTAAGGGAAGTGGTTTCCGAGGAAACGGAGGTTGTAACTTCGGGGGTATTTTCATCGGTTTCACATGAGGAAAATAACAGGCATACTGCCGAGACAAAAATAATAATTTTTTTCATAAAAACACGTCCTTTACTTTATTTCTATAAGCGGAAGTTCCGAAGCGATATAAATGAATTCGTATTCATTTTCTGAATAATTTGTCATTGAATAATATACCGAAACATCGGAAGATGTAATATTTCCCTCTCTGTCCCTGAATTCCGTTTCAGCCGTAAACATGGAATTATCCGTATTTATTGCGGAAGTGCTCAGCCGGAGACCTTCTTTGACTTTATTTTCGGTGTCGGGAGAAAAAACAATTTCGGGAAGATAATACCTCGGCGCAGAATTTCTTCGGTAAACTTTGCCGTCCTGCTCATAATAAACATTTGTTATATATTTTTTTATAAGTTCATTTCTAAGGTCGTCTCCTATGGTCACACCGCTGAATGATTCCGGGGGGTTAAAACTTTTTAAGGCAAATGTTTCGTTAAAAAAATTCTCCATTTCTTTTATTGAAACAATATTATTTTTTGTGTATGTTTCGTTGTTTACCGTAATTGTTTCCACGTCGGGCGAGGGAATCCCGCCTAAAATATTGTTTAGTTTTTCGGTTTTCAGATAAATTGCATTATACAGCATTTCATTCATTTTCTGTGCGTTTTCATCAATTTCCGAAACAGATACATTTTCTTCATAGGGAACATCGGTCTCGGCTTTTATGAGTGCAAATTGTTTCTTTATCGGCAGATCGTTATAAATGACGTCATTTCCGTTTTCACCGCCGGTAAGCCGGATATGTATATTTTCTGTCGTATTGCTGTATCGGTCGAAAAATGTTCTGTCCTGACCAAAATCACAAGGGTCAATTATAATTTCGGGGATATAATATTTATCCGCGTTTTTATCGCGGTAAATTATTCCGCTTTCCTCGTAATAAACATCGTCGATATATTGCTTTGAATAGCTGTTATAGATCCCCGTGCAGAATGTGTCCGCAAAAATTTCCTTCATATCGGAAATGCTCATTGTAATGTCGGTCTCGGCAAATTCTTTACCGTCAACTGTGATCTCACGCGGACTCGGGGGAGTTGCTCCGCCGTCAAGTATCATATTTATAATGTCGGTCTTGACATAAAGCAAGTTATAAAAAATATCCGCTTCATCAAGGTCGCAGCTTTCTATTCGTGAAGCCCGCCAGCCGTATTCTTCGGAATATTCAAGAGAAATATAATAGTCCTCTTCCCGTTCTTTTTCCGAGAAAATTATTGCTTCGGCAGTTTTGCCGTCACAATCGAGAATTTTTATATTTTCATAACTTGTCGGCATAGGTATCGGACCGCTGAAAGTCAGCATACACAATGTTCCGTCAATTATTTGATATTTTGGGACTATTTCTGTTCCGTCACTGTTTTCAAACAATTCGTTATAAAGTTTTTCATCGTCAATAAATTTTTCCGAAAGTGCAGAGCGGATATTTTTCATAAGTTCCTCCTCATCGGCGGCATAATCGGTATTTATCGGATAGTAATGATATGTATAGTCCCATACTTTCTCCTCGTGTACTGTATTTTCAAGATCGGCAAAATTATTGTAATATTTTGAGCTTTCGGGGAATTGTCCGTACAGAAAACCGCAGGCGTCAAAAATTTTCCCCAGTGAATCGACGATCTCCGCGGACTGCTGTTCGGTGGGCTGCGGTTTATCGGAATATATGGCAAAGAAATCATATTCGTGCGGATCGTTCTCGCTTATTTCTGTTATCTGTGTTGTTTCGGGAAGAGGGATCTTTGTTTCTTCGGGAATATTTTCATCTTTCTTTTGGCAGGAAACGGCTGTCAGAGCCGCTGTCAGGATCAGCGCAGATGTTTTTATGTAATTTTTCATATGTATACCTCTTTTGATATGCGGAAATTTTTACAATTATAATTATACAATTTCCGCATATCAAATGCAATTACAGAGCGGTTACAAATCGGTTACAAATTGGAAACAGCCGCTTTCAGTTCAATAAAACGCCGTGCAAAAAGCTCCGTAAGCGCAGCAGCGGGCATTGTTATGAAAAACCACAGCACCGAAAACGGCAGACAGATCTGTCCGAACAGGTCAAACATCAATCCCGAATAGTCCCATACGTTCCAGCCGAGCCACAGATTGACTATGCACCCTGCGATAAATTCAAGTAACGTTATCACAACAGCGCCGAAAAGACATTTCATCATAAGCGGCTCCCGCGGACGTGAAACGAAATGCCTGTACAGTATCACAAGGCAAAGTCCGCCTGTAATAGTCATGCTCCAGTGGGTGAAACCGCGGAAGATCACCTCAATGAGCGAGTAAAGTATTCCCCCGAAAAGGAAAAGCACAAAATTTTCAACAGCTTTCGGCATAGAAAAAACCTCCGCATAATGTTGTTAATAATGTTATTTTCTGCGGAAATTTATCATCTATTTGCGGGAAGTTATGTAAATTGATCTTCAATTTTTTGCGAAAACGACAACATCATTTTTAACAAATGTACTGTAAAAATTTTGTGTAAAATATTTATTGACAGATCTGGTTTGCTATGATAAACTTATATTCGGAAACAAGGTTTATTATAATAAACCGATTTGAAAGGAAAGATATTTATGGAAGAATACAAACTTTTTGACGCGGAGTACAGATTTCTGTCGGTGATATGGGATAACGAACCTGTGAATTCCACGGAACTTTCGCGGATCTGTTTCGGGAAATTAGGCTGGAAGAAATCCACGACTTTCAATATGATCCGCAAGCTGTCCGAGCGGGGATTTGTCCGTAACGAAAATGCCACCGTTACCGCAGTTGTAAAACGCGAACAAGTTGCAAAATATGAAAGCGAAGCGGTGGTCGAAAAGAATTTCGGCGGTTCTCTGCCTGCGTTCGTGGCGGCATTTCTGGACGGCAGAAAAATTACTCCCGAGGAAGCCGCCGAACTGAAAAAAATGATCGACGACAGCACTGTATAATACAGAAAACAGCAATGTAAATTTTTATTATTAAAAATGCGTTCCCGTAATTGCGGGGACGTTTTTCTGTTTAATAAATAAATTAACAAAATATTGTTTTTTTGACGCTGTAAATATGTTATAATTTTCTTAAAAATAAAAGAGGTCTGTTTATGGAATATCTTGATTCGGACAGCGTTCGCCTTTCGGAAGATGATTCTGCGGTAATTATAATCGATCAGACGCTTCTGCCGTTAAGAACGGAATATAAATATCTCCGCACCGCAGAGGAAATTTTTGAAGCAATAAAAAATCTCCGAGTCCGCGGCGCACCTGCTATCGGGATCTGCGCGGGCTACGGAATGTTTATTCTCTCCCGCAGGATAATTTCCGAAAATGCCGATGTATTTACCGAAGAATTAAAAAATATCGGAAAATATCTTTGTTCCGCACGTCCCACGGCGGTGAACCTGTCCGCAGCGGTAAAAAGAATGATCTCGGAAGCGGAAAGAAATAAAGATCTGTCCGTGAATGAACTGCGCGAAGTCCTGAAAATCACCGCTGAAAATATCCACAAAGAAGATATTGAAATGTGCAGGAAAATTTCCGAATACGGACTTTCCCTTGTGAAAAACGGCGACGGGATACTTACTCACTGCAATGCGGGACCGCTGGCAACTTCCCGTTACGGAACAGGTCTTGGAACGCTTTTTCTGGGAAAAGAGCGCGGATATGAATTTCACGTTTACGCCGATGAGACACGTCCGCTTTTGCAGGGCGCACGTTTAACTGCGTATGAACTTGACAAAGCGGGGATAGATGTTACGCTTGTGTGCGATAATATGGCGGCTTCGCTTATGAAAGCAGGGAAGATCCAAGCCGTTTTTGCGGGCTGCGACCGCGTTGCCGCAAACGGAGATACGGCAAATAAGATCGGCACGAGCGGCGCGGCGATAATTGCAAAATATTACGGAGTGCCTTTTTATGTTTTCTGTCCGTCTACAACAATTGATCTTTCGTGTGAAAACGGCGGGGAAATTCCCATTGAATTCCGTGACGGCGGCGAGATACGGACTATGTTTTTCAAAGAACCGATCGCGCCCGATGTGAAATGCTATAACCCGTCATTTGATGTTACGGACAACGAACTTATTACGGCAATTATCACCGAAAACGGAATTTGCCGTCCGCCGTATGGAGAAAATCTGAAAAAATTATCCGCAATTTAAAAGGAGAGATCTTATGCTGAAAAATATTCTTAAAAGCAGTGACTGCGCTGCCTGCAGAATTTGCTGCGTTTTTGACAAATACGATATATGGGAAACTCCCGTGCTGGTCGATGAATTAAAAAAACGCGTGTCGGAACGCTTTCCGCAGTTATCATTTGTAAAAAAGGGCGGCGGCTGGCTTTTCCGCATGGAAGAATCGGAGGACGAGCTTTTTTACTGTCCCGCACTTGATAAAAATTCGGGCTGCACTTTGGGCGAGGATAAACCTTTCGACTGCAAGATATGGCCATACAGGATCATGGAGCTTGGCGGCAGGCGGGTAATTTCAATTGCATCTATCTGTCCTACAATGTTTAAAAAGCCGCTTTCGGAATTGTGCGCCGAACTTGAAAAAAATGATCTTGCGGATAAAATTTTTGAATTTGCCGATTCTCACCCCGATATTGTAAAACAATATGAGGACGGTTACCCTGTTTTAAAAGTTGAAAAAACATAATAAATCGAAAAAATGTTTTGTTTTTTAATTATTTTGAATTAAAAAAACGCATTTTTTCAGAAAAAAATCGATTTTTTCAAAAAAAATTTCAAATAATTATTGACAAGCGTTTTAAAATTGGTTATAATGTTTTTAATGAATGTTTTATTCGTTATATTAATTTTTTGATTGTCATTAATTTAAGGAGGATAATTTATATGGCAAAGAGAAAAATTGCTGCTGCGGAAATTTCAGAGACAGCTGTTGTTGAAACAACTCCTGTTGCCGAAGCAGTTGCTGAACCTTCAAAAACCGAAGAAGTAAAGCCCGCTGAACCCGCTGTTACGGCTGAAGAGCCTGCTGCTAAGGAAGAAAAGCCCGCAGCAAGGCGCGGAAGAAAACCCGCTGCCGCTAAGGCTGAAAAGTCCGAAGCTAAAGCAGACAAGCCCGCAGCAAGACGCGGAAGAAAACCCGCTGCCGCTAAGGCTGAACCCCCCGAGGTTAAAGAAGATAAACCCGCTGTCGCTAAGGCTGAAAATTCTGAAGCAAAAGCTGAAAAGCCCGCTGCAAGGCGCGGAAGAAAACCCGCTGCCGCAAAGGCTGAAAAGCCTGAAGCAAAAGCCGAAAAGCCCGCAGCAAGACGCGGAAGAAAACCCGCTGCCGCAAAAGCTGAAATGCCCGAAGTCAAAGCAGATAAGCCCGCTGCAAAGCGCGGAAGAAAACCCGCTGCCGCTAAGGCTGAGCAGCCCGCAGTAAAAGCAGATAAGCCCGCTGCAAAGCGCGGAAGAAAGCCTGCTGCCGTAAAGACTGAAAGCGCTGCAAAGAAAACTGCTGCAAAGGCAGAGAAACCCGCAGCAAGACGCGGAAGAAAACCCGCTGCAGAGAAGGCTGCTCCCGAACAGACAACCAAGAGAAATACAAGGAAAAACGGGATTTCCTATGATGATGTTTTTGAAGCTGCAAAGAAGAAAGTTCTTGCTGCCGATATTACAAAGATAAAATATCCTATTGCTGTAAATGTTGAACTTACGGGTTCTGCAACAGGCGATTTCTACATCTTTATTGACGCTGATAATCAGAATGTTTCCGTTGAGCCTTATAAGTATAACGATTATGATGTTAATTTCCGCGTTGATGCTGATGAATTCCTTGCTGTTATGACAGGCAAGAAGAATTTCTACACCGCTCTTGCGGAAGGCAATGTTAAGGTAAACGGCATCACTACAAAGGCTATTCTCTTTATTGACGCTGCTTTCTGATCCCGGATACACAAAAATAATTCGCCGCATAGTTTTTCTATGCGGCGTTTTTTCGGAGTAAGATCATGCTTTTATATACATTTTTAAATGAAAATGCCGATCATAACGAACAGCATAATGCAGCTTATGATCTGCTGTCCTGCGGACTTAAAAAAATTTACGGCATTTCGGAATATTCTGTTGAAGCAGGGGAACACGGAAAGCCGTATCTTGCGGAATATCCGAAAATACATTTTAATTTAAGTCACTGCAAAGGACTTGCCGTTTGCTGTATTTCTGACAGCACTGTCGGAGTTGATGCGGAATATATCCGCAGATATGATCCGAGAGTTATGAAAAGATTTTCCGAGGAAGAACGCCGTTTTATAGCCGATCCCGATAACAGCCGTGAAAACTTTTTCCGCATATGGACGCTTAAAGAAGCGGTGGGAAAATATTTCGGAACGGGCGTGCTGCCTGTTTTAAAGGAATATTCATTTGCTTTTGACGGGGAAAATATCCTTTGTGAAAAAGCAGGGGATATGGTTTTCACACAAAAATTACTGCATGAAAAATGGCTTGTGAGCGTTTGTGCTCACAAGCCCGAGAATGAATTTGTTTTCGTGTGATATTAATAGAAACGTCTCTTGCTTCTTATAACTATAATTACAACTACTACAATTACCGCTACGACAACAGTTGCAATAACAATGGGGATTATCGGGATCCCGCCGCCTTCTTCCTTTTCGGGAGCTGCTGTTGTTGCGGCAGTGGTCGCTTCTGTTGCGGGAGGATCGGTTATTTCGATCACTTCGGCGGTGGTCGTTTCTGTCGTGGTGGTAACTTCAACTACAGTACAATTTGTAATGGTAAGTTTGGTGACAGTCAGGGGAGTTCCCGTATCGCCTATGCAAAGGTTATCCACTGTGGAAAGATCGTCCGTGCCGTACACCTTTATCATTGTTTCGTAATCGAAATACGCATATGTGTTATCATACTCATAAGGCTCTATCTTTGCCCAGATCTGGGGATCGGCTGTAGTGTAGTTGAACAGGATAAGTTCTACAGGTGCTATATTCGGATTTGAAGGCTCGCCGTCAAGTTCAAATTCTACCTGAACTACAGTATCGGGAGTAATTCTTCCGCAGTCAAAATCGTTCTTGTCAAGGGTAAGCGACTGCTCCCATGCGCCGGAAGTGGATTTTACTTTATTAAGCGGCGATTCAAAATCTTCCGTTTCGGCAGAAACGCACAATGTCATTACTGCGGCGGACACGCAAGCAACAGCCGCTGCAAGAGCTGCTTTTAATATGTTTTTCATAAGTATCTTCTCCTTACTATTGCAAAAATCAATATACACATATAATTTTACTCCATTTATGCCGATTTGTCAACAACATTAATAATTTTTAACATAAAGTACAAATTTATGCGCATCGAAAATGATTTCGTTCGTTAAAATGCTATCTGAGAATGGAAGTTTTCTTCTTTTTCTCATCGTACAGGACGGTATCCGCCTGAGCAAGTATCTTGGAAAGTTCGATGTCCGTTCCGCATCTGAATGCGTAAACTCCGACGCTCATTCGCACGATGTACGGCTTGTTGTGGCTCTTGTTGAAGCTTTCGGTAGCCGACTTGATCCTTGAACGCACAGCGGATATTATCTCTTCGCTGTTTCCGCCTTCCACCATTGCCAGAACGGAAAACTCATCGCCGCCGATACGTCCGATTATGTCGGAACTGCGGAAGGAGTCGCTCAGTATGCGGGCGGCATTTTTTATTGCAAAATCTCCGTCCTCATGACTGAAAGAATCGTTTATGGTCTTGAGACTGTCAAGGTCGGCAAAAATGACAAGAGCGTCCTTTCCCGCGTTTATGGGAGAATATATCAGGCTGCTTGCCTGCGCGAAGAATCCGCGGCGGTTGTAAACTCCTGTAAGTTCGTCTACTTTGGAAATAGCGTCAAGCTGCAAGTTCTTTTCCTGTATCTGGATAAGTGTGTTTTCCAGTTCCAGACGGATAGTTTCCTTGTCCTGAATGAGCCTTAATATCTTCATAGCCGCGCAAAGCTGCGAGGAAAGGGCGTTCAGGTAATAGAAGTAGTCATACTCCAGTTCGCAGAGGAAAAGTCCGTAGTGATCCGCGTTCAGGAATATTGCGGAAAGAACCATTGTAACACGTCTGTCCTTGGGGATATACTTATTGTTGAAAAGGCGTTTTATGGAAATTTCCTGCTCTGATGCAGGGAGAACTTTCATTTTATCGCCGTCATGATATGATTTAAGAAGGACTTTTGACGGCGGGGTCCATTTTTCGTTCTTTTTCAGGGTAACGGTATCGGGGAAAACGTAGATATAGCTGCTTCCGATGTTCATTCGCATGAATTTGTCGCTTACCGAGCCGTAGCTCTCATCATCGTAGCTGTCGAAAAGCAGCATATCCTTGGTGATGGAATTTGACTGGAAGGTGAGAAATTCTATATCGTCAATGTGTTTTTCGCTGTAGTTGACAGCAGCGCGCATGATTATCTTGTAAAGATTTACAAAAACGGCGGAAAGTTTTTTTCTGTCCTCATCGTTTTCGAGTCCTGCATTGAATCTGCGGCTCAGATAGTCCACGACCGTGCATATTTTGTCGTGGTCTATGTATTTCATGGTCTCAAAGGAAAGCAGCTCTTCAAGTCCCGAGGAAATGAATTCGCCCGCTTCATCGGAATAGGTGATATTTCCTTTATTGTCCGAACTGAGATGTTTAAAAATGTTGTTCAGGTATGAAGTGAACAGTTCTCTTGTGTCGGACACAATGCCGCTGCTTTTGTAGTTTGCAAAAAGGTATTGTATCAGCGCGGAGACCGTCTGGCTGTCGGAGCGGCACCAGCAGTGATTGAAAACAAAAACATCATCGGAACTGTTGTCGGAAATATCCGCTCTGCAGCCGCAGGAACGCCTTTTTACCATTGACGAGCGCACAAGGCTGCTTGCAGCGTCAGATCCTGTTTTGATATTTTCACATTTTTTAACAGCGTCATATCCCAGTTCGGAAGCGTCCGCGCCTACAGTCGTAAGCGGGGGCATAAGAGCGGAGGCGACAGGAGAGTCGTCAAAGCCTGTTACCATAATGTCTTTGCCGGGTTCAATGCCGCGTTCCTGAAAAACTTCGTATGCGCCTGTTACCATGGCATCATTTGCAAAACCTATGGCGTCAAGGTCGGGACAGCGGTCAAGAAGTTCCCTGACAACATCATGGCTGTATGGTGAGAAATTGCCGTAAACTACGCGTTTTTCGTCATAAGCTATGCTGTTTTCTTCCAGAACGGAGCGGTAAACGCCGAGTCGCTCGTTGGCATCGTCATTGGTCTCGGGACCGCTGACAAAGCCTATTTTCTTGCAGTTATGCTCATTGATAAGGTGGTCTATGCATTCTCGGAGACCGCTTTTGTTATCGAAGCACACAGACGGATAGCCGTCGATCTCACAAGCGATGGTAATTATAGGGATATTGCCGAAACTTTTGAGGAATTCTTTCTTTCTTTCGTATGAAATAGCGTTGCAGATAGTTCCTGCAAGGACAAGAAGAACGTCAATATCTTCCGGGAAAGCATATGAAAACAGGGTGTTGTACTGGTACTCATATTCTGTGCGCTTTTTATCGGCATATACGGCGTCTATATACCTGCCGGGAAAGATAAAAAGGTTGGCGTCTATTTCTTTTGCGCCGATGATAGCACCGCGGCAGACAGCGCTTGCGAAGTCATCATCAAGATGGCTTATCATAAGACCGATATTAAGCCGTTTTTTCATATCTGACCCCTTCTTTTCTATGGATCCGCATATTGCAGATCCTGATATTCTGCCGAAAACATTCCTACAGAAATTTAGTTACAAACATTATAACATATTTTGCAGCAGATTTAGCACCGTATATAATTACTAATTTGTTAATAAATCATAAACACTCATTCAAAAGCCATCTGCGGGGCAAGAAAAAAGGACTGCCGCAGCAGTCCTTTTAATCTATATTCAGATCCTTCCGCCTTCGACTACAAGATTTTCCTTGTCCACCGCGTCACCGTAAACCGAAGCAAGTGTCGCGTCATAGTCGGCATGGAAAAAGTTTTCGTCCGCAAGTGTGACGATCTCGTCATTTATCCAGTTGAGAAGCGATTCATTGCCCTTGGAAACGGCAGGAGCAATAGTGTCAATGCTTCCCAGCGACTCGATCCCTACGGTAAATCCGGGATTCTGCATTGCCCATGCGAGAACTTCCGTGTTGTCGGTGGAGAATGCATCGCCGCGTCCGTCCTGAAGTGCGGAATAAGCCTCGTTGTATTCGTCAAACTTTACAAGTTCCACATCGGGATAATTGTCTGTGAAGTATGTTTCTGCTGTTGTTCCCTTGACTACTATGAGCTTCTTGCCCGCAAGTTCCTCTTCGGAAGCTATTACCGCGCTGTCGGGAGAAACAACGCCAAGGGCAACTTTCATGTAGGGAAGTGCGAAATCAACCTTTTCGGCGCGTTCGCCTGTTACGGTGAAGTTTGCAAGAATGATGTCAACTTTGCCTGTTTCCAGAAATTCCACGCGGCTTGCGGCTTCAACGGGGACAAGTTCAAGCTCCGTGCCCAGATCTTCCGCAAGGCGCTTTGCAAAGTAGATGTCGTAGCCCTGATATTCGCCGTTGTTGTCAATGTAGCCGAATGGGTTCTTGTCGGAGAAAACGCCTATTGTAAGCTTTCCCGAGGACTTGATGTCATCAAGCGTTCTGTAAATTGCCGTTCCGCCGTTTGCAGCATCGGTGTTTTCCGAAGCGGTATCGCCGCCGTTCCCGCCGCAGGCTGCAAAGCTAAGTGTCATTGCCGCAGCGGCTATAGCGGAAATTATCCTTCTGATGTTTTTCATAAATATTACTCCTTATATTTAAAAATTATTTTCGGACAGGAATTAAAAAGCTTATCCATAAAACCTATCTGACATATAGATATTATACTCTCCAAGTTAATTTTTGTCAATAGGAATTTCCAAATTTTTTATTTTCGTATGAAAATTCAAAAACATGGCGTTTAAAATGTGGAATATTGTGGTTTTTGATGATTTATCTTGAATAGGAAAATGTGCTGAGGAAACGCCTTGCGCGCTCGGTGTCGGGGTCTTTGAAGAACTTTTCCGGGGGATTTTCCTCCACTATCACACCGCCGTCCATGAGGATCACGCGGTTTGCGGCGGCTTCCGCGAATGCCATTTCGTGGGTGACGATTATCATGGTGGAACCGTTCTTTGCAAGGTCGAGAACGACATTCAGGACTTCGTGTACCATCTCGGGGTCAAGAGCGGCTGTTATCTCGTCTAAAAGCATTATGTCGGGACGCACCACAAGACTGCGGACAATTGCCGCACGCTGCTGCTGTCCTCCCGAAAGCTGTGACGGGTAGGACTTTGCCTTGTCGCCGAGACCTACTCTTTCAAGAAGCGCCATGGCTTCCTGCTTTACCTCGTCTTTGGCGCGTTTCTGGACTTTCAGCGGGGCGAGCATAACATTGTCAAGCACTGTCATATGCGGAAAAAGTCCGTAATCCTGAAACACCATGCCGATCTTCTGGCGAATTTTGTAAAGGCTTCTTTTGCCGTACTCAACGGGTTCGCCGTGGAGAAGCACAGAGCCTTCCTGTATAGGTTCAAGACCGTTCAGACAGCGCAGGAGCGTGCTTTTTCCGCAGCCTGACGGACCTATCAGCACGACTGTTTCGCCTTTTCTGACGGTCAGATCTATGCCGTTTATGATAACGTTTTCCCCGAAAGATTTTTTCAGACCCTTTACTTCGATAACTACATCTTCGTTATCCATGAAACACTCTCCCTCCTGTATTATTTAAAACGGTCTGCCAGCTTTTTGGAAAATACCGACAGCGGGAAACATATTATAAAGTACATCAGGAATATTGCCGCGTAGACCCAGACAGCCGCATCGGGGGCGTCGTAACGGTTTGCGTCAATTATCTGTTTCCCGACTTTCAGGACTTCTGTCACGCCGATGAGAGACACCAGCGCGGTGGTTTTTATCATTCTTGTGGATAAATTTATGATATTAGGCGTAAGCCTGCGGATCGTCTGGGGAAGTATCACATATATGTAAAGCTGCGCTTTTCCCAATCCGAGTGCAAGACCCGATTCGTACTGATGTTTCGGAATGGAAACGAATGCGCCGCGGACTAAGTCTCCCGTTTCCGCCGCGCCCCATATGGTGAAAACTATCACCGCCGCAGTCTCTCCCGAAAGATTGACTCCCGTGGAACGCGTAAGCCCGAAAAACACGATAAACAGCCACACAAGCTGGGGCATTATCCTTACAATTTCAAGATAGACCTTGCAGACGGCTTTTACCGCCTTGTTTTTTACGGTCATTGCCGCGCCCAGAAGTATTCCCAGCACAAGGGAAAGGGCAATGGAAATAAGCGAGATCCGCAATGTTACCCACAGACCGCTCAAAAGCCGCAGGAAGTTGTTCCCCGCGAAAAGAACTTCATATCCCCGCACGGTGGAGCCTCCTTTCTAACAGCGTAAACACTATCGAAACAGGCAGGATTATTATAAGATACGCTATTACAAGCATTGTCAGCGCTTCGGTGGTGCTGTAGTACATTCCGATGAGATCCTTTGCGGTGTACATCAGATCCGCAAGAGAAACCGCGCTGAAAACGCTGGTTTCCTTTAAAAGGAAGATAACATTTGCGCAAACGGCAGGAGTTGCCACAGACGCCGCCTGCGGCAGGATAACGCTTGTCATGGTCTGGAAGCCGTTCAAGCCCAGACTTGCGGCAGCTTCAAGGTGCGTCTTTCTCACCGAAAGAAGTCCGCTGAGAATGGATTCGGACATATATCCTCCGCCAAGGAATGCCAGTCCCACAACGCCGCAGGTCTCGGAAGAAAAGACTATGCCTATCTTCGGGAGCCCGAAGTACAGGAAAAACAGCTGCACTATAAGCGGGGTGTTTCTGGAAAGTTCTGTATATGCGGCGGCAATGCCGTTCAGCAGGGGAATTCTGTAATATCTTGCCAGAGCGCAGAGTATCCCCACGATCACCGAGAGGATAATTCCCAAGCCGCCTATGGTCACGGTCAGCACGGCTGATTCTATGTAAAGCGGGTAATATTCGGTTATGAATGCCTGATCCATGCAGTCCGCAGTCCTTTCGCAAATATTATATAATAGTATAGATTATTCGGGATCTTTGCAAATTGTGAAAGCCCGTTTAAGAATACTGAAAAATTATATCACACAAGCTCCAAAATGTCAATACGCATTTGATTAACATTTTGTAATCCTATATAATTAATAGACATTGTATGATAGTAATTCCGCATTATGCACAAAAAAATGTTCTATATTTGACAAAAGTCATTAAAAACCATCAAAAATTATTAAATTTTTCCAAAGATAATTGAATTATGCTCGGATAAGTGCTATAATTTACATGTAATTTTTATTTAGAGTAGAGCAAAACACCGAACTCAAAGGCAGAAAAATTGAAGAGAGCAGGAAAAACAAAAGAAAAAGCAAGT
>CANQTP010000019.1 GCA_947626755.1 uncultured Clostridia bacterium
CCAAATGCTATATATATTTCTATTATACAGCAAAAAAAAAAAAAAAAGCAATATATATTTTACACAAAATTCATAAATAAAATTTGTGCAAATCATACAGCTTGCTTTTAAAGAAAAATTTTCCAAAAATCCCTGAAAACAAAGGAAAAAGCGTCTCCCCCGCTTGGAAGAGACGCTTTTTTCACTTCAAAGTATTGTAAATATCTTCAAAGGGTCTAAGGCTTCTTTTGAGAATGCCGTTCATGTAGGCAATAGCCGTGCCATAATTTGTAATGGGAACGCCGCTTTCCTCGGCGCAGCGGTATCTGTAACGGACTTCCCGCTCATTCAGCATACAGCCGCCGCAGTGGATCACCATTTTGTACCCGTTCAGGTCGTCAGGGAACTGTGTTCCCGATGTGAAATCGTATTCCACGTCTTTGCCTGTGTGTTTCTTTATCCATTTAGGAAGCTTTACCGTTCCGATGTCCTCGCACTGCCTGTGATGTGTGCAGCCCTCAGAAATGAGTATCCTGTCGCCGTTTTCCAGAGAATCCAGACAGACTGCGCCGTTTACGGCAGTTTTAAGAATTCCCTTATACCTTGCGAAAAGTATTGAAAATGACGTCAGAAGAATATCATCGGGAACAATTGCGGAAACTTTCCCGAAAGCCTGACTGTCGGTAACAACAATTTTCGGCTTGTGTCCCAGCTTTTCAAGAGTTTCTGCAAGTTCCGTCTCGCGGACAACTACAGAAATTCCTCCCGCTTCGAGAATATCGCGGATAGTCTGCTGCTGCGGAAGAATGAGCCGTCCTTTCGGCGCAGCGGAATCTATGGGAACTACAAGCACAACGGTGTCAAGCGGTTTCAGAAGGTCGGCAATTATCCGCTTTCCGTCGTCCTTTATTTCGGAAAGTTTTATGACTGCGTTTTTCAGCTCGTCAATGCCGATCTTTTTCAGCGCACTGCCGTACAAATGACCGTCTTTCTTAGGAATGTCCGCGGGCATGATGTCCGTTTTGTTATGGAAAATCACAAAGGGGATATTTTTATTTTTAATTCTTTCGATAAGTGCAATATCCTCCGCAGACTCCTCCGCGCCGTCAATTACAACAAGGGCAATATCAGTCTTATTTAACATCTGATAGCTTTTCTTTACCCTGAGCGCGCCAAGTTCGCCCTCGTCGTCAATGCCCGGAGTATCTATCATCACCACAGGACCGAGAGGAAGCATTTCCATAGCTTTCAGAACGGGATCCGTAGTAGTTCCGCTGACATCTGAAACGATAGCAATATCCTGATTTGTAAGTGCGTTCATAACGCTGGATTTACCCGCATTTCTCTTTCCGAAAATGCCGATATGAATTCTGTCCGCCGATGGTGTGTCATTAAGTCCCATAAATATCACTCCCCAATTTTAATGCGTAATTGCAGGCTGAGCCTGCACGCTTTCAGGCAAAGTTTAGTAATTTTCAAATTAATGCCTGCCGTGAGATAAAGTAAAGTTTGATCTGCAAAAGCATTGAAGCGTTACTGCAACATCTTGACCTGTGCCGTTTTCTGTCTTGGAAAGATCGTCAATGAATAAGTCTTATTATAATGCGTAATTTGTAATTATAGAATCAAGAGCAAGTTTAATTAATTACGAATTACGCATTACGAATTTAACTCCACTCTCCACTCTTAGAATCTGAAGTCTCTTCCTGTGCCGTTTTCTATTTTGGAAAGATTGTCAATGAGAATGCCGCGGGTCTTGTCGTTGGGAACATTGGGTATCTCGCTTTCAATAAGCTTGTTTCCGACAGCAACAGTGTCCGCGCTTGCATAGTCCATGAGGAATTCTTTAAGAGTCATAAGCGCGTTGGGGTGACAGCAGTTCTGGATCTGACCGTTCTTGCAAAGCGACATGAACCTGTCGCCCGTTCTTCCCTCGCGATAGCAGGCTGTGCAGAAACTGGGGATATATCCAAGCTTCATCAGCCAGTTGACAACTTCGTCCAGCGATCTCTGATCGGAAACATCGAATTGCTCCGTGTCGTGAGGACGTTCATCGGGAGTGTAACCCGCATATCCGCCGACAGAAGTTCTCGAACCGCCCGAGATCTGGGAAATTCCGAGACTTAACGCCCTTGCGCGGACTTCTTCGCTTTCACGTGTGGAAATTATCATTCCCGTGTACGGAACGGCAATTCTTATGCAGGCGATGATCTTTGCAAATATATCATCGGAAATGCCGTTGTCAAACGCTGTCGGGTCAATATCGTCCGCTTTCTTTACGCGGGGAACGCTTATTGTGTGCGGTCCTACACCGTGAACAGCTTCAAGGTGTTCCGCGTGCATGAGAAGTCCCGCAAATTCATAACGGTACATTTCCAGTCCGAAAAGAACGCCAAGTCCCACATCGTCAATGCCGCCTTCCATTGCCCTGTCCATGGCTTCGGTGTGGTATGCGTAATCGTGCTTGGGTCCTGCGGGGTGAAGCTTTTCATAGCTTTCTTTGTGGTATGTTTCCTGGAAAAGTATGTATGTGCCGATGCCCGCGTCTTTAAGTTTGCGGTAATTTTCAACTGTAGTTGCGGCAATATTCACGTTTACGCGCCTGATGGCTCCGTTCTTGTGCTTTATTCCGTAAATGGTCTTTATGCTTTCCAGAACGTATTCAATAGGATTGTTGACGGGATCTTCCCCTGTTTCAAGAGCAAGACGCTTGTGTCCCATGTCCTGAAGCGCGATAACTTCGGCTTTGATCTCTTCCTGAGTAAGCTTTTTGCGGGGAATATGCTTGTTCTGGCGGTGATACGGACAGTAAACGCAGCTGTTTATACAGTAGTTGGAAAGATACAGCGGCGCAAACATTACTATTCTGTTGCCGTAGAAATCTTTCTTTATCTGCTTTGCAAGCTCGTAGATACGCTGATTCCTGTCTTCAAGCGTGCAGTCCAGAAGAACGGCTGCGTCACGGTGGGAAAGTCCCTTGCGCTTTTCTGCTTTTTCAAGAATTTCGTCAATGAGTTCCGCGTTGTCCTTGTTTTTCTCGGCATATGCCAGAGTTTCGAGAATTTCCTCATCGTTAATGAAATCCTCCGCTTTTAAAGATTTAGGATCATACATATTGAGTTCCTCCCTGATATATTTTTTATTTTCTGAAATCGCCGCGGTCGGTGACAAGTTCGTAACCCACAGAACTTATGCGCCGTCCGAGACAAGCGATACATTCCGCAGCTTCATCTCCCGTGCAGATCTTATTGTCATACAGGAGATATTTTTTCCGCACATCTTTCGGCGAAAGATTCGGCATAACAACATTTGCGCCCGCTAAGATCCCCTTTTCCCTGCCTTTCGGGTGGATCGTTCCCAGCGCGGTGGTTGCGGGAAGCAGTACATTGGGAACTGTCAGCCGCACAAGTCCCAGCATAAGCAGGGTCATTTCAAGAGTTCCCGCTTTTTCGTCCTTGAACGGCGTGTCATGATGCGGGATAAACGGACCTATTCCCACCATATGCGGCTGCAATTCGTTTATATAAATAAGATCCTCCGCAAGATTTTCCGCCGTCTGGAAAGGCGAACCCACCATGAATCCGCAGCCCGTCTGAAAGCCTATCTCTTTCAGATCCGAAAGACAACGCTTGCGATTTTTCAGCGAAAGTTCTTTGGGGTGAAGTTTTCCGTAGTGTTCCTCGTTGGCAGTTTCATGCCTGAGAAGATACCTGTCCGCGCCCGCCGAAAAGTATTTTTCGTAGCTTTCGCGGCTCTTTTCGCCTATGGAAAGGGTCACCGCACAGTCGGGAAACTTTTTCTTTATCTCCGAAACGATATTGCATATCATTTCATCGGAATAGTGATTGTCCTCCCCGCCTTGAAGTACAAACGTACGGAAACCCAGTTTGTACCCCGTTTCGGCACAGTCAAGTATCTGTTCTTCGGAAAGTCTGTAGCGCTCCGCATTTTTTGCGCTTCGGCGTATCCCACAGTAAAGGCAGTCGTTTTTGCAGTAGTTGGTGAACTCGATAAGTCCGCGCATATAAACTGCTTTTCCATAGATCTTTTCGCGGATATTTCTTGCTTTTTCAAACAGATACTCATCATTTTCCTGCGTGTGGTTTTTAATAATTTCCGCAAATTCCTCTTTTGAAAGTATATGCTCTTTTTCAAGCTTGTCGATAAGTTCGTTAATTCTGTCCATTGTCATTCTCCGTTAATTTTGAATAAACGGTCTTTGCGGAAACGCCGTCCAGCCTGCCCAGTTTCCCCGACATGGCGCTTATAACGTCAGCGGGAGCGTCAACGGCAACGCTTATTATGGAAACATTTCGCCTGCGGTATGGGATACCCATTCTGCCGATTATATACTGCCCGTAATTGTGGAGGATCTCGTTCACTTCCTGTACGGAATCGAGATTTTCCACAACAATGCCAATAAGAGCAACTCTTGTATCCATTTCATTCCTCCGGATCAAAAAACGCCTGCCGACATTCCTCGGCAGGCGCAAAAAGCGTATACACTCTGTAAGCCGTGCCTTTCTCCTCAGAAGAACTTCGGAAGTCAGTGCAGTAACTATTAATTTTGCCGCTTTCGGTCAGAACATCTTCCCGATCACGAGAACATTATAACATACATTTTCTATAATTGCAATAGGTTTTAAAAAGTTTTAGATTTTTTTAATATTTTTTAATTTTCAAATAATTTCGGCGTGTCAGACAGGAAAATTTCGTCTGAAAATTTTCCTTCCGTTTCAAAAATTATTATTTCGTTTTCGCCGCATTTTAAAAGCGGCGCAGGAAGGTAAAGCCGCTTCTGCGGACCTATCTCCCGGAAACGTCCCAAGTTAAATCCGTTTATAAATATGCAGCCTTTTCCGAAACCTTCCGTATCAACAAATGTGTCGCCGATTTCTTCGGCTTTAAATGTAAACCTGTGAAATGCGGGAGAATTTCCCGTACCCTGCATGGAAAATTCATTTTTTGGAATGTCCGAAATTTGCTTTTCGTCCAAGGGAAGCGGAAAAATTTCCATGCCGAAACAGCGGTGGTTGTTTAACTTTATCCCGTCCGAAATTCCTTTCCGCTGATTTTCCAATCCCGTGCCGAAATTTTCCCGCCCCATGTTTTCGCAGAGAAGGTCGATAACCGCACCGCTTTTTCCGTCTTTGATCTCAAATTTTTCACCGATGTTTTCCGCAAATGCAGTGAAAATATAATTTCCGTCCATATATCCGAGGACTCTGTCCGCCGCGCCTTCAAGACGCACTTCCGAAACTTTCTCGCCGCCTTTTACTTTAACACGATAAAGAATATATCCGTAATTCTGCCCTATATCCTCCATGGTCTGCGGATATACCGACTTTATCGGCGCGGAGATATGTTCAAGAACAGAAAACAGTGCTGCTCTGCCCGTGCATTTTATCCTTCCGAAATTTTTCCGCTTTATCTGTGCGGTAAGCGGGATTTCCTTGAAATCGCGGTATTTGCGTATGACATTTTGGAAAATGCGGTACTTTTCGGTGATCTGTCCGTCCTCGGTCAGCGGAGAATCGTAATCGTATGAAGTGACATCTCCCGTTTTGCTGCCGCCGTTCCGTCCCGAAGTGAACCCGAAATTTGTCCCGCCTTCAAACATATAAAAATTCAGATTTCCAATCCGCAGAAGCGTGTCAAGTTCCTTTGCAGCTTTTTCGGGATCGGCGGTGTGATGTTCTTCGCCCCACGCGTCAAACCAGCCGTCCCAGAATTCCATACACATCAACGGCTTGCCGCCGCCTATGAATTTTTCCATCTGCCCGAACTGCCATTCCGCGCCCGAGCCGAAGTTTCCCGTAGGAAGTGCGCCGTCCACCATTCCCGACCTGAATATCGCTTCGCTCCACGGTCCGTCCGAAGTGGCAAAAGGAACTGTAATTCCCAATTCCCGCATGGTATCCCGCAGAAATTCAAGATATGCAGTGTCGTTTCCGTAATAGCCATATTCGTTTTCTATCTGAATGAGGATTATCCTGCCGCCGTTTGTGATCTGATAGGGAGCGATCTTTGGGATAAGCACGCTGTAATATTCCTTTACCGCGTCAAGATACGGCTTATAACTGCACCGCAAACGCATATTCCTGTCCTTTAAAAGCCACGCAGGCAGCCCGCCGAATTCCCATTCCGCGCAGATGTACGGCGAAGGTCGGATAATTATGTAAAGTCCAAGTTCCGAAGCTGTTTCAATAAATCTGCATATATCATGCATACCGTCCCAGAGGAATTCTCCCCTCTTTGGTTCGTGGAAATTCCAAGGAATGTAAGTCTCCACGGTGTTGCAGCCCATATTGACAAGCTTTTCAAGTCTGTCCCGCCAATACTCGGGAACAGTCCTGAAATAGTGGAACGAACCTGAAATTATCCGGAACGGCTTGCCGTCAAGGTAAAATTTGTCCTTTATCTCAAACATACGCATTCTCCTTTACTGTAAAAATTTCCCGATCAGGCAGATCCGTGATCGGGAAGAATTTTATTCACTTTTACATTATGCCGAAAAATTTCATTGCGCCGTCAAACCATTCGGGGAACTGATCTCCGTAGATCTCATAAAGTTCCTCATAATCTTCAGGCGAATACTGCTTCATGAACTCCATGAGTTCCGCTCCGTTTGAAAGCAGAAGAACTACTATGAATATAAGCAGCAGAAGCGGAATGATAAGCCCTACGATAGATGTTACTATACCCGCTGTGGACATTCCCCTTCCAACGGGAAGATGCTTGCTTTTGAAAACTATTCCCAGAATAAGCCCGATTATAGGCAGAAGGAACAGCGGTGGGAACGCAAATGCGAACATCGCCAGACAAATTGATAATATTCCCAGTACCATTGAAGCAACAGCCATTCCCGTTGACTGATCCTGCGCAGGCACGTACTTGTGGTACTGCGCTCCGTAAGGCGACTGTGTATAACCGCCTCTCTGAGGAATGCTCTGACTGTTATAGACATTCTGCTGACTGTAATTCTGATCGTAAGGCGAGTTTACGTCCTGCATATACTGTCCCTGCTGTCTGTCGGCAGGATCCTGCCGCTGCTGCGCGGGCTGATTGTACGGGTCGTACCCCGCATCTTCCCGACCGCGCGTATCCTGCTCGCCGAACGGATTTTCACCGTTATTGTTCATTTCACTCATATTCACAACCCTTTCATAAAATTATAAACTAATATTATTATACAAGACTTTTCTACAAATTGCAATAGTTTACGGATAAAAAATTAATTTTTTTGATGATACTTGCTGTTGACATATCAGCAGATTTAGTATATAATTGAAATGTATTTATTTTCGACACCGATCGGAGGAATAAAATGAAAAAGGCTATCCTTGAAGACGATACCCTTACTCTTGAAGAAAAAGAAGAAAAGCTCATAAATCAGTACCTTCTCATCGGCTGGACAGCTATCAACGCTATACTTTTTGTAAGCTATTTTATAGAATGCATAAAAGGCACGAGAACTATCGGCTATTACCTGACGTTCTGCGCCATAATATGGATACCCGAACTTATCATATTCATAATGTACAAGCTGAAACCGCAGAGTTCCCTGCTGAAATACGCAATAGTGCTCGGATATATGGTAATGTATACCTTTGTAATGGTCACGGGAAATACCATACTTGTGTTTACATATATCCTGCCGCTGCTGTCGCTTATGACACTTTACCACAACAAAAAGCTGATCCTTTATATGGGGATCGCGGCGGTGGCTTTCAACGGAGCGTTTATCGCGCTGTGGTTCTTCCGCGGAGACATTGCACTTAACAACAGCCGCGATTACGAAATACAGATCGCGCTTCTGTTCCTTTGTTTCGGCGGCTGCTATCTTGCTTCGGGAGTTTATGAGAATATCAACAAGACGAACCACCGCTACATGAAAAAGCTCAACGACAATTCCGAACAGATAAAGAAGATAACCATGCAGTCCATAACGGCTATCGTAAACACCATAGACGCAAAGGACGAATACACAAAAGGTCATTCGCAGCGCGTTGCGGAATATTCATACCTTATTGCCAAAGAACTGGGACTCAGCGAGAACGATGCGGAAGAAATACGCTATGTCGCGCTTCTCCACGACATCGGCAAGATAGCTATACCCGATTCCATACTTAACAAAGCGGGCAGGCTCACCGATGAGGAATACGGCATTATGAAAACTCACCCTTTGGAAGGCTCGCGTATCCTCAGCGGCATTGAACTTATGCCGGGGCTTGATGTTGGGGCGAAATATCATCATGAACGCTATGACGGCAAAGGCTATCCCTGCGGCTTGAAAGGTGAAGAGATACCATTTGTTGCAAGGATAATCTGCATAGCGGACTCCTATGACGCCATGAGCAGCAGCCGTGTATACCGCAGACGTCTCTCCGATGAGGACATTCTTAACGAGTTTGAACGCTGTATCGGAACTCAGTTCGATCCCGAGATCGGCAGTATATTCATTTCAATGCTGAAAGATAAAAAAGTTAAATTCAAAGAAAGTACATCCTGATCTGAAAGTGCCGCGATAAGCGGCATGATTTTTTTGAAAAAACTACTGACTTATAAACGAATGAACTCGCTCGGCTTTGCGGGAACCGGGACTTTGAAAAATTTTCAAAAACCGTTGCAAAATTTTTAAACGTATGTTATAATCAAGAAAACGATCACTTACGGAGGGCTTAAAAATGAAATATTCCAACCCCGTTATAAAAGGATTCTTCCCCGACCCAAGCGTATGCTTTGCAGAGGGAAAATATTATCTTGTCAGCAGCTCTTTTCAGTATTTCCCCGGAGTTCCGCTGTTTGAAAGCGACGATCTTGTGAACTGGAAACAGATAGGTCATGTCCTGACACGGAAGTCGCAGGTCATGCTTGAAAAAATAAACAGCTCGGGCGGAGTGTTCGCCCCGACTATCCGCTATAATAACGGACGTTTCTACATGGTGACTACCAACGACACCACTCACGAGAATTTCTACGTTTACACAGACGACATTCACGGCGAATGGTCGGATCCCGTCACCGTTGCGCAGGACGGCATTGATCCGTCTTTGTATTTTGAGGACGGCAGAACGTATTTCATCAGCAACGGCAGCGACGACAGCGGCGATCACGGCGTTGTGCAGTGCGAAATAAATATTGAAACGGGCGAAAAACTTTCCCCGTCAAAGTGTATCTGGCACGGCTCGGGCGGACGTTACCTCGAAAGCCCCCATATGTACAAAATTAACGGAAAATACTATCTTATGGCTGCGGAAGGCGGCACGGAGTACGGGCATATGATAACTTACTGCCGCTCCGATTCCATATGGGGACCTTTTGAAAATTATCCGCATAACCCTGTTCTCACCAACCGCAACAAAGCTCCCGGGATAATTCAGGGAATCGGTCACGGCGACCTGATACAGGATAAAAACGGCGGTTGGCATATTCTTTCGCTGGGTTTTCGGCAAATACATATGTGGCTTCCCTATCATCATCTCGGAAGAGAAGTTTTTCTCACTCCCGTAAAGTTCGGCGCAGACGGCTGGTTCACTGCGGGAACTGACGGAACCACTGCCGCAGAGTACGAAATTGCGGGCAATTTCACGCAGGACGAGAAAAAGCATTACACATTTGAAAATACAAGTTGGAACATTGACTGGTGTTTTCTCCGTCACCCGCATACGGAGAATTACGAACTTTCCGACAGCAAAGCCGTTCTGCACGGAACAGCGATAACTCTTGACGATGTTGATTCTCCAACATTTCTGGGAATTCGTCAAAGAGACTTCAATATGGAAATGTCGGTGAATGTTTCCGTAAATGACGGAGAAGGCGGAATTACGGTTTTCATGTGTGAAAGCGAGCATTACGATATTGCGATACGCAAAAGTGAAAGCGGTTTTGAAGCGATCCTGAAACTCAATATCGGAGACATAAAGCACATACAAAATACAGTAAAAATTTCCTCGGGAAATGCAAAACTTATTATCCGTTCCGACAGCATAAACTATAATTTCTATGTTTCGGAAAACGGCAAAGAAACACATCTCGGCAGCGGACAGTCAAAATATCTTTCAAGTGAAGTTTCCGGCGGCTTTACGGGCGTTGTCCTCGGACTTTATGCTGTGGGAAACAATACCGCGGAGTTTTCCGATTTAGAAATAAATTATAATTAAGTTCGGAGTGATCTTAATGATAAATGAAAATGATGAAAACATTTTTAAAAATGAAAGTGACAACAGCGGAATGAAAGAAACATTATACCTATGTTCTATACCGGGAATGAAAGAAAAAATTCTTGAAAGTGCTGACACGCCGCTTGAAGAATGTGTTCCCGAAAGTGAGGTAAAATGGTAATATTATAAATTCAGAAAGGATTTTTTATATGAAACTTTTAACTTCCCCTATGGGCTGGAACAGTTGGGATTGCTACGGCGCGGGCGTGACGGAGGAGATCGTCCGCAAAAACGCTGATTTTATGGCGAAACATCTTAAAAAATACGGCTGGGAATATGTTGTGGTTGACATTCAGTGGAGCGCTCCCGATGCGAAAAGCCACGAGTATCAGCCCTTTACCGAACTTTGCATGGACGAATATTCCCGCCTTATCCCCGCGGAAAAGCGTTTCCCATCGGCGGCAGGCGGAAAGGGCTTTGCTCCTCTTGCGGAATATGTTCATTCTCTCGGACTTAAATTCGGCATACATATAATGCGCGGCATTCCCCGTCAGGCGGTGCATAGAAACACTCCAATAAAAGGCACGGACGTTACCGCTCGTCAGATAGCGAAAACTTCAAGCATATGCGCTTGGAACACCGATATGTACGGCGTTGATCCCGACAAGAAGGGCGCAAAGGAATACTACGACAGCCTGTTTGAACTTTACGCATCATGGGGCGTGGATTTTATCAAATGCGATGACATCTGCCGCGAACTTCCCCACGAGGAAAGCGAACTTGTTCTTATGAGCGAATGTCTCCGGAATTGCGGACGGGATATGGTTTTCAGTCTCTCCCCCGGACCTGCGCTTGTTGAAAAAGCGGAACTTTACAAACAGACCGCAAATATGTGGAGAATTACCGACGATTTCTGGGACAAGTGGGAACTTCTCTATGATATGTTTTCCCGCGCGGAAAAATGGTGCATACACACAGGCTCGGGACATTATCCCGATGCGGATATGCTTCCCATAGGACCTATCCTGCAGGATTACGGCAGCGAGAACCGCACCAAATTTACACAGGACGAACAAATAACAATGCTTACACTATGGAGCATTTTCCGTTCGCCGCTTATGATCGGCGGGGAAATGACGGGCTTTGACGATTTCACCATGAGCCTTATCACCAACGAGGAAATTCTTAAAATGCACAAGAACGCACGCCATTCCCACCCGATATGGCGGAAGGAAATTGACGGCGCAGAGCATATCCTCTGGACGGCTGCAAATTCCGAAGGCGGACAATACGCGGCAATTTTCAACGCGGGAGAAAAGGACAGCGAAATTGAAATTTCCCTCTCCGATCTTGAAATTGAAAGCTGTTCGGAAATTACCGAGCTGTGGAGCGGGATCACACGTTCCGCGGACAGCTCATTCAAAGTTACTTTGAAAAGCCACGGCGCAAAGGCGTTTAAAATAAGTTTGTGAGATTTGTTGCAATAAACCAAAAATACCGTGCAAATTTTGTACGGTATTTTTATTGACAGAAGAGGTTTGTTATGATAAACTTAATACAGCAAAGGGTTTATCAGAATAAACCTTATACACAGGACGGGCAAAGTGAGGAATTGAAATGTCAGATTTTCTTGAAATATTGATAAGATCGAGCATTACCGCAGATATAGCGGCGGTGATCGTAACAATATTAAGAGCGGCTTTGCGGAAATGTCCGCGGAAGTGGTCGTATTTTCTGTGGGCGGCGGTGTTTTTCAGATGTATTTTCCCCTTTTCGTTTGAAAGCAGCATAAGCGTTTTCAATCTTTTCTCCGCGGCGGAAAATTTTTTGAACCGTAACGAATATGCAATTACGGAAGAAAGCGGACAAATTACGGACGTAAATATAAAGTCGGACAATTACGCGGAAATTTCCGATACTGTTTTTACTTTTGATGATACCGCCGAAAATACGGAAACTATAAATAATTTTCCCCAAATTACCGAAACAGCCGTGGCCTCCACGGAAAAACACAATCGGGCAGATATTCTTTTTATTTTCTGGATAACGGGAGCGGCGGCAATGCTGATTTACGGCGCGGCGTCTTATTTTCTGCTTATGAGAAAAGTCAGAACGGCAATAAAAACCGAGAAAAACATATTTGAAAGCGACAGGATAAATTCCGCATTTTCGGCAATATCTTTCCCGCCGAAAATATATGTCCCCGCAGGACTTGAAGGCGAAGAGAAAAGACTTATAATTGCGCACGAACAGGCACACATAAAACGTTTTGATCCGTTTGCAAAATTGCTGGCTTATATAGGAATGTCGCTGCACTGGTTCGACCCGATAATATGGTTATCATTTATTTTAATGACGCGGGACATGGAAATTTCCTGCGATGAAAGCATACTTTCGGGACTGGACATAAACGGCAGAAAAAATTATTCCATGGCGCTTTTAAACGCTTCCGTAAAACAAAGCGGAATATTTTTCCCGCCTGCATTTGCAGAAAAAATTATTTCCGCAAGAATACAGAATGCAATTTCCTACAAAAAACCTCTGCCTGCGGTAAGCGTACTTTCGGCGGCAGCAGTCCTGATAACATCGGGAACGCTTATTACGGATGCCGCAGCTTCCAGAACAGAAGCAGAATCAGCAGTTACAGTAATGATCTCCGTTACTTCGGCGGAGGGAGATATTCCGAACGGACTTTCTCTGCTCACTGACAGTGACGGCGATAAAATATATTTTTCCTGCGGAAATAATTCCGTTGTAAATAATATTTTCAAATGCGTGAACGGCGCGGAAATCGAATTTGAAACTCCCTATTACGGCGATAAAAATAACAGCGGTTTTTCGGCGGGAAATTTCAGCGGCGGAAATATCACGCTTTTTTCCGATGAAGAATTTATTTACGATGTGAATTATATCGAAAGCATAATTATAAATGACATTGATGTTAAAACAAAAAACGATAAAAAATATATCGGCATGGATATGACCTTTGCATTTCCTGCGGAATATAAACGTTACGATCATAATATCGACATTCATAATGAAGATGAAAACAGTTCCTATACTATCCACCGCGAAAGTGATACGGAAAGTTCCGTAAAAGCCGAGTTTATCATTCCCGATACGGAAAATATTCCTGCGGTCACGCTTTTCGGATATGCAGGGATCCCCATATTTTCAGGGGAAAATATTAATTGCATTCCGAAAAGTGAAAATGCTGCTTTTCAAAGATATTTTGATCTGAATAATGCCGAAAAATCAGACAGATCATACAAATCAATAACACCTTATTTTATTGAAAGTCCTGCGGAGGGAATAAGAATTTACACTTTTACCTGCGATGACAATACCCGCATGATATTTGAACATGACGGCACTGCTGATGTTTTCATAAATGATCAGCTTACTCCGCAGATGATACCTCCCGAAATATATTATTCCGATCTTGATAATGACGGTGAAAATGAACTTGCAGTTAAAACAAACAGCACGGGAACGGGAATTTCAATTGACAAACTTGTTATTTATAAAAAACAGTCGGACGGGCATTTTTCGGAATTTTCTCCCGACATGGACAAAACCGAAAAATTAATGAAAAGTACTATTAAAGAATTTAATGTTGACTACAATAAAAAGCAGCTGCATTATCGGTTTGAGCCTGATAAAAACGAAATTATTCTTGTAACGGGAAACATTTCGGATAATATGGACTTTTTTAAACATTTCTATCCGAACGGCGTGTATGCGGAAGATCTTGATCTCGGATCGCAGTCGCATTTTATAATTGACGGAAATAAAATTTCCTATTCGTGTTATCCGGGACTTATGACAATATATTATTTTGCAAATATTACCGCCGATGTGACTTTCAAAGACGGGGAATTTTACTTTGAAAATTTTAATATTTCCCTGCCCGATAATAATATTTCGGTGGAAATGACAGCTGTTTCAGTCTCGGAGGAAGAAATTGCAGAAACGTCCTATAATACCGCACTTTATAAATACTATGAAATATTAATTTCGGAAAGGAAATAAAAATTATGTTCAAAAAAATATTATCCTGTTTTATCTGCATTATTTTTTCTTTAATGCTTTTAACATCATGCGGAAAGAGTTCCGAAATATCCGAAGCGGAAAACGCATCTTCCGAAAATGAGATCGTATGGCGCGGAAAGCGTTCATATATTGAAAACGCAGGCGATGAATACGACAATTTTATTTATCATGACGGGAAATTTTATTTTATGAGTTATGAATATCCCGAAAATAACATTTATAAAACTTCAATTTGCTGTTCGGAAATTGACGGTACGCCGAAGAAAATGATCACTTCCGATGAAAATAATTATCTTGATTCTTTTGCAATTGATAATGACGGAAATATTATTTTTGCGGAGACTTCCGTTATTGATGATAAAAGCAGAAAATTATTTTTAAAAAAATCTGCTCCCGACGGAACGAAAATTTCTTCATTTGATATTACGGAATATCTTGAAAATATAAGCGATCATTTTTATAATATTTCCGATATTGCAGTTGACGGAAGCGGAAATATTTTTCTTGCAAATTATATGCTTATTTCCGCATTTTCTCCTGACGGAAAATTTATTTTCGGGAAAGAAACGGACAGCGGAAATATTTCAAAACTTATTGTTTCGGCAGGCGGAGATGTTTACGCGCAAATATATTCGGACGGTTATTATATCAAAAAGATTGACCCGCAAAGCGGCAGTTTCGGCGAAGAAATTCACCTTTCCGACAGCGGACATGATTATGATACCGTGCCGTATAACGGTTTTGAAAATGATGATATTTATTTTGATGACGGGACATCATTATGCGCTTTTGACATTGAAACAAAAACAAAAACCGAAATTTTAAATTGGGTAGATTCCGATATTATCCATTCGGAAATAAGCGTCCTGTTCCGCGAAAATGAAAATAATAATTTTATATGTGCAGGAAAAAGCTATCCCGACGGCGAACTTATTTTCACGGAAATTTCTCCCCACAACGCATCGGAATTTTCTAAACGTAAGGAAATTATTATGGCGGGTCGCGAATATGCCGTTACCGACAGTCTCGAATATCAGACAATTAAATTCAACATGGAAAATGATAATTTCCGCATAAAAATAAAAAAATATACTGATCCGAACGGACTTAACAGCGATATTCTTTCGGGGAAGATCCCCGACATTCTGCTTATGGACAGCAGCATGAATATCAACAGTTTTTCCGAAAAAGGAATTTTCTGCGATCTGTACGAATTTATTGACAATGACAGCGAAATTTCGCGGGATGATCTTCTGCCGAATATTCTTGAAGCCTTTGAAAATGACGGGAAACTCTTTTATTTTACGGACGATTTTCAGATCTGCACTGTTCTTGGCAAAAAATCAATTTTCGGAGATAAGAAAATAAATTTTTCCGAGCTTGAAAAGATAAAAGAAAATTTCCCCGACGGTACGGAAATTTTTTCGGGCGAAAGCAAGACCGCAGTCTTGCAGGACGGTTTGCAGATGAGTCCCGACAATTTTATAAATTACAAAACGGGAGAATGTTATTTTGATTCCGATGAATTTACCGAGCTTCTTGAATTTGCAAACAGTTTTCCCGACAGTTCGGAACTAAATTTTGACGATGCATTCTGGCAGAAACTTGACACAATGTATGCCGATGAAAGCACGCTTTTAATGCCGGTGATACTTTCCTGTTACGGCGATTTTTATTGCTATGAACACGGATATTTCGGCGAGGAAACTTCCGCGGTGGGATTCCCGTCAATGTCGGGAAACGCGGGTTCGGCGATATTTTTAAATTCGGGATTTGCAATTTCTGCAAAGTCGGACGATCCTGACGGCGCATGGCAGTTTGTAAGAACGCTGCTTCTTCCCGAATATCAGGATCACGCCGAGGACTTTCCCGTGCGGGTATCTTCCCTTGAAAAGAAAGCCGAACGGGAAATGAACATGAGCGGCAATGACTCCTATTCCTCGGTAATAACAATGGGCGATTTTGCGCTTTCAAGTACAAAATTTGTTTCGGACATCGGAAAGCCCGCGCAATCCGACATTGACAGGATCAACTTGCTTGTAAAAAGTGTTTCGCGGCTTTCACTTTACAATGATACCGTAAGGAACATCGTTTCCGAAGAAGCGGGCGCGTTCTTTGCAGGAGACAGAACTTCCCGCGAAGCTGCGGAAATGATACAGAACCGCGTAAAACTTTATCTTGAAGAACAGCAGTAAAAAAGCTTCCCCGAAAGTATCGGGGAAGCCGCTTTTTTATGTGTTATCTTACTGCGCCGCCGTTGGGAGCTTTCAGGTAACGCTCAAATTCGTTGATGTCAAGGCTCTTTTCACGAGCGCTCATTTCGGTGATAACGCCTTCCTTTACAAGACGTGCAAGCTCCTGATCGAGACAAACCATGCCGTCCTTTTTACCTGTCTGGATAGCAGTCTGGATAAGGTGTACCTTATTATCACGAACCATAGCTTTTATGGAGTCGGTGGCGTTCAGGATCTCAAGCGCCGCTTTACGTCCTGTTCCGTCTGCTTTAGGAATAAGGGTCTGAGCGATAATTCCTACAAGAACTGTTGCAAGCTGCGTTCTGATCTGCGCCTGCTGATGTGACGGGAAAACGTCTATGATACGGTTGATGGTATCCGCCGCGCAGGTGGTGTGAAGTGTGGACATTACAAGGTGTCCTGTTTCGGCAGCGGTTACGGCTGCGTTGATAGTTTCAAAGTCACGCATCTCTCCTACGAGGATAACGTCCGGATCCTCACGGAGGGCAGCTCTCAGGGACATGGCGAAGGATTCAACATCGTCGCCGACCTCTCTCTGATTTACCATGCAGCGTTTATGCTCGTGAACATATTCGATAGGGTCTTCGATGGTAATGATATGTGCGGAACGATTTATATTTACATAGTCGATCATTGCCGCAAGAGTTGTGGATTTACCTGAACCTGTAGGACCTGTTACAAGTACAAGTCCTCTGGGACGGAGCGCAAATTCTCCCAGAATAGGCGGCAGATCCAGATCTTCAAGAGTAGGAATGTCGTTTCTCAGCAGACGAATGGCAATTGCCGTGTTTCCGCGCTGATGGTAAACATTTACTCTGTGACGGTAGCCGCGCCTTGTTACATATGAAAAGTCGGCATCTACCTTATTCTTGATGTTTTCCATGTTACGTCCGCCGTTTGTCATCTGTTCGCAGATCTTCATGATGGCAGCTTCTGTCATTTCGGGGTAAGAACTGAGCTTGCGGAGCGATCCGTGCAGTCTTACTACAGGCGAGATCTTTGTTGTGAAGTGAACGTCGGAACAGCCGAGGACACGCGCCTCGTCAAGAATTTTGTCAATGCTTATAACGACTTTGTCCTGTGGTTTCTTTTCAATATCCATAACTCGCAAATCCTTTCAGGTTTTTATTTTTCAGCATAATTCCATATGCAGTTCTCCGATTTTAAAACTTTAACTTTAAAATTATACAGCGTATGTAACTCTTACAAGTTCGTCCATGGTGGTCTTGCCTTCCTGAACAAGTTCGGAAACATTGTCGCGGAGCAGCTTTGTACCCTGTTCACGGCAAAGCTTTGAAATTGCGTCAACTTTACCGCCGTTTGCAATGAGGGAACTCATTTCGGGAGTACAAAGCAGGATCTCATGAATAGCGGTTCTTCCGATATAACCCGTATTGTTGCATTTCGGACAGCCGCAGGCGTCGTAGACTGTGATATGCTCGTTGATCCCCATAAGTCCGTCCTCGGTGTCGGTGGACATTCTGGGAGTGCGGCATTCGGGGCAGATCTTCTTAACAAGACGCTGTGCAACTATTCCTATAAGCGAAGTTGCGACCATGTACGGCGCAACGCCCATATCCACAAGACGTGTTACCGTGGACGGCGCATCGTTGGTATGCAGTGTGGAAAGCACCAAGTGTCCCGTGATAGCGGCACGGATAGCAATTTCCGCAGTCTCTTGGTCACGCATCTCACCGATCATTACGATATCAGGATCCTGACGGAGGATAGAACGCAGAGCCGCGGCAAAGGTCATGCCCGCTTTGGCGTTTACCTGACACTGGTTAATGCCTTCGATATTCTTTTCGACAGGGTCCTCAACTGTGATAACGTTAACGTTCGGCTTGGCAATTTCACCCAGAGCAGCGTACAAAGTTGTTGTTTTACCGGAACCCGTAGGTCCCGTTACAAGAACAACGCCCTGCGGAACTTTCAGTATGGAAACGAAACGCTCATAGTTATACGCTGTCATTCCAAGGTCGGTGATCTTTCTTACGCCCACATCGCCTGTGGCAAGGATACGGATAACGACTTTCTCGCCGTTTACCGTCGGAAGGTTGGAAACACGGACGTCTATAGTCGTTCCGTCAACTACCTGTGTGAAACGTCCGTCCTGCGGTATACGCTTTTCGGCAATGTTCATGCCGCTTATGATCTTCAGACGGGTAACAAGTGAGTTGTGGACAACATTTGAAATATTCATCAATTCGATCAGGTCGCCGTTTACACGGATACGGATACGCGTATGCGTTTTGAACGGCTCGATATGAATATCCGTTGCGTCCGCGCGGAAGGAGTTTTCAACGATAGTTGTGGCAAGTTTAACGATAGGCGCGCTGTCGATACGCTCTGCGGATTCCTCGTCGATACCGAAAGCGTTGTCGTCTGTGAACTGGCTTTCAACAGAGTCTATGAGGTTAGTTGCGTTCTGCATGGAGTAGCATTTGCCTATCTGCTTGGTAATTGCCGCTTTTGTGGCAAGGACAGGCACAACGTCCATGCCGGTGGTAACTTTTATATCCTCGAAAATATAGAAGTTTACAGGGTCATGGGTGGCAACGGTGAGACGTTTTCCCGTGATCTTGATAGCAATAATAGTATGCTTTTTAGCAAGCTGTTCCGGGATCTTCTTTACAGCTTCTATATTGATATTTGTTTCGGGATCGTTCAGATCCACGAACGGCACGGCAAGTTTCTTAGCGAGGATCTGCCCGAACTGAACATCGGTAACGAATCCCATTTCGATAACATAATCGCCGAAATACTTACCCGGGATATTTTCTTCTTTTTTCTTGTCAAGTACGGCTTGAAGCTGTTCTTCTGTAATTACTCCTTCATTTACCATATACTGACCTATAGGAATATTTTTCATCAGCAATGCTCCGTTTCTCCGCAGAATGATAATGCAAAACGGGGATTTCCCTGCGGCGAAATCCTTTTATATGAAAACACCCAAAAAGATGTTAACAACAAATTAAGAGTTGAGAGTTGAGAGTTAAGAGTTAAGATATTGACATAAACCGTAAGCGTGCTTTTCGCCGCTACGCTGCGAGAATAAATTATTAAGATATTGCCGTTTTCTTTAAATCGAGAGCATAAAGTTGAAACGTTATCTCAACTCTCAACTCTTAACTCTCAACTCTCTAAAAACTCTCAACTTTCAACTCTCAACTCTCAACTCTATATAAACGCTTGAAATTTCTATAAAAGTATGTTAAGATATAAATATCGGATTATCGAATTTAATCGGATCATCATATTTAAAGGAGATGTTATTTTATGGATTTTGAAACCATAATGACCATCGGAATTCTTGTAATGGTCTTTCTGTTCGGGATATGCATAGGCAGCTTCCTGAACGTCTGTATTTTCAGACTGCCCGCGGGCGAATCGCTTACGAAGCAGAACTCCCACTGCATGACCTGCGGCGCGCCTATCAAATGGTACGATCTTATTCCCGTATTCAGCTGGCTGATCCTTCGTGGAAAATGCCGAGCCTGCGGTGCGAAGATCTCCGGAAGGTACATTCTTGTTGAATCCATGACGGGAATACTTTTCGTGCTGACCTTCCTGCGGTTCGATGTCATTTCGGACGGTCTCATCTACCCCGCTCTGCTCTGCCTGTTTATTGCGGGACTCATCGTTATCGGGTTTGAGGACTACGATACTCAGGAAATGACCGTCAGCGTCCTGATGTATCTTACATTGCTTGCATTTTTCACAAGAGTTATAACTTCCGTCCTGCCTTTAAGATTTACAAGAGGCTGCGACATTTCGCTTGAGGACGGCATAATCGGCTTGTTTGCGGTGAGCGTTCCGCTTCTGTTCTTCGGATTTGTACTTACCCCGCTGATCTATAATTTCATAGACGAGGATCGGAAAGCTGTCCGCAGGATCAGAAAACGCCTGAAAACCGAGAAACTTCCCGTAAATGAAGAGCAGAAACTCCAAAAAGCTCTTGAAACTCACGCCGCCGCCGTCAAAGAGAAGGGCATGACCTTCGGATTCGGCATGGGAGACGTAATGTTAATGGCAGCGGGAGGACTTATGCTCGGCTGGAAATCCGCCGTTGTTGCAGCGTTCATTGCCATAATATCGGGAGCAGTCTACGCCGCTGTCCTGAAAGCAAGAGCCGACACCGACAAACCCGTCCGCGCGTTTGCGTTCGGACCGTTCCTGACTGCGGGGCTGATCCTTTCATCGTTCTTCGGAACACAGCTTATGGATCTGTACATCGACTTCCTGACCGTTCCTGCCATTCCCGCAATGTGATAAAGAAAATAAGTTTTTTCCGGGGCGCGCACTGCAAAGTACGCGCTCCGAAAATTTTAGGGGGATCATGCCTGAAAATTAGAAGATTTCATTTAAGTGGTTGCGTCTACTTTGTCCTTTGCTGTGCCGTCAAGCCATACAATGTAGACTTTTGAATTACCGATCGTTGCAGCCGCCGAGTCAAAATCGGCAATATCATACATTCCGCCTGCTTCCGACTGATTCTTGCAGATAACAAACCCGGGGGTCTGTACGAGCGAACTGCTGCCTTCGGAAACATCTCTGACTCCTCCGGCTTTTCCGGTAGTCCTTGCAGTGGCTGTTGAAGCGACCGAAACGCCTATCCCGTCAGAAGCGACTGCTCCCGGAGTAAGCTGAACGGTATAATCACTTCCGCCGTAATACGCCGAGCCGAGAGCAAGTCTGCACTTGTCAGCATTTGTAATATTTTCATAATCGTTGCTGATCTGTTCGGGAACACCGCTGACGTCTACAAATTTTCTTCTGATAAGTCTTCCGGTATAGTCACTACCGTTATAACTATAAGCATCTGTCGTGTTATCAATTACTATAACATCAGCGTACCGCTCAATAGCAATTTTCTTGTTGCTGCGTTCAGTTGCGTCTGTTACACCTTTTGCATCAAGATAATTGTCTGCGAATTTATCCACTGCGCCTTTAATATCGCTTACTTTATTTTTTGTGTAGAAACCAAGGTCTGTAGAAAATCTTATCGACTCGGTAATATACTTTGTAATGCCTGTCTGTGCGCTTCGGCGGCTCTCGATGAGAGTCGCGTCCACGTAAGTTTCACGGATAGGCTTGAACATCTGCGCCATTGCTAATGTCAGTATGGACAATATTGCCATAACGATTATCAATTCGATAAGGGTAAAGCCTTTTATAAATTTTTTCATTAAAAACGCCCTCCTTATCATGTGCCTAAGAAGTATTTATATCTCAGGTTATAGTCCTGTTCGGTATATCCCGCATCGCCTGTGGAAGAAAGCGCAGTATTGCTCCTGTCACGGCTTTTGAGAACATAGATATTTACGGGATAACTATACTGATCGGTTGTCGGCGCCCCCGAAGGATCAAGCTTTGTTACGGTAACATAGTTATCGTATGTACTGATAGTTCCGCTGCCGAGCTTATGGGGGGGAGTCGTCTTGCTGCCACTCGGATACGCACCGCCATTGTTGAATTTAAGTTCAACGCTCTCCGCACCTGCTGCTTCCTCAACATACTTCATCTGATTTGAAAGACTTGTATTTACAAGATGATTCATCTTGTTATTTCTTGAAACCGATGCATATATCTGCGCCATAACAAGCGAAGCAACACCGAGTATAGCAATAGCAACGATACACTCTACAAGGGTAAAACCTTTAAATTTTCTTTTCATAGTTCTTCCCTCCTTAGTTACGTGCGTAACGGTATGACTTCCAAGCGTGGATAGGCTCGCCCGCATTGCCGTCGCTGTCAAGATCAGGGTTTACATAAATTACACCATGATCATTTGCCCAGTTAAGGTTACCTACCAGAAGTGAACCGAAGAAATCAAATTTCCAGCTTGTGGGAACTGTTGCGCCGTTATATTTAAGATTTGCAAATGACGTATTTGAACCCGAGTTACCTTTTAATTCTGTATTCGGCGCGAAGAAATAACCTGTAAAGAATTCCTGACCTTGGTCAAGAACTACTGTGCCGCCGTCAAAATAGTAATATATCTTGGGAACCTTGATACTATGTCCTGTCTGACTTCCGGCATTTAATTCATGATCGCCTCCGGCTGAACTTCCCGCATATGTGGTTTCCGTCCAGAATCTGACCTTCTTGAATGTATATGTTTTGTCGGCGACTGCACCGTATACCTTTAATGTAGTGTCATCTGCAACAATTATATCAAGTGAGCCGTTTCCTGAATCAAAGTTTCCGTCCCAACCGTTTGGATTGAGGTATATTTCTACAGTACCGCCGCCCATTATTTTCAGGGTCGGACTGGAATTCATATTCATTCCGCTGTTAAAAACATATGCTGTATCGGTCAGAGCACCGGGAGTTACTCCCGTTGTATCTATCGTTAAACTTCCGCTGTTAAGCCCATCAAGAGTAGCAGTAGGCAACGGGTCGGAAGTGAAATTTGATCCTGCAATTTCCGTAACAGGCTTTATGTCCGGTATTTTACCGTCACTGTCAATATCCTTATATGTAACTCCGTCAGCCTCAAAAGCATAATACTCATCGTAATTTGACTTACGTGTATCTATTACTCTTCTGACATCAGCAGTAGCGGCAGGCACTAAAGCCGAAAGATCAATTGTAAATTCAGTATCCGCTTTGCCGTCACCGTCTATATCGGTGTCTACACTTCCTACTTCATCAACAGGAGGTGTACTGCTCAGATCTTTTTGAGGAAGCTTGTTTTTGATCGCATTTGCAGTAAAAGCCGGCTCAAGCGTTGTAGTGGACATTGTTACATTACTTCTTGGAACAGTGACCCAATATTCTGCACCGTTATACCAAACCTGACATTTAATATCTCCGCTCAGATAAACATGACCTGTACCGCCAAAAACCACATTCAATGCCGTAACATAGTCCGCATCTGCAGGTGTTTTTGACCCGTCCACAGTAGCCGACGCACTGTTTCCGCCGACCAGAAGATCACCGTCAATAAATACGTTATCATTGAATGTAGGCGTACCGCCTGTTGAACTGAACTTAGCATCTCCTGCGCAATAAATATCTCCGTTTATAGTGAAGTTATTACTTGTGTGTTCAATTCCGTGGCATATAAGATCGACTTTTTCATTTGGATTTGAAGTTGTACCGCCGACACCGGTGAAGTTACCGCCGGAAATTATTTCACCCGCAACATAGATAAACGGTCTTTTAGCAATATCCGTATCGGATACCGCGCCTAAAATATTAACATTATTATCATATTTAAAGTCACCGCCAATATATACATATTCCATTTCGGTGAGATATGTAGGTGTTGTAACATTGTATTCAATACCGACCTCATCATATACTGTACCGAATACACCGCCGCCGTTGCTTACATTAACTCTTTCATCAGGAATACCATTTGCATTAAAGTTATCAGGATAACCATCTCCGTTTGTATCATTAGCAGGGTTTCCCATCATTGAAACACCGCCTACAATATAGGCATGGTTAGTACCTGAAATTGTACCGAACGCCGTAATAGCTCTGGAGCTGTTGTTCATGGGCGGTTCGTTTGTGTCATAGATAAGTACGGCATTTCCTTCATTGCCTTCAAACATTGTAGTAGCCGTAATTTTTACACGCATTGTATCCTTTTTGCGGTTGCCGTTAAAGACAGCTTCTGCTATCTGATCATCGGTTATTGAAGCATAGTTTGCTCCGCTGGGCGCAGCTGCAGACTTCGTAACAAAAGCCTTTTCGTCTCCGTCCGGTACGGTCAGAGACGAACCGCCGCTTGTATAAGTACCGAGGTTATATGTTCTTTCAAGTATTTCAACTTTTATTTTCGCAATGTTTGTGTCGGTACCTTCCGTACCTGAAAATTTGCCGTAAGTGTCTGCATTATCGCCGACTTTCGGCATTGAAATTTCATAATAAATTTCATTTACCGGAGCAGTATCACTGATACCGAAATAATTTTTATATTCGTCTTTTTTGTTCGCATCAACAGTAATAGATGACGCATAAGCATTAAGTTTGCTCTGATTTACATTTACGCCGTCCTGCGAAGCAATGGTATACATATCAAGCTGCAAGCCGAGACCTTGGGTCATTTTATCGGAAGTATCATTATTGCCGTGAATGTATGTTTTAGCACCCGATGCGTCCTGCGCATAGAACGTCTTATCGGACAGCATTTTCACAGTAAACACATCAAGCGCCGACCTTGCCGTATAGTACGCCTGATTTTCTTCGTATTTCGTGTAAATACGCTGATTCGCCGAGCTTACCACCGACAGCGTAGCCGTAAGCAAAACAATCAGAACTGTCATGATCGTCAGTATCATGATAAGCACCATACCGCTCAGACTCTGACGCCGTTTCGGTTCTTTCATTGTCAACCACCCTTTCTGTAGAATTCTCTCTTAAAATATCAAATTGCAGGAATGACCGATAAGCGTTTTCGCCTATCGGTTATCCCCCGAACCGACCCGCCGTAAATTGCCCGACGGCGCGCCGGAAAATTTTTATTCCGCAGGAGTCTCCTCTGCGGGAGCCGCTTCGATAGGCTGTACTTCGGTAGATTCTTCCATTACCTTCTCAACATTCAGCGGTGTTACCGAGTAGAGAGTAAGGCTTACAGATCCTGTATCCTGCTCCTCGGTCGAGCCTTCTTCCTGAGTACTGATAGTATTGAGGTAAATGGTCTTTCCGTCCTCTGCAAGCCTGTCAATAAGTCTGTTCACCTGAGTGTTGTTGCTGATGTCAAATGTAACGTTCATAGTGGTTATACCGATCTGAGCAGTAGGGAAACTTCTGGAAGAATATACTCCGTCCCTTACATCATATACCACTTGCGGCAGTTCCTGATAAATATCGGCGTTCATCTTATTGTCATAGATCAGGATATTTGTGGGCGTTACCGTATATCTGGTAATGTTTCCTGCTGCCGTGTAAGAAGTTGTCATATCATTTACACTTATGTTCAGTTCATGCATGATAGCTCTGATGTAATTTTCGTTTTCATCAGGATCCTGTTCGGGCATGAACATTTCCTGTGTTTCTCCCACTTCCTGAGCCGCAGCCTTCAGGCTGTCGATAATTGTGGGCAATGTGCCGATCTTAGCGTCGGTGTCGTCCCTTTCCTGCTGCTTTGACTGGAGCGTTGCCTGAGCGGATTCCACTTCCCGGAATTTAGGCTTGATAAGAAGGAAGAATCCTGCCACAAGGATTATGATAACAATAGCAACTATAAAAATTACTTTATCTCTGTAAGAGAGTTTCATGTTCATTTCAGATCACCTTCCCTTTCTTATTCAGCCGCTTGTTCTTCGGCAGGAGCTTCTTCCGGCTCCGGTTCGGGAACTTCTCTTGCAGCAAATGTCACTGTAAATTCATAAGCGGCGGCAGCGCCTTCGCCTTCTCCGCCTCCGGAGAATCCGGTATATGTAACATTATCGAAAATATCCTGCTCTTTGAAGTTTGCGATAACTTCGGAAGGAGCGTCCTCCGTTGCGGAAGTGCAGGCAAGGCTGTATTGACCGTTTGCAAATGCTATAGTCTTGATCTCTGCTCTTGTTCCGCTGAAATTGGCTTTTATATCGCTTACAACGTCTGTCGTAAGTTTCGGCATGGATTCGTAGTTGGTCTTGGCAGTGTTAAAAACGTCCTTGATGCCGTTTACCCTGTCAAGCTTTCCCTGAGCGGTATCAACGGCAGCGATCTGCGCCGCAACTTCGGGGGAATCGAGATAAGCCTGAATATCAGCGGTCTGCTTCTCGAAATCGTTGACCTGAATGTTTCCGAAAAGCCATACAGCTCCCACTACCGCGCAGGCAACAACTGCCGCGCCCAGAACGCTGAGCGCAAAGGACGCGCCCGCACTGGAACGACCCGAAGCGGCGTCCGCTTCGATAAGGTTGATACGCTCGGTATCCTTGTTGATACGGAACATTGCGCCGATAGCGTTCGCGTAGGACTGGAACTCGAAGTTCTCATATCCGCCGATGTTGTTGGGAACGCCCAGCAGGCTTGTCTTGATCTCCATCTGTTCAAGAGCGTTGGTCAGACGGATATACTCTGTTGTATCGCCGTAGAATACCACGTTCTGAATGGGATTCTCGGCATTTCTCGAACGCTGGAACTGGAACATTCTGAAAATGTTGTCGTTAACAGCCTCGTAAATATAGTCCTCGGAATTGTCGTAGTCCTCAGGATCAATGGAAGCGAAACGGGAGAACGTGAGCTGATTGTTTTCGTACAGGTTCAGGCTGATGAAAGTGGGGTCGATCTGCACGAGGAGCATCGGCATTTTCGCCCTTGATTTCGGATCGTTGAGGATAATTCTTGAAATGGTGTTGCAGGATACCGCAACGGAACGCAGGCTTATTCCCAGCATGGAGAATACCTTCTTGAAGCAGTCAACTACTTCAAAAGGACAAGCCGTTGCGAGGACTTTCAGCGCCTGAACGCCTTCCTCCTCAACTTCCCCCGCGATGGTGTAGGAAATGGAGTAGTCGTCGCCAATTCCCATAGTGTGCTGCATCTGGTTCTGTACCATGGTAAGCAGCTGATTGCCCTTTGCCTTGGGGATATGCAGTTCCTTAAATATGATAAGGTTTGAAGAAACGCTGATAACAGCTTCTTTATCAGCCATTCTCTTATTTTTCAGCTCATCATTTATGAGCGTTGCCATTTTGGGTATATCTTTAATATGACCGTTTACTATCAGACCGTCATCAACATTAATTGTAGACGCGTCGGAAACCTTGATCTTGCCATGGTTTTCCGTACCGCGTATAATGCGGACGTGTTTGTCGGTAATATCAAAAGAAAGCATACTCGTCACCTCTTAAATTTTTTAAAATTTTATTCATACCGCTTCCGCGGCGTATTTGACCTGTTTGGCGTATCTGACCTGTTTTTCCGCGGACTTTTACTGAACGCTGTCCAAGGAGCTGTAAAGCATAGGATAAACCGCAACAAGAACAAGCGCGATAGCAATACCCATGATAATGATCATCAGCGGTTCGCACATACCTACCAGACGCTGGATAGCTTCGTCCGACTCGTCCTCGTAGAATGTAGCAGTTTTTTCCAGAATGGTGTCAAGTGCGCCGGATTCCTCGCCGACGTAAAGGATCGAGCAGAACATTGATTCAAAAATACCTGTTCTCTGGATCGAAACAGAGAGCTGCTCGCCCTGTTTAACCTCGTCAATAACAGTTCTGAAAGCTTTTTCGATAAAGCTGTTGCCGAGGATAGCTGCGGAACGTTCAAGGCTTTCTACCATGGGGATACCGGAAGAGTACAGAGAAGAAAGTGTTCTTGCAAAACGTCCTGTATAAACTTTTACAACAAGCTTTCCGACCTTTGGCATTTTGCATATGAGTTTATCCCACTTATACCGCACATCGGGTATCTTGAGGGTATATTTCACAACAAATATCACGCCCAGAATAACGGCTATGTAAACGTACCAGTAATCAACAAGGCTGTCGGCAAAAGCAAACAGTGCCTTCTGGATAGCGTTCATATCCTCTTCGTTCATAAGGTCTTTGAATGTCGGCAGAATGAACACGAACAGGAACACAACGATAACGATCGAAAGCACGCCCAGAATGATAGGATACATCATTGAGCTCTTGATCTTGCTGTTCAGTTTGTTCTGCTTGTCGTAGTAATCTTCAAGACGTTTGAAAGTAATGTCCAGCGAACCGGAAGTTTCGCCCGCCTGTATCATGGAGACCATGAAGTCGGGGAAACAGCCCTGCTGTTTTCTGAGTGCTTCCGAGAAAGACGAACCTTTCTGAACTTCCTCATAAACATCTCTGAATATCTGTTTTGCAGCATCTTTCTGCTGCTCCTTGTAAAGAATATCCAGTGCTCTTACCAGAGTAAGTCCCGAGGACATCATTGCGCTGAGCTGACGGCAGTTATAGGACAGCTCCTTTGTTTTGAACTTATGAAGAGTACCCGATTTCTTGGAACTTGCTTCCTTATAGCTGGAGCAAAAGAGACCTTTTTCGTGGATCTTTTCCAGAAAATCGTTGACATCTTCGGCTGTCATTCTGGCATTTTTTATGGTATTGCCCTGAACGTCCGTAGCCGTATAGACAAAGGTCTTCATAAATATTCGACACCTCCGATATGGATAAAATGATCTTCGGGCATACCCTGCCCACGATACTATAAATATTATAACATTTTATAAGAAATTTAGCAATATGTTAATTCAAATAAATCCACAAAAAATATTTGTACATTTTAACATAAAAAATATGCAGTCCACTGTTATTTTGATAAATTTAACCAAAACAGCAAGAATATTTTTCGGTTTTGTCATGGTTTTTTTACAAAAACAGGGAACATCCTGTTTTTGGACGCTCCCTGATAAAATATGTTTTGCTTACTGTTTTACGATCGCGCGGATACCCAAAGCCAGAGCCGCCGCAAGCATGATAACAGCCGTCCACGTAAAAATGCCGTTTCTTTGCGCGGGAACGGATATTTCCTCCGAAGATGCGGTAATTCCCGCCGCGGAGCTTACATCATCGCTTTCGTATTCGACTACCGCATAGCGGCTGAAGTGATCCGTCACGAAAGTTACCGAGCCGTTTTCGCAGCTGACAACTTCCATTTCGGCAGCTTCTCCGCCGTCGCTGATGTAGAATACTTTTACATTCTTTGCGTCGGAGATGTCCGGAGCGGCAACTGTTACCTGAACATCGCCGTTCGGCTGAACTTTAACATTTCCGCTTGTAAGAGTAATATCGTAGACTGCCTTGACCGAAGCCGCAGCATTTATGTCGGAAACTGCTTTTACCGCTTCGCCGACAAATACATCTGCGTTTTTCTCCGCAGTAACGTTGAGGACAACGTCCGAAGCCTTGACGGCTCTGCCGTTTGCCGTAAAGGAAAGTTCCTTTCCGTCCGCAGAAACGATCTTTGCGTTATCATTGCTTACCGAAACCACGGGAGTTTCAGTGCTTGAAGCTGTAGTCTGAACGGGTGCAGGAGTATAGCTCGGTCTCTGCACGGGAGCCTGCTGTTCGGTTTCTGTAACCGTAGGAACAGTTGTCTCCGTAGGTGCTGTTGTTTCGGAAGGTGCTGTTGTTTCGGAAGGTGCTGTTGTTTCAGCAGATGCTGTTGTTTCCGCAGGTGCTGTTGTTTCCGAAGGTGCTGTTGTTTCCGAAGGTGCAGTGGTCTCCTCAGGAGAGGTCGTCTCGGAGGGTGCTGTTGTTTCGGAAGGAACTGTTGTTTCAGACTCGGAAGGAGTTGTTTCGGGCTTAGCGTGTACTATTTTATAGCCACAGAATGAGCATACTTCATCGCCGTCGGCATTGAACTTAAACTCATGGGGAGTGATCTTCACTCCGGAGCAGTCTCCTCTCATGTTCAGACAGTGGTAAACATGACCCTCTTCGGTTTTAACATAGCCGGAAGCGTTTGTGCCGAAGTTATGCACTTTCTGACCTTTTACAATTACCGCTCCGCAGTCTTGGCAAACAACATCCTGCGTGCAGTCGGTGCGCTTTACAGCGGTGTGATCTTCCGGAATTCCCTGATTACAGCCCTCATTTGCACATGGATAAATGTGCTGTGTTTCGGTGAAATATTTTGCTTTTGTGCCTGAAGGAACATTATGGCTTTCATTTTTGCCCAGTCCGGAAGCGCCGCATTCGGAGCAGGTATATCCCCTTGTGCAGTCATATCCGGAATATGAAAGGCGCGTATGCGCTTCTTTCTCGGTAACATAAGTACAGCCGGGATTCATGCATTTAAGGAAATGGCTTTCACTGTCATGGAACATTTCAAGATCGTGTTCTTTTTCGCCCTCTGAAATAAATGCGCCGCAGTCTTTGCACACAATTTCCTCTGTGCAGTTATCAACAGGTGCAGGCGTATGTTCGAGCATATCAAGCACTTCAACATCTAACTCGTCATGACAAACAGTACATTCGCGGTATTTTCTTCCCGCAGCCGTACAGGTCGCAGGAATGATCGTCCAATCGGCTGAAGGCTTATGTCCCACAGCGGAAACAGCTTCTTTTTCCTCTTCTCCGCAAACGGTGCATCTCCTTACACGTTCGCCTGCGGAGTTGCAGGGATCATTATGTTCAACGATCCATTCTTCCCACTTATGATTATTTGAAACCGGTATTTCGACTGTTTCAGTCGCGCCGCAATTTGTGCAGCTTCTGCTCTTGCTTCCCGCTTCTTGGCAGGTAGCCGGAGTTGTGTTCCATGCCGACCATTTATGGGTCGTACTGCCGCTGATCACGTTATCCTGATTGCAGCGGCTGCAATGTCCTACCTGATATGTGCCGCACTCGCCTGTTACTGTCTGAGGATCAACAAGTTCATGCCCGAGAGCAGGCGCTCCGTTTTCACCTTTTGCCGCTCTGAATACAAGCGGATATTCATCTCCGCAAACGGAACATTGAAAAATATACACTTCCATTTTCGGCATGGTACAGGTCGGCTCTAAGTATTCATACTTCACAAAAGATCCGCCGCTGTGAGTATGTCCGTCCTCGCCTTTATATGAATATTCTGCTCCGCCTGATGTGACAAGATCCGCAGCGTACAATGCGGGCTGGAAAGTACATATCATTCCCGCGCAAAGCAAAGCGGACAAAAATCTTCTGAAATTCTTATTCATAAGATTACCCCCATTCTGAATTTAATGCTGAGTATAAGCAAAGACCAATATTTGCTGATTAAATTTTACCATAATATCCAACATATTGTCAATGAACATTTCAAGACTATAGTAAAAACTTTGATGTACATTTGGTGAACTATACCCGTAAATTTCAAATATCAAGCAGTTTTCGGGCATTTCCGGAAAAAATATCCTCTTTTTCTTTCTCTGTAAGCGGCAATCTTCCGATGAGCGAAATTTCCCTTGAGGACGGGTGCCACGGACAATCCGAAGCAAAAAGTATCCTGTCCGCGCCGTGGTTCCTGATAATTCTGAGAACTTGCTCATCGGGGAGAAGTCCTTCCGTGAATGCGGTATCAAGGTAAACGTTTTTGCCAACGAGGTATTTTTCGGTGTCGTCCCAGCAGTCGCAGCCGCCGAGATGCGCCATAATAAGTTTCAGCTTGGGAAAATTTTCTATTATCTCCGCACCCATTTTCGGAGTGCAGTGTATGCAGTCCGGGGAAACCACATCAAATCCCGCATGAAATATCAGCGGCAGACCGAGTTCCGCGCATTTCTCGTAGATGGGGAAAGCTTTCCTGTCATTTGCAAGGAAACCCTGATAGTCGGGGTGAAGTTTCACGCCGTGAAGTCCTATTTCCTTAATTCTTTCCAGTTCGGAAAGCGCGTCCTCCGCGTCCGGGTGAACAGTCCCGAAGCATACCAGCCTGTCAGGGTGATCGTTCTGCACCGAAAGCGCCCAGTTATTTATAGTATGCTGCTGCGAAGGTTTGGTTGCAATGGGAAGTATCACCGACATATCCACTCCCCACTCGTCCATTTTGCACAGAAGCTCGCCGACCGTGCCGTTCGTGACGGGAAGCGCCTTATCCCTGAAATCCGACTCCATCATAGTGCGTGTAAGGTTGTTCATAGCTTTTTCGGCAATTGTTTCCGTAAAAGCGTGTGTGTGAAAATCAATATACATGATCTTTTCTCCCGTTTTTTATTATTGACATTATTTTCCCGTTATCCCGTATTTCTCATAAAAAGCCCTGATGTCATCGGCAGTTCTGACAAGCTCCGCATAGTGAAGCTTCTTGTCGGCTGCCGAGTAAAATCCTATTGTCTTTTCCCCTGTGCAGATGCTCGACTCCGTCTTTACATCTTTTTCGGAAAAGCCGTCGGGTATCGGTATCTGCCTGATCCGCGCCAAAAGATCGCCCCCTTGCTTTTTTTACGTGAAACCTGCATAATTACGCAGCAATTTTCAGATAATATAAACGTTTTTATAACTCAAAACCTGTCACCACAAGAATGATAGTGCTATCCTTGTGATAACAGGTTTGCAGCCTGCCTTAATATATGAGGTATGATCCTCCGCTGTTTACGGTAATAACGGGCTTTCCGTCCGAGTCAACAGTAAAGCCTTCGCCCTTCTTGTTGTCAACATAAAGGCTCATGCCTTTAATGCTGTCCGCAGGGATCTTGCATTCGGAAATCGTAACATTTGCGGTATAATTGAGCTTTCCGCGGGCTGACATTGTAAGACCGCATCTCTTTTCATTTCCGTATGTATCGGCGGAAAGATTCATTTCTCCCGATGTTACGGACGATGAATTTATAGTCATTCTCATGGACGGACTTACAACTATCAGAACGGCATTCCTGCAGTTCATAAAGTCCCCCGTCACAGTCTCATCTATCTTAAGACCCTTCATCGATCCTACAGAGATCGTTACCGACAAATTTTTCTCGTTCATCAGCACCTGAGCAATATTTTTATCGGAATCTCCCAGCGCTTTCATGGAATTATAGAAAGCTGCCAGCCTTTCCCTGCTGTCATTCCTGCTTACCTTGACGTTTACTGTCGAGTTCGGAGGCACCGATGTGCCTTTCTTGCTGTCCTGATAGTTTATAACGTCATTTTCGTAAGTATAATCATCCACATATTCCATTATCAGCGTAAGATCGTTCTTTTCCGCAAGCTTAGCGGCTTCGTCCTTGTTCATTCCCACAAAATTCGGGATCTTAACAGTTTTCTCCGTTGTGACAACTGTAGTGGTCGTTGTGGGAACTGTAGTTGCAGCAACAGGAGCATTAGTTGCAGGAGGAGCAGTTGTAACAGGCGGAGCCGTCGTTTCGGGAGCTGCCGTTGTTTCGGGAGCGGCTGTAGTTTCGGGAGCCGCAGTAGTTTCAGGCTCGGGAACCGTCTCGGAAGGAATTGCGGTTTCTTCGGGGACTTCCTCGCTTATCTGCTGAAACTCATCTTCCTCAATATCATCATCGGTATATTCCTCATAATAGTCTCCGTCAGCTTCCGCATTGCCGTAATCGGGATATTCTTCGGAAAGCGCTGAAAGCTTTTCATAAACAGATGCGTCATCTTCGGCGTATTCAACACCTCTTTCGAGGATCTCAACAGCTTTTTTGATGTTGCCCTTTGAAATATACGCGTCAGCAAGCCCTATATACGCTTCCGTACATTCATCATCTTCATTCAGAATGTTATTATACAGAGCGATAGCCTTATCATAATCAAGCTTATCATAATACTCCCGGGCAGTTTTCAGGCTTTCGTCAACAGGGAATGAATCCTTTCTTCCCAGACCGGCTACAATAAATATTATGACCACAACAAAAACCATACTCAACAATATCAATTGCTTTTTAAGAGGCATTTGTACGATACCACCCTTTCATAAAGATAAATGCAGGCGGTTACGAAATGCACCTTTAAGTAAAAGTACATTTCGTAACCGCCCGGACGCCTTGCGGCGCCCGAACGATCACTGCAAGAGAAGGTCAATTACTTGATCTCCCACTTGCCGCCCTTGGTTATTGCGATTACAGGATCGCCGTCTTCATTGAATTCGATCTCAATGTCAACGAGCTCACCGTCACAGTAAACCTTGGCGTTTTTGAGTCTTGCTTTACTCATCTTGCAATCAGTAAATGCAACCTTTACTTCACATCCGAAAGCCTTATCAGATCTGAAATCAATTACTGCTTTCTTAGCTGTGCTGTAAACCTTAGAAGAAAGGTCTACCTTTGTAGCTTTCTTGATCGTGGAAGCTTCGATGGAAAGTGTAGCCTTGGGAGCAACAAATTCCAGTGTGCCTGTCTTAGCTTTGGCAAGCGACTTGATAGCGGAAGCACTTACAGGAAGGCTTGTTGTAGCCTTAACTGCTACGGACGCAACAGCATCCTCTGTATCAGCAGCACTTGACAGGATCTCAGTAACAGCGTTAGTGATCTCAGCCTTAGGAGCCGATACAGCCTGCTCAGATGCAGCAGCTGTGGTAGCTGCGGGCATTCCGACAGGTCTGCTGGAAACAGAAGGAGCTGTAGGAACAGCTTCATCAGGGTAACCTGCAGCGGAAGCAGCTACAGATGTTGCAGCTAAAGTTACGAGAGTAAGAGCTACGCTCAAAACTTTTTTCATACCATTTTTCATGGCAATCTCCTCCTTTCTCAAACAATTATAATTAACACTTTAAAAAAGTGTAATTACCTTTTTTAAGTTTGTCCGACAGAAAATTTCCGGCAAGAAACGCAAATACGCATAACATAAGCATTATCAGCAATACCGGCACTGCATTCAGCCTGAAAGCATTCCCGATACATTCCGCAAAATTAATGAACATCATACGGAAGAACTCGGATATAACATACAGTGTAATGCTCATTCTGCAAAATTCAGGACCGCTGTCGGAAAGGTAAATAATTATCAGCGGCAGCAGCCAGAACACTGCCGTGTAGACCAGAAATCTCCATTTATTTCTTGCTCCGCCCGAAAATGAGAGCCACAGCCATGTGAGCATACAGGCAGCCGTCATTATGAACCGATAAAATTTCATAAAACTTTCCGGCATATACTTTTCGTAGCAAAAAGCAGCGGCAGCAAAAGTAATAATGAATGTGATAAGAATATTTTCTGCAAGGCTGTATCCGCTTCTGTGTTTTCTGTTTTCTGCCGCGGCATTTTCCATATCTGCCATTATTACCACCTTCTCAGTTCAACCTTGACAATTCATTCTGTATCAAAGCATCAAGTTCTTCTTCACTCATATCGCTGCCCCAACCTTCGTCGTCCCAGTCCTCATCGTCCCAGCCTTCGTCGTCCCAACCTTCTTCGTCCCAATCCTCATCGTCTGTACTTTCGTCATTAAGAACATCATCGGTGGGAACATCATTGTTGTCAACACTGTCTGCGATCTCATCTCCGCTGCCGCCGTTTTCGGGGATAACGTCTTCATAATCTTCGGGTTCTTCCTGCATATCTTCAAGTATCCACTGTTCCTCATCATCTTCTTGTTCTATGGCAATTTCTCCGAAAAGTTCAAACGGTCTGTTCATCTGCGAAACATACGGTACAACGCCGCTTTCGTCGGTAAACATTTGTAACACATAAAACCCGAATGCAAATATTGCCGATGCAGAAGCTGCACATATATTGACGGCACGTGTAAAGTTCCTGCCTTTAAGTGCAAACCTTTCGGCAATGTAATCCTTTATCACATAAACCAGATCCGGCAGCATATATAACATAGGCGGAATGTATGTAAGTATTGCAAATCTCGAAAGTACAGAATGGCGTATGCCCATAGTCTCAAAAACTGTAGTATACATCATGCAGTTTATATAGGCGGCATTTGCCGGATTCTTTTCAATAAGTCTTTTTCTGAATATAAAGCATACAATGAATATTACAGCATCCATTATTGCAAAATGCGGGTCAAGACCAAACAGAATATGGTTGCTTGTGAGCGCGTATCCGCTGTACATATAGAAATGCTCTGTTGCCCACGTAAGGAAAGACATTGAAAAAATGCAGAATATGATAGTTCCCGCAATAACTAAGCCAAGATATAAATACCCCGGTTTAATTTTAACAAGGAAAAACAAAAGAAGCATTATCAGTGCTGACCAGTGGAACGCCGAAGCAGCCAGTACCAGTATAAAAAATCGTACAGGCATTTTGCTGTTTATGTACTTGAAAGCATAAGCAATAATAATAGCCGCTATTATCTGTCTCAGGAAGCAAAGTGAGTTGAAAAAAATTCCGAAGCAAAGGAAGGAAGCCACGCTTATCCACGGGCAGGAAGAATTTTTATATATCAGATAAAAGATAGAAGCGTAAACGATTATTGAAGTATATACAAATACCGTAATATAATTTTCAAATCCGAGATTCAATGCATAGAGCGGAAAAGTAAAGCCCTTCTCCATTCTGTCATACATAATGTCCTCAATGCCTGTATATTTCATATTAAAATATACAGTTGCATATTGATAGTAGTCATATCCCACATTGAACCTGAGCGCGGAAATGAATATGAACACCAGAGCTGCCGCGCAGCAGTAGATGATCCTTCCGGATCGTCCGCATCTTTTGCTGCAAAGGGGGACACCTGCTACGATAACTCCCGCCAGCAAGAAATAATATATTGCCATATTCAGAAACTGCCCGCCTTGCGGAAGGCATACCTCCTTATATACTGTTCAGTAAACCTATCAGCTGTTGCTGCTGTTCTTTTCTCCGTAAGAAGAATAGCCGTATTTGTATGCGCTGTAGGAATATTTCTTGCCGTATCTTCCGGATTTTCCCGCTTTGCCGAATGTCTTTACAAAGCCGAGGACTTTGCCGTTTGCAAGGCGGATCTTTTCAAGCGCGGATTCCAAATCGGGGTGGGTAGTTGAGCCTTCTTTTACAACGAAAATGATACCCGCAACAACATCGTTCATAAGCTGAGAGTCGGTAACAACGTTTACAGGCGGTGTGTCAAGGAAAACATAGTCATAGCTTTCCGAGGACATACTCAGGAACGTTCTCATTGCTTCCGAGCCCAGAAGTTCTGACGGGTTAGGCGGAATATCTCCCGCGGATATTATGTCAAGATTCTTTATAACATCTTTGTTGATCGCATCGTTCACCGCGCAGAAGCCGCCCAGAACGGAGGAAAGTCCGTACTTGGGTTTCAGGTTGAAGTTCTTCGCCATGGTAGGCTTTCTCAGGTCACACTCGACCAGCAGGACTCTGAACCCTGCATTTGCAAAGCATATTGCAAAGTTCGAGCAGGTGGTACTTTTGCCTTCCGACGGGTTGGAACTTGTAACGGCAATTATCTTCCTGCCGCTTGTGGAGATAGCAAACATGGTGTTTGTTCTTGCGGTATTATAAGCTTCGGTAATTGCAAACGGCGTTGAATCCGAAAGGAATCTCTCGGAAAATCCGTTGTCGGGAACGGCTTTCTCCTCGCCCGGCTTCTCGGGCTTTGCACCGTAGCCGTAGCCGTAGCTTCCGTAATGGGAATAGCCGTACTTTCCGCCTGACTTTGCGCTGTCAAATTCCATTATTTCGGCAAATACGGGAACGTCATACATCTGAGCGATGTTGTCACCCTGCTTGATAACAACGTCCAGCATATCCCTTACGAGAACTACCATATATGAAACGACTGCGCCTGCAAGAACAGCAACTATTGATATGAGCGGTACATTGGGGAATGACGGATCGGAATTCACTTCGCCGTATTCCAGAATTTCTATGGAACCTGATTTTATAACTCTCTTAAACTCCTCAATAGAAAGTTCCAGAAGCTCGTTGACTATTTCCTGTGATTCTCTTGCATCTCCGCTTTCAACTACGAACTCCATGACCTCGGTGCTGTTCACCGAACTTGCGGTTATCATCTTATCCAGTTCTTCATATGTGTAAGGAAGATCAAGATTTGCGATAAGATTGTCCATCATAGTCCTGCTCTTGAATATGATCTGGCAGGTATTTACCAGTTTCTGGGCAGCGTTGATGTCGTTTATGTTTACCGACTCAGAGACCTGATTATTGTTTTCTACATAGATCTTTGCAGTTGATTCATACTTTTTAGGTATAATGAAGTACGATACCGTAAATCCCGCTATTCCGCAAAGAACTGCCGAAAGTATGATCACAAGGAAATACTTTTTCAGGACCCCGAATAAAAAGCTAAGATCAAGTGATTCTTCCATATCCATTAAGTTTTTACCTCCACAAATTTCAACTTGGTCTTGACATTAACGTTCAATGAATGTAAAATTAAAGTACAGCGTAATTATCGTATGAAAGCGGTAATATCGGTGCTGTAAAAGAAAGGAGCATTAAAATGCGTATTGACTTCCACTCACATATTCTTCCGAAAATGGACGACGGCGCTGCCGACACAAACGAATCTGTAAAAATGCTCAAATTGCTTGCCGATGCAGGCGTTGATCATGTTGTACTCACGCCGCACTTCTACAGGCAGAACGAAAACATACAAAAATTTCTTGAAAGACGTCAGGCGTCTTACGAAAGACTTTGCAGCGTCCTTGAAGGCGTCCGCTGTATTCCCGATCTGACTCTCGGAGCAGAAGTATTCTTTTACCCTTCTCTGTCCTCTGACCCTGATTTTGACAAATTATGTATCGGAGATACCGACTACATTCTTCTTGAACTTCCGTTTGAGCGTTTCCATGATAATTTCTTCAGCGAGTTCATGACCTTCATGAACAGGTGCAATAAGCGGATAATCATCGCCCACGCCGAGCGCTATCTCAGTTTCGGGAACACTCCTGATGACATCAAGCGGATACGCAAGTCGGGCAGGAATATAATCTGCCAGATGAACTGCGCTTCCATAGCCGAAGCGGGCGTGTTCTCAAGGGGAAAGCTGCTTAAACTGATCGAGGACGGAACAATAAGCCTTCTCGGCACCGACGCGCACAATATGGCGCACCGTCCGCCGATGTTTGCGGAAGCGGAAAAGGTCATTGTACGGAAATGCGGAAAAGAAGTTTTTGAACGCATCTGTGCCGACAGTGAAAAGATACTTTCACCGAAGCACTGAACACGCGTATTATCGTACAGCAAAATATTTTCCGACAATACGGTTATTTTGATTATAACATATGTCCATCAAAAAGTCAACACAAAATTTAATAATAAAAAAAGCTTTTTTGATAATGATTTTAGTTATTTGCACAGTAAACGCACTGTTTTTCCACAAATTTTTACAAGTATTTTACATATTTTCCCTATTTCTCAATAATGAACTCCGTAAACCGACACTGCATTTTGTGGTCGGTCTTACAAAATATTCTAAATATACCATTTAAAAGCGAGATCTAAGCAGAAAGGAAATTTTATGAACAAAAAATTAAGAAAAATCATTTTATTTATTCTGATGCTGTTCATCATGACTGCAATATTCAGGTTTTCCGCCCAGACGGGAACAGAAAGCAGCGGTATCAGCCTTAAAGTAACAAGATTTATCAGCAGGATCATTTTCAGAGGATACAAAAGCATGACCCTTTCCCAGCAGGAATTTATAGTATCGGGTCTGCACCATTTTGTAAGAAAGATGGCTCATTTTTCCATATATGCGGCTCTGGCATTCATAACCTACTTCTTCCTTGATCTGTGGAACGTGCGTCCCATGCGGAATATCTTCATAACTTGGATATTCAGTACTATATACGCTTCTACCGATGAGTTCCACCAGAGTCTTACCCCGGGACGTGCCATGCAGCTTAAGGACGTAATGATAGATTCCGCAGGAGCATTCTGCGGCTGTATTGCTGCAATAGTCATAATAGCGGTATTCCTTTACATAACCGACACAGGAAGAAATGACAGCTTACAAAATAAGCACTCAGGCTGAACAAATATCGGCTCGGGATCCGCTCCCGAGCCGTTGTTTTTTACGCCGTTTCTATGCTGTTTGCCTTTTGGAGACCAAGCTTTTCCACAGCCTGTTCACGCATTTTGTATTTGAGGATCTTTCCCGCCGCATTCATGGGGAAACCGTCCACAAAGTCCACATATCTGGGACACTTGTGCTTTGCCATTCTGTCAAGGCAGAAATCCTTTATCTCCTGTTCCGTGGCGGTAACGCCGTCCTGAAGAACTATGCAAGCCATTATTTCCTCGCCGTAGTCCTCATCTGGAACGCCTATTACCTGAACGTCCTTTACCTTCGGATAGGTGTAGAGGAAATCCTCTATCTCCTTGGGGTAAATGTTCTCACCGCCGCGGATTATCATATCTTTGATACGTCCTGTTATCTTGTAATAGCCGTCCTCGGAACGCCGTCTTGCAAGGTCGCCCGTATGCAGCCAGCCGTCCGGATCAATTGCCGCCGCAGTGGCTTCGGGCATTTTGTAGTAGCCTTTCATGATGTTGTAGCCGCGGGCAACGAACTCGCCGTCCACATCATCGGGAAGTTCCTGATTGGTTTCGGGATCGACTATTCTGCATTCAACGCCGAAGATAGGTCCGCCCACGGTATTCACACGCTGTTCAATGGAATCTGTGGTCTTGCTCATGGTAGTGGCGGGGGAAGCCTCGGTCTGACCGTAAGTAATACATATCTGCGTCATGTGCATCTTCTCAATAACTTCTTCCATGGTCTTTATGGGGCAGGGCGAACCCGCCATGATCCCCGTTCTCATACTTGAAAAATCGGTTTTCGGGAAATCCTCATGCCCCAGCATTGCAATAAACATTGTGGGAACGCCGTGGAAGCAGGTTATTTTCTCCTTGTTTATGCAGGCAAGTCCTTTCCTCGGAGAAAATCTTGTTATAGGCGACATTGTTGTGCCGTGGGTCATGGAAGCCGTCATTGCCAGAACCATTCCGAAACAGTGGAACATAGGCACCTGTATCATCATTCTGTCGGCTGTGGAAAGATCCATGCAGTCGCCGATAGCCTTTCCGTTATTTACAACATTGTAATGGGTAAGCATAACGCCTTTTGGGAAACCCGTGGTTCCCGAAGTATACTGCATATTGCACACATCGTGGACATTGATAGTCCGTCTTACTTCCTCGACTTTGCTGTAAGGAACTTCCTTTGCAAGCGCAAGAGCGGACTCCCAAGTGAAGCAGCCTTTGTTTTCCGAATCAACGGTTATGACGTTTTTCAGGAACGGCAGTTTCTCGGAAACAAGCTTGCCGGGTTCGCAGTTTTCAAGTTCGGGGCAGAGTTCCTTGATAATGTTGATGTAGCTTATATTCTTTATGCCGTCTATCATAACGAGAGTATTCGTGTCGGACTGTTTGAGAAGATACTCCGCCTCGTGTATCTTGTACTCAGTGTTCACCGTAACAAGCACCGCGCCGATCTTTGTGGTCGCCCAGAAAGTAATATACCACTGGGGAACATTTGTCGCCCAGATAGCAACGTGGTCGCCTTTCTTAACTCCCATAGCCATCAGCGCGCGGGCGAAAGTGTCCACATCGTCGCGGAATTCGGGATATGTGCGGGTGTAGTCAAGTTCGGTATATCTGAAAGCGTACTGATTTGGGAACTGTTCGCAGATACGGTCAAGCACGTCGGGGAAAGTGTAGTTTATAATGCGTTCCTTAGGCCAAGGGTACTGTCCCTTTCCGTCAATGCTTGTCTGGAGGGAATGTTTATACTTTGTCTTATAGGGAGCCATGAACTCCGCAAACTGAGGAATTACAATTCCCGCATCACTGAGGTCGGGAGCCCAGCGTTTCAGCCATTCAAGGGAAATATATCCAGTATAGTTGATGGTCTTGAGAGCTTCTATCATTTCTCTTATGGGAATATCTCCGCTTCCCATTATTTTGTAAATTACCTTTCCGTCCGCGCCCATAACGCTGTCCTTGACCTGAATGTACTTGATGTATTCGCCGAGATTTGCAACAGTTGTTTCGGGAGCTTCTCCGCCGAATCTGAAGGGGTGGTGCATATCCCAGAGCGCTGCGACTTTGCGGCTGTCGACTCTGTCAAGAAGCGCGGCAAGGCGTTTTGTATCGCTGTAAACGCCGTTTGTTTCCACAAGAAGAGTAACGTTGTATTCTTCCGCAACAGGAACAAGCTTTTTCAGAGCGTTTTCCACCACGGAATCGTCCACTTCGCCTTCGGGGGCGGCGTTCAGGTCGCCCAGAACGCGGATATAGGACGTTCCCAGTTTCTGCGCAAGCTTTGCATAAGCTGTTATCTCCGCAAAAGCTTCTTCCTGCTTGTCCGCAAATTTAAGGCAAGCGCCCGAGGTAAGGCATGGGATCTCCAGATCCAGCGCCTTTAATTTTTTGATAGTCTCCCCGATGTTCTGTTCCTTGAACGGCTGTGCATTTACCGAGAAAATATCGCTTCCCAGACCGCGTATCTCGATGCCGTGGAATCCGAAATCCTTTGCCATAGAGTAAATTTCCTGCCATGTAAAGTCGGGACAGGCGATAGTTGAAAAACCTATCTTCATTCTTCATCGATCCTTTACAATGATATTAAATTTAAACAATTAAAGTAATTATACACCATTTCTCCAAAAAAATCAATACCAAACAGGAAAATTTTTCATTATTCATTCCGAAAAAGGTAATTTAAGATAATTTAATGAGTTAAAAATTATTTAATAATTTATGCCTTTAAAATTACAAAGATACAAAATTTGCTAAAATAGTAATGACTTCTTAGTTATTCGATATGCGAGGGGGAAACCATTGGGGAAATGGGAAAACTTCACAACTTGATAAGTCGCCGTGCAGTTTTCAAAACAAACCGCAGAGCGGTTGCAGGCTGTCGAAAAATATATTTTAAATTTGTTTTGAAACAGTCCACCGGACTGTTTCAAAAGGCAAAAACTAAATAACTTGCCTGTCTCAAGGGGACGCCCTCTATCGCAGGGCGTCCCCTCTTGCCGCCTACGGCGGCAATTCACCCCTTGCGGAGCTCTTAATTAGGGGAATTCCGCCGCCTGCGGGCGGCGGCGGGGGCTCCGCCCCTCGACCCCGCAGCCTTGAATGAAATGCTCCCCAAAAGTTAGACAATGTGGTATAAT
>CANQTP010000020.1 GCA_947626755.1 uncultured Clostridia bacterium
TTACATACGAATCCGTTCGTATTTCACTAAAGTATGCTTTAGCGAAATCCTTTTTCGCTTTATTACAGGTGGGGATTTCTGGGAATGGTAATTTTGGAAGATTTTGTATGGGATTTTGGTGTAAAAAATTACGGCAAGCCGTACTGCGACTTGCCGTCATTTTTGCTATTTTTCTTTCGATCGGAAGATCAGTGCTATTGCAAGTCCGAAAAGTATCGCGGCTGTAATACCTCCTGCCGCACCCGTCAGACCGCCTGTCAGCACACCTATGAATCCCCGCTCGTCAACGGCTTGTCTCACGCCCTCTACAAGCAGATTCCCGAAGCCCGTCAGCGGCACGCTTGCGCCCGCCCCTGCAAACTCTATCAGCGGTCTGTAGACTCCCAGCGCGCCAAGCACAACTCCCGCCACCACATATGACACCAATATCCGCGCGGGGGTAAGCTTTGTATAGTCTATCAGCGCTTGTCCTATCGCGCATAAGACCCCGCCTGTCAAAAATGCCCATAAATAATTCAATATGATCCCTCCGTTCTATTCGCCGCTTATTCTGCTTTCGGCGGAAATAAACACTGCGTGTGATATGGACGGTATGCTTTCGCCCTGCTGCGAAGCCGTCGGCGACATCAGCGCGCCCGTTGCGCAGAAAAGTATATTTCTGATCTCGCCCGTCCGTATTTTCGGCAGGAAATATCCGCACAGCACCGATGCCGAACAGCCGCAGCCCGACCCGCCTGCGTGTACGTCCTGCGCTTCTATGTCAAACATCATCACTCCGCAATCTTTGTGCTTATCCGAAATGTCCAGTCCTTCGCCTTTCAGAAGCTCCATAAGCAGCTCGCTGCCCACTCTTCCCAGATCGCCCGTAACTATCGCATCAAAATCGGACGGTTCCATTGCCGTGTCATGCAGGAATGTTTTTATAACATACGCCGCCGCGGGAGCCATAGCCGCGCCCATATTGTTTGCATCGGTAACGCCCATATCTACGATCTTTCCGATAGTTACAGCACGTATAAACGGCGAAGTAGTCTTGGGGGAAACCACCGCTGCGCCCGATGCGGTGCAGGTCCACTGTGCCGTGGGAGTCCTGACAGCTCCGTAAGAAAGCGGAAAGCGGAACTGTCTTTCCGCCGTGCAGAAGTGGGAAGAAGTCACCGCCGCTATGTTCCCGCCGAGGCCGCTGTCCGTCATCAGCGCGGACAGCGCAAGTCCCTCTGACATTGTGGAACACGCGCCGTATATCCCCAGAAGCGGGATATTCAGGTCGCGCAGACCGTAAGTTGAACTTATGCACTGATTCAGCAGATCCCCAGCAAACATCATATCCACCTGTTCGGGAGTGATCTCGCCCTTGAAAAGTGCTTTTTGCAGGGTACGCTTCATAAGTTCGCTTTCAGCCTGTTCCCATGTTTTCTGACCGAAATAGGCATCATTTTCCACCTCATCAAAAAATTCCGCAAGCGGACCTTCGCCCTCTTTTTTGCCCACTATCGAAGCAAAGCTGTGTATAGTGGGCGGCGATTCCATAAGAAAAGTATTTCGGGAAATTTTCCTTGCCATAACAACGCTCCTTTTGTTTCTGTTATCATTCCCGAAAATTTTTTATATATTCATGAAAAAAGCGGCACGGATAACTCCGTGCCGCCCCGGCTTATATGTAATTTTATGATCTGTCCGTGAAAATTCCCAGAAGCGATGCATAATCGTCTATAGCCGAATGCCCCGCGTCCTCCGTATCTCCCGAAGATTCTGTGCCGGAAGAACTTTCCGCATCTACATTTGTTACCATTCCCGCGCCAAGATTCTTGAATCCCGAAGCAATAACAGTAAGGTTGATCTCGTCCTGCATTTCGGGATCGAAGCTTGCACCGAAGATAAGTTCAACATCGGGATCGGCAGCTTCCGTAATAAGCTTTGTAGCTGTGTCGATATCCGTTGAAAGAGCGTCCTCGGACATGACAATGTTAACAAGCAGACGTGTTGCGCCGCTGATGGAAGTTTCAAGCAGCGGGCTTGTAATAACAGCATTTGCAGCTTCCGCGGCTTTGTCCTTGCCCGAACCGTGTCCGATAGCCATATGCGCGTAACCCGCATTTTTCATGGTGGTTTCCACGTCCGCAAAGTCCAGATTGATGAATCCGTCTACCGTGATAAGCTCGGCAATGGATTTTACGCCTGTTTTCAGGATATTATCCGCCATTGCAAAACTTTCCTTCATGGTAAGCTGCTTCTCGCTCGTGGATATTAGACGTTCGTTAGGGATAACTACCAGCGAATCAACGTGCTTCATAAGTTCGGCGATCCCGCGCTCCGCCTGTGCCATTTTCGCCTTCTGCTCAAAGTTGAACGGCTTTGTAACAACTGCAACGGTAAGAATATCCAGCTCCTTTGCAATCTCCGCAACAACGGGAGCTGCGCCCGTGCCTGTTCCGCCGCCCATTCCTGCGGCAATGAAAACCATAGTCGCGCCTTTGAGAGCAGCGGCGATCTCGTCACGGTTCTCCTGTGCGGAACGTTCGCCGATCTCGGGCTTGTTGCCCGCGCCGCGTCCTCTTGTGAGCTTTTCGCCTATCTGCACTTTTGTGGAAGCCTTTGAAGCCCGCAGTGCAGCCGCGTCCGTATTGACAGCAACGAACTCAACGTCAAAAATGCCCTCGGTCGCCATGCAGTTGAGCGCATTTCCGCCGCCGCCGCCAACACCAACGACTTTTATGTTTATGTCGGAATAGATCTCCTCATTATCTACCGCAAAACTCATTTAAAACGTCCTCCTAATATATTTTTACATACTTTTAGCAATATAACATATACAATATAATTGTAACATACTTAAAATAATTTTTCAAGTAGTTTTAAGAAAAAATATACGTTTTAGAAAATATTACTAAAATATTTTACTCAAAATTCAATTTTGTTGTATCTGACGCCGCTGTTTCCGTCCCGGAAACGTCAGTTCCGGCGTTCGGATCGGCAATTTCCGTCTCTGTGGAGACAGATGTTTCCATATTGAAATTGTAAGTTTCCTCTATCTGTTCAAGATCCGTATTGCTCAGGAACTGTGCGCTCCTGTCAAGCAGGCGGAGACGTCCTTCCGCATCGGGAGCGATCTTTGTGGAAAGTATTTCCTCCGCAAATCTGTACTTATAGTCAAGATTGGCAATTACCCCCAGAACTACATTTATGCGATCCTCATAGATACAGGTTATGTTAAGCCTGTCGGTAACATCGTATTCCGTCACTTTTGAGCCGAAATCCGATGAAGAACGTTCCATAAGTTCGTAGATGACTTCTGTCTTATCCTCATCGACGGAAGCGAACTGTGCGCCTTCCATCATTCCCTCGGCAGGCTCAGCGCCAAGGTAGAAAGGCAGATCCTCATCCGCAGTTTCGGAAAACGTCAGCACCTTTCCCGACTGGCTCACTATCCAGCAGCCCTCGCCGTTGTTATCCATACAAGCAGTTTCCCTGCTTGGGGAAACTTCAATTTCCAGCGACGACGGGAAACGCCTTGTGACCTTTGCCGTTTCGATATAGACCAGACTGTCCGTTATCTGCTTTTCAACATTTCCCATATTGCGGCGGATCATATTGTCGCCGCCCTCGATGCCGCTTGCGGCAGCAATTTCTTCGGCAGTATATATGGACGAACCGTTTATAATGATATTTTCAACATTGAAAAACACCGTTGCCGAAAGTATGGCAAATATGACAAGAACTATAAACGCCACCGTTCCGTAATACAATGACATATTACGCTTGCGGCTGCGTCCGCTGCTGCCGCTGTTACCGCGTTTTACAACGTCCTGCATACAGCATTTCTCCTAAATCCTTATAATATCCGCTCCCACAGAGGAAAGCGTTTTTTCTATCCCCTCATAACCTCTGTCAATGTAGTGAATGTCCGAAATTTCGCTTACGCCTTCTGCGGAAAGTGCCGCGGCTACAAGTCCCGCCCCGCCCCGAAGATCGGCGGCGCAGGTCTTTGCGCCGTAAAGGTGTTTCACGCCTTCAATGACCGCAACTTTCCCCTCCACGAGAATATCCGCGCCCATTCTGCAAAGTTCCCCGACGTGCTTGTAACGATTTTCAAAAATATTTTCCACAAATACCGAAGTGCCTTTTGCCCTGCAAAGCGGTGCCATCACCACCGCCTGCGCGTCCGTGGGGAATCCCGGGTAGACCATGGTACGGATAGGCGCAACAGCTTTTAACGGACGGTTCGCGCTGAAATATATCTTATCGCAGCCCGTGTGAACTATGCAGCCCATCTGCTCGAAAACCGCAAGTATCATTTCAATATCCCCGGGACGGCAGTCCGAAACAACTATCTCCCCGCCCGCAGCAGCGGCACAGGCAAGATATGTTGCGCAGACTATCCTGTCGGGCATGACTTTATATTGACAGCCGTGAAGCTTTTCAACGCCGTGAATTATGATCTTCCCGCAGCCCGCGCCGCTTATTCTTGCGCCGCAGGAATTGAGAAATTCAGCCAGATCGGCGATCTCGGGCTCCCGCGCGGCATTTCCGATAACGGTAGTTCCCGCCGCCGTCACAGCCGCAAGGATAATATTTTCCGTAGTTCCCACAGAGGGAAAAGAAAGATCTATCTTCGCGCCGCGGAGACCGTTTTCTGCGGTACAGTCAAGAGTCCCGAACTCCTCGCGGATAGTAACTCCCATTTTGCGCAGCGCGGCAAGGTGCATATCTATGGGACGGGGGCCGAGATCGCAGCCGCCGGGAAGAGTTATCCTGCAATGTCCCGTCCTTCCGAGGACAGCGCCCAGAAAGAACAGTGAAGAACGCATTTCCCGCATAAGCTCGTCGGAGATCCCCTCCGCGGAGATATTTTCCGAATTGATAACGGCAACATTCTTATCTTCAAAGCCTGCTTTGCAGCCGAGGTATGTAAGTATCCGCATAGCCGAGTAAACGTCCGAAATGCGCGGGCAGTTCTTTAATATCACCTCTCCGCCGCAAAGCACTGACGCCGCCATTATGGGCAGCGCGGCATTTTTCGCGCCTTGGATATGAATTTCCCCGCTTAATTTTTTTCCGCCGTTCACTATCAGCTTCTGCATACAGGCAGCTCCCTTACGTTTTTATCTTATGTTATGCGTAAGGGAACTTTTTTGTGAAAATGCGTAATGCGTAATTCGTAATTCGTAATTTCCGCAATTTTCATTACGCATTACGCATTACGAATTACGAATTAGCTGATGGCACAAGCTTTTTTATGACAGAATAAATCCTGTCAGGAGTATCTTTTACATAGGTTTCCGCGGCACGTTTTGCAAGAGCGTCCAGCCGCGCAGGATCGTGGATAAGTTCTTTAACTTTTTCTATAAGAAGCTCATCGGTCAGATCTTTTTCCTCGATAACGACCGCCGCTCCCGCACGTCCCAGAACCATTGCATTGTGGAACTGGTGATTTGCGGTAACGTTGGGCGAAGGGATAAGAACGGACGCACGTCCCATGGCTTGCAGCTCCGAAATGGTGGAAGCTCCGCTGCGGCTTATTATCAGGTCGGCGGCAGCTGTGCAAACGTCCATGTTGTTTATGTATTCTTTTACAATGAGATTGGGGTTGCTGTCTGGATCGATCCCCAGTTCCGCAAGACGGGGCAGGAAGGTCTCATGTCCCATTTTCCCGAAACCGTGGATATGATTCACGGGGAAATCGTTTTCCTTTTCCCATTCCATGAGAGCGGCGGCGCATTTGTTTACCGCGCCCGCTCCCAGACTTCCCCCGAAACTGAAAATGCACAGCTTGTCATCAAGACCGAGCTTTTTCTTTGCTTCGGCGCGGGAAAGCCTTTCAGCGGCAAATCCCTTCCGCACGGGAAGTCCCGTAACTACATATTTTGCCGCAGGATCAAGATGCTGAACAGCTTCCTCAACTGTGAGCATTACCGTATCCACTTTTTTGGAAAGCAGCCTGTTGGTTATCCCCGGGAAAGCGTTCTGCTCATGGATCACCGTGGGGATCTTCATCTGCACGGCTTTTGAAAGTATGGGATAGCTTACATATCCCCCTGTGCCGATAACAATATCGGGTTTGAAATCTTCTATTATCTTGTGGGAACGTATTCCCGATACGGAAAGATACGCCGCCGCACGGGCGTTGCGGGCAATGTTCTTTGCGGTGATCTTCCGCTGAAAGCCGCTTATTTTTATAGGCGCGAAATCATATCCCGCTTCGGGGATAAGCTTTGCTTCCATGCCGTTGGGAGTTCCCGCAAAGAGAAATTCCGCATCGGGATCATGCTGTTTTATTATGGACGCGATAGCAAGAGCGGGGTTTATGTGTCCGCCCGTTCCGCCGCCCGCAAGCAGGACTTTCATAATTATCTTCCTTTCAGAAATATGCGTTACTATGTTTCAATTATCGACTGTCGGGAAATATTCAGAACAATGCCCATCTGCACAAGCTGCATGATAAGCGCCGTTCCGCCGTAGCTGAAAAACGGCAGGGAAACTCCCGTATTGGGTATAGTATTTGTTACAACGGCAATGTTCAGCAGTGCCTGCAAACTTATCTGAACTGTAAGACCCACAGCAAGCATCATTCCGAACTTGTCGGGTGCTTTTGAAGCAATATAGAATCCGCGCATTGTGAATATGAGGAACAGTATTATTACCAGACACGCACCGATAAATCCCAGCTCCTCGCATACTACCGCAAAAACAAAGTCATTCTGCGCTTCGGGAAGGTACAGGAATTTCTGACGGGAATTGCCAAGTCCCAGTCCGAAAAGTCCGCCCGAGCCTATTGCAATAAGACTGTTTCTTGTCTGCCATACATCGTCCTGAGCGGCTTCTTCGTTGAACGGATCCGTCCATGACAGAAAACGTGTCTCAAAATATCCCAGACCTTTTACTTCCATAAGAATGAAAACTACTCCCGCCAGTGCCGCCGCTCCGATAAGGACGATCGTCAGCAGATGGGTGAACCTTGTTCCGCCCACATACATCATTATAACGCCTATGGCGCATATGATGATAGTTCCCGAAAGGTGGGGCTGCATCATCATCAGTCCCGCAACTATCCCGAGGAACATCATGAACGGCACGACTCCGTACCTAAACTGTTTCATCTTGGTGTAATTTACCGAAATAAGATAGGAAAATAACAGTATTATCGCAAGTTTCATAAGCTCCGACGGCTGGAACGCAGGCAGTGGACCTATCTGTAACCATCTGTGGGCTTCGCCTCTTGCATACTGGAACGGTCCCACGCGGCACAATATCAGCAGTATCACGCAGAATCCGAAAAATCCGTATGCAATTATAGGTTTCCTGAGCCAATGATAATCGAAAAATGACGCAAAGAACATTCCCACAAGTCCTATTATCGCCATTACAAGCTGATGGCTCACATAGTTCATTCCGTCATTGCTTTTCTTGATCGCCCATGCATAACCCGCCGAGAACATCATGATTATTCCCATTACAAGAAGAACCATGATTATCAGGAAAAACGGAAAATCCATAGGTCCTGTGGCATATTTTTCCTTGTAGCCCTTTGACGGAGCGTTTGAAGTTATATTTTTCCGCCGCCTGTCATCGGGAACAGCTCTTGCCGTGTTCTGCATTGTACGCCTTCCTTTCTTTAAGATCTGCAATTAATATTTTAAGTAAAATTATATATCAGATTTGCCGCGACTCCTGCAATAAGTGCTGCCGCCGAAAAGCATATCACTATCTTATATTCGGAAAATCCGCACATTTCAAAGTGATGATGTATGGGCGACATTTTGAAAAGCCGCTTGCCTTTTGTTATCTTGAAATATGTTACCTGTATAACCACAGAAAGCGCTTCGATAATATATACTATCGCAACTATCGCAAGAATTATATGCTGATGCATTGCAAAACCTATTGCGCATACCGAACCGCCGAGGAACATCGAGCCTGTATCCCCCATAAAAACTTTTGCGGGGTGAAGGTTCCAGATCAGGAATCCCAGACAGCCCCCTGCCAGTGCCATTGAGAATATTGAGTATTCCCATTCGCCCATAGCCGCGCAGAGCATTACAAAGGAAAGCCCCGCAACTATCGTTACCGAACCGCAAAGCCCGTCAATGCCGTCCGTAAGATTTACCGCATTTGTCAGGAAAATAAGGTACAGCACCATTATCGGGTAGTAGAATATCCCGAAGTCAACATAGCCTATCACGGGGAAATATATATCCGTGTAGGTATCTCCCAGCAGGTACAGAACGTAAAGGAACGCAGCACTGAAAATAAACTGCATTATCAGTTTCTGTTTCGGACGAAGCCCGAGATTCTGCTTTTTTACAGCTTTGATGTAGTCGTCAATAAATCCTATCCCCGCATTCAGAATCGCAAATCCGAAGCCTGCCAGCAGCTTGTAAAGCTGAGTCATATCGGGAACATATCCTATCCGCATGATATGCCAGCGGTACAGAGCATATCCCACCGCCGCCGCGATCGCCGAACCGATAATGAACATGAACCCGCCCATTATGGGAGTTCCCTGTTTATCCTTGTGCCATGCGGGACCCTTCTCGTAAATAGTCTGACCAAAATGTATCTTTTTAAGCAGCGGAATGAGAAAAATTCCCGTCAGTGCCGATATTCCGAAAGCGACTATCGCAACTATCATATTTATCCAGAATGGCATATACTATCTCCTTTTCGTGACTGTCAGCAGTCCTTGTAGAATTCCTCCATAAGTTCTTCCATGTGCATACCTCTGCTGGCTTTGAAAAGAACTATATCATTAGGTTTCAATTTGTATTTCAGGAAGTTCAGCACCATGCGCTTATCCTCCGAACAGCCTGCGTGCATACCCAGTTCGTCCGCGCGCTTTGCAATATATTTTGCGTTCTTTCCGTAGCAGACAAGTATGTCAACGCCTTTCTTTACCACAAATTCCCCTATCTGCTCATGGAATTCCGGAGACTTTTCGCCCAGTTCAAGCATATCCCCCAGAACGGCAACACGTCTGCCGCCCTTTGCGGGAGTCATTTCGCAGAGAACTTCTATCGCCGCTTTTACCGACGACGGCGAAGCGTTGTAGCAGTCTGCGATAACAAGCTGTTCTCCCCGCCGCTGAACGTGCTGGCGCAGCGAATCGGGCTGGAATCCCACAAGCATTTCCGCAGCCGCAACAGGATCGCAGCCAAGCGTAACGGCGGTGCTTATTGCCGCAAGGGCATTGTAGATATTATGCCTTCCCAGACTGAAAAGCGTAACATCGCAGATGATCTCGCCTTTATGCCTGAGATGGAAAAACGATCTGTCTTTGTAAAGAGCGATGTCCACCGCTCGGAAGTCCGCTTTTGTGTTGTCAATCGCATATGTTACCACAGGACGTGTATCCTCGTAATGTTCCTTCATCGGCGCAAGCAGCGGATCATCATAATTGATGATAAGCGGAGCAGTTCTCTCCGCGCCTTTGAGGATCTCCAGCTTCGCGTGCAGTATACCTTCCTGAGAGCCTAACTTCTCCATATGAGCATAGCCGATGTTTGTTATCAGACAAGCCGTGGGGTGAGTCGCTCTTGAAATTCTTTCTATCTCGCCGAAATCGGACATTCCCATTTCAATAACGGCAGCTTCGCAGCTTGAATTCATCTTGAAAAGCGTCTGCGGAACGCCTATTTCGTTGTTATGGTTGCTTTCGGTCTTGAAAACGCTGTACTTGCAGGAAAGTGCAAGTGCGGTCATTTCCTTTGTGGTGGTCTTTCCCACGCTTCCCGTGATCCCCACAACAATGGGACTGAATTTCATTCTGAAATATCTTGCAAGGTCAAGAAGCGCCTTTCTTGTGCTTTTAACGACTATGCTCGGAACATCGGGAAGCGAACGTTCGGTGATCGCGGCTATAGCTCCCCTTTCCACAGTCTCCCGCGCAAAGTCGTGTCCGTCAAAACGCTCTCCCTTTATGGCAATGAAAATTCCTCCGGGAATAACATTTCTTGAGTCGGTAAAAACGCTTGTCATAGGTATTTTGCGGTCAAATTCCCGCAGATTCATGGGCTTTCCGCCTGTGGCGTCCATGATCTCGGTAATGGAAATAAGTTCCTGTATATTTGGATTGTAACGCTTTTTCTTGTAGCTGTGGAGAACGTCCGCAACAATTTCCCGCTCGTCAAAATGAATGTGTACTCCGCCGTCAAGTATCTGATAATCTTCATGTCCTTTGCCAGCAAGAACGATTATATCGCCTTTTTCCGCAAGAGTAATTGCGCGGCGGATAGCGGCTTTGCGGTCGGTGATGCGTATATAGGGCTTTGTAAAGGAAAGTCCCGAAATTATATCGTCAATTATCGCGTTAGGATCTTCATTTCTGGGGTTGTCGGAAGTTATGATAAGTATGTCGGAATATTTCTCCGCCGCCTGTGCCATAAGCGGACGTTTTGTCTTGTCTCTGTCTCCGCCGCAGCCGAAAAGCGTTATAAGGCGTCCCTTGCAGTTCTCCTTGATGTTAGGCAGAACATTTTCCAGTGCGTCGGGGGAATGGGCATAGTCGCATATCACCATGAAATCCTTGCCCGTGGGGATAATTTCGCAGCGACCTTTAACGCCTTTGAAAGACGTCACTGCGGACATTATCGAGTTCATTCCCATGCTGAGAACGAGACAGGCAGCAATTGCCGCCAGAGCATTTGAAACGTTGTATGCGCCTATCATGTTCAGGCTGAACGGGTATCTTTTACCCGAGCTTTCGCCCTTTACCCAGAACTTGGTTGCACCGTCCGAAAATTTTACGGAATCCGCCGTAAGGTCTGCTTTCTGTCCCTTGGTGGAGAAGGAAATTCTCCTTACGTTCGGGTACTGTGAAAGCTCCTTGTACATACGCATACCGTATTCGTCATCAATGTTGATGATGGCAGTTTCGCAGTGTTCGGTGAAAAGCTTTTTCTTGGCTTCAAAGTAGTTGGACATATTGATGTGATAGTCCAGATGATCCCGGGTAAGATTTGTAAATATGGCAACTCTGAACATTGCAGGACCTATGCGGTTCTGCGCGAGAGCAAATGAGGAAACTTCCATTACAACGCAGTCGCAGCCGCTTTTTGCCATTTCGTAGAACAGCTTGTAAAGCTCGTACACTCTGGGTGTAGTGGGAGTTGCTCCGTCCGTCTCCACGGGAACGCCGTTTATCAGCGCGCCTGTGGTGCCGATAAATCCGACTTTGTGTCCTTTATCCATAAGGATAGCTTTTATCATAGTTGCAATAGTGGTCTTGCCGTTAGTGCCCGTAACGCCGATAAGCTTCATGCGGCGTTCGGGGTGATTGAACCATATTGCGCAGAGATGTCCGTAAAAAGTCCGCGTGTCCTTGACAATTATCTGATCTCCGCAGCCGATGTCATGATCGGTGACAACGCAGAGCGCGCCCTTTGAAAGCATCTCCTCAGCGTGATCGTGTCCGTCAAAGCGGGATCCTTTTACGCAGACGAAAACAAAGCCTGCGGTCACATCATCGGTATTGTCGGTAACTCCCGCAACGACTGCTTTTGTGTTTTTCACTTTAGCCTCTATGGGCATAGCTTTTCCAGCTTCTTCAAGAAGCTCGTCAAGTCTCATTCGGAACAGCCCCCTTGAAAATTTATCCCTGATCCTTAACAACAAATGTGACTTCGATAATAGTTCCCGCGGGAACTATATTTCCCTCTGCATAATTCTGACTGTAGGCAATGGCACCGCTGTGATTTGCCGCGCCGTCGCCGACTTTGAAGTTAAGATCGGCATTTGTAAGTATTGTATTTACATCAGACACACTGTATCCGATAACATTCGGAACGGTGGTGTATTCTGTTTCGTAATTTTCTTCGGTGTAAAGAATTACCTTTCCGTTTCTGGGAATGGAACTTCCCTTTGCGGGAACTTGTGCAACAACTTTATCGCCGTCACCTATTACGGTGACTTGCAGCGACTGAGTTTCCAGCGTGGACTTTGCAACATCAACGAGCTGTCCTTCAACGGAAGGAAGTTTAACGCCCATTGCTTCAAGTTCCTCTTCGGTATATTCGGGATAATATCCCAGATATGGAAGTGCTTCTTTAAGAACATTAGTTACCGCAGGAACGGCAACGATGCTTCCGTAATACATAAGTGCGCCGTTCTGATCCCGCGCAGTAGGTTCATCGACCATAACGAGCAGGATAATTTCGGGATCGTCCGCAGGCGCGAAAGCGCAGTATGAAGCAACATACAGGTCACTGACTCCCGTCTGGTTCATCTTGTCCTGCTTTTCGGAAGTACCCGACTTTCCGCCTATGGAATAGCCTTTTATGTAAGCGTTTGAACCGCCTTTGGTGTTTACTACCGATTCAAGCACCTGCCGCATGGTCGCGGAAGTTTCCTCCGAAATTACCTGACGTTTTATGGAAGGTTCTGTAGTTTTTACAACATTTCCGTTAGGATCTACTATCTTGCTGACAACGTATGGAGTTACAAGATACCCGCCGTTCACCACAGCGGCATAAGCGGTTATCATCTGGATAGCCGTTACCTTGTTTGTCTGACCGAAGGCACTGGAAGCAAGTTCAACAGGACCTTTTTCTCTTGTGTCGATGGATATACTTGTCGCTTCTCCGGGAAGATCTATCCCCGTAGGCTCGTCAAGTCCGAAAGCCTTGAAATAGTCGGAGAATTTATCCTTGCCGAGGAGCAAACCTATCTGAATGAAAACAGGGTTGCAGGAGTTTGTCATAGCAGTAGTAAAATCCTGCGTTCCGTGGGCATATCCCGACCAGCAGTGCATAAGCTGTCCCGCAACGTCTATTTCCCAGTTGCAGGTAAATGTGGAATTTACGGAGATCACTTTTTCCTCTAAAGCCGCAGAACCTGTAACTACCTTGAATACCGAACCCGGATAGTAAGGCTCGGTAACGGCTTTGTTTTTCCACTGCTGTTCGCGAAGAGAAACGTACATGGCGTTGTACTCTTCCTCATCGGTTATTCCCGAAAGTTTTGCAATATCGGCAGGAGCGTAAAGGGAATTCCTGTCGTTTATATCAAATCCGGGGGAACTTGCCATTGCAAGAACGGCTCCCGTATTGACATTCATCATAACGGCGCAGGCACGGCAGGCAGGAGCATGAGCCTGTACCTGCTGATCCAGATATTTTTCCACCATGTGCTGAAGGGTGTTGTCTATGGTGAGGTAAACGGAGTTACCGTCCTGAGCGTCATAGATCTTATCATTTTTATAGGGCATGGCGTTTCCGTAAGCGTCGGTAGCGGAAATTATCTTTCCGTCAACGCCTTTAAGGTAGTCGTTGTAATAGGATTCAATGCCGTAAACACCGTCTCCGTCATAGTTGGTAAAACCTATTACCGCCGCTGCCATTTCTCCCTGCGGATAATATCTTTTAGTATCGGGATCAAGATATATAAGATCCCCGAGTCCTTCTTCCGCCGCTCGGGCAAGTATCTTGTCGGCGACAGGCTTTTCAATGGATTTTGCAATGCAGGCCCACTGACTTGTCTCTCCGTTCTCGGTAAGTTTCTTCACCGCATCGTCATAGCTGACGTCCGCTATTGCGCCAAGTTCTTCGCTGAGGATATTTGCCGCGGCTTTGGTCATTCTTTCGGATTCAAGAACGCCGTCGGTCATATATTCGTCGATCTGTCCGTTCTTTGCGGCTTTGGCTTCGTCCTGCTGTTTTTCGTAAATGCGGCGGGGGTTCACGTTTACGGAATAGACCGTTGCGGACTGGGCAAGGATATTGCCGTTGGTATCGTAAATGCTGCCGCGGTTAGCCTTGACGATGGTGCTTTTGAATTGGTTCTCATTGGCAAGAGCCTGATATTTTGCGTTGTCGGTAATAGATGTTTTGAAAAGATTTACAACGATAAATCCTGCAAAAATAAGCAGAACAGGAAGAACTATACCGTTCAGCTTGAATCTCATCTTCTGCGTAGGCTGATATGACAAAACCGCCGCGCTCCTTTCACAAATATTGATTTAAGGGCTGTATTATTTTAGTGTACAGCCCTGTTTCATACTATTGCATCAGCCGCGGATATATTCCAGAAAGTCGTTAAAAGTATTTTTTATCCTTACAAAAATATTTTCCTCGTCCTTGGGAATATCCGCCGCGCTGCCGTTTGAAATGCTTACATATTCCACCTGTGATTTGTCGAGTTTCTGCATTCCCAGAACATTTTCCGCATAGTCCTCGATATATTTCAGCGCAGTCTTTTCCTCGATCTCCGACTGCATACGGACGTTTTCGCTGGCAAGCATCTCAACATTCTTTGTCTGATTGGTTATTTCGTTATGAATGGACGCTTCTTCCACCTTGCTGTAGATAACTCCGCCCATCATCACTCCCACCGCAGTGACAAGAACTATCATCTTAGGCACGGAACCCGTGTCGGCGCGCCGTCTGCGCACCCGTATCTTAGGGGCTTTTTCGGGGGAAACGTCCTCGTATTTGGTAAGGTCATAGGCGAGATTGTTCTTACTCATCTTAAAGACCGCTGTTCCTTTCTTTTTTGCCGACGATCGGTGTATTTCTGTTGATCGGCGGAGCTGTTCCTGTTCTACAATTTTTCTATGATACGGAGCTTTGCGCTTCTGCTTCTGTTGTTTTCCGCAAGCTCCCGTTCCGAAGCTTCTATAGGTTTTTTATTTATAAGCTTTCCCCGGGGAGTTCTTCCGCATACGCATTGCGGGAAATCGGGCGGACATATGCAGCCTTTGCAGAAAGATGCAAAACGCTGTTTCACTATTCTGTCCTCAAGTGAATGGAAAGTTATCACGCAGAGCCGTCCGCCGCTTTTCAGAAGTTCAAAAGCTGCGTCCAGACCCTTGTCAAGATGTTCAAATTCATGGTTGACAGCTATCCGCAGTGCCTGAAATGTCTTTTTGCAGGGATTCTTGTCACGCTTGAATTTTGCAGGAACGGCGCGTCCGATAATATCTGCAAGCTCTCCCGTTGTTTCAATGGGCTTGTCCTCTCTTTGGCGGATAATTTCCGCGGCTATCTTCCTGCTGAATTTCTCTTCGCCGTATTCAAAGAATATCCTGCTCAGTTCCTCCTCGGAAAGGCTGTTAACAAGATCGGCGGCTGTTTCGCCCTCCTGCGACATTCTCATGTCAAGGGGCGCGTCAAGGCGGTAGGAAAACCCCCGTTCCGCCGCGTCAAGCTGATGAGAGGAGACTCCAAGATCGAGAAGTATGCCGTCCGTGGCGGAAATTCCTTCCGCCGCGGCAATTTCCGCAATATCGGAATAATTTCCGTAAACTACCTTTGCATTGTAGGGTGAAAGCCGTTCCGAAGCGGCTTTTACCGCATCGGGATCACGGTCTATTCCCAGAAGCCGTCCTGCCGTGAGCCGTTTTGCTATCTGTTCGGAATGTCCCCCGCCGCCGCAGGTGCCGTCAATGTAAACCCCGCCCGGCTTTATGTTAAGCCCGTCCAGAGTTTCATTCAGAAGCACGGGAACGTGAGAAAATCCCGATGAATTTATTTTATCCATATTTATCCTTTTTATTTATATCAGAAAGAAATATCTTCCAGAGCTTCTGCAAGAACTTCCTCGGTGATCTGTTCGCTGAACGCCTTAAATTTAGCGCTGTCCCAGATCTCGGCATGATTTATAACACCGATAACGGTAACATCGTGGTCAAGGCAGGCGTGTTCCCGAAGATACGGGGGAACGAGGATACGTCCCTGACTGTCGGGTTCAACAAGCGCCGCTTTTGCGATAAGGATCTTGGCGGCATTTGCCTTTTTGCCTGTAAGGGCGCGGAGCTTGTCATTGAAAATTTCCCACTCGTCCTCGGAATAAACGTAAAGGCAGTTATCCACACCGATAGTAACGATAAAGCGTTCGCCAAGCCGTTCGCGCAGTTTAGCGGGGAACGCCATGCGTCCCTTTGCGTCGATGGTATGTTCATAAGTACCCATAAGCGAATGACTTGCCATGCTTTATCACTTCCTTTCAACGTGGAGTTTTCCACCGAGTGTGGAAAACGTTGTGGAAAATTCACCACTTTTCACCTTAAACCGGAGATAATTCACCACTTTAATGATATTATACACCATTCCCAAACAAAAAGCAACCTTTGGACAAATTTGTCCCGACGATAAATAAAGAAATTTCCCGCCGAATTTTATGCAATTTGACAATACAATTTTACCGTTGGGAAATTAATAAAAATAATATACCTTTTGTTTATATAAAAATTCCCCGTAATTGCCATAATAGAAGCGATCACGGGGGATATACTATAAACAGAAAAATTTTTAGGGAGTGAACACTATGGACGCAGGAAAAGCGATCATAAAGGAGTTGGACAGCAGGCTGAAAAAGCTTGAAAAGCACTATTCCGACAAAAAGGACACCGACGGCAACCCGCAGGCGGAGATGATCGCCGCCGAATCGAAGATCATAAACGCGGCTCTTGCCAACGAACTGCGTAGCCTTAAAGAGTTCGTACACGAGTCAATGCTTAATAATTAGAGTTAAGAGTTAAGAGTTGAAAGTTGAGAGTTGAGAGCTGACGGTTTCTGTCAATATCTCAACTCTTAACTCTCAACTCTCAACTCTTTTAAAAACTCTTTGCTCTCAACTCTTGTAATAATTACGCATTACGCATTACGAATTACGAATTATTCATGGAGGGTTCCATGCGAAAGCGCAGTCAGGTATGCGTTTATAAATCCGTCAAGGTCGCCGTCCATGACCGCGCCGATGTTTCCGTTCTCGAATCCCGTGCGGTGGTCTTTTGCAAGAGTGTAGGGCATGAATACATAGGAACGTATCTGCGCGCCCCATGCGATCTCTTTCTGAACGCCCTTGATGTCCTCTATCTTTTCAAGATGTTCCCGCTCTTTTATTTCAACCAGCTTGGACATGAGCATCTTCATGGCGTAATCCTTGTTCTGGTACTGGCTGCGCTGTGTCTGACAGGAAACCACTATTCCCGTGGGGATATGCGTCAGGCGCACCGCCGAGGAAGTCTTGTTTACTTTCTGTCCGCCTGCACCGCTGGCCCGGTAGAAATCTATTTCCAGATCCTCGGGGCGGATCTCGATGTTGGTGTCCGCTTCGCTCATTTCGGGCATGACTTCAAGGGACGCAAAGGACGTGTGCCGCCGTCCCGAAGAATCAAAAGGCGATACCCTTACAAGGCGGTGTACTCCCATTTCCGATTTGAGGAAACCGTATGCGTTCAGCCCCTCAACAAGCAGCGTGGCGGATTTTATCCCCGCTTCTTCACCGTCCAGATAGTCAAGAGTCGTCACCTTGAAACCGTGGCTTTCCGCCCACATATTGTACATTCTGAAAAGCATCTGCACCCAGTCCTGCGCTTCCGTTCCGCCCGCTCCCGCATGGAACGTGAGAATGGCATTCTTGCTGTCGTATTCGCCTGTGAGCAGCGTGGTCAGCTTCATGGCTTCAAGCTCTTTCTTGAAATGCTCCGCGTCACGCTTTATTTCCATGGCGGTCTCTTCATTGTCCTCTTCTTCCATGGCAAGTTCTATCATGGTAAGGGCGTCCTCTAACTTTTCATTGAGCTTTTCATAGCTTTCAATGGTGGCTTCGTGGTGCTTTATGGTCTGCATGACTTTCTGGGAATTTTCAATATCGTTCCAGAAACCGTCCTTTCCCGATTCCTCGCGGAGTTTCTCTATCTCCGACTTTGCCTTGTCAATATCAAGTATTTCGTAAAGCTGCTTCATATCCTTGCGGTAACCTTCCAGCTCTACTTTAAGTTCGTCCAATAACAGCATTGTTTTGCTCCTTTCGATGATTTATGAAAAATTATTTATTCTGCTTGTAAAGTACCGGGCGCAGTTTTGACTGATGGAACTTCTGCGCGCTGTAAAGTCCCCAGTATCCCGAAAGCATATAGCTTATTGTTATTGCAAGCGCAAAGAACGGCAGTCCCCCCGACCCGAAAAGCTCAATGCTAAGCACAAGTGTTGCAAAGGGACAGTTAGTAACTCCGCAGAAAACAGCAAGAAGTCCCACTGCCGCCCCGAAACTGGGGTCAAGCCCGATAAGTCCGCCGAAGAAACAGCCGAATGTTGCTCCCGTGAAAAAGCTTGGCACTATCTCTCCGCCCTTGAACCCCGCGCCTAACGTCAGAGCGGTGAAAAGTATCTTCATAGCGAACGCTATGGGCGACGCCGTTCCCGAAAACGCCCGCTCGATAACGTCCATTCCCGCGCCGTTGTAGTCGGTAGTTCCTATCAGAAGCGTAAGCACCACAACAATTGCTCCGCCCGCGGCAACTCGTAAATATTCGTTCTTAATATACTTTTTGTATAATTTCCCGCCGCTTTGGATAGCGTAGCAGAACAGAACGCTTACACCCGCGCATAACGCGCCTAAAAGCGTTACCCGCAGCAGGTCGGGAACGGCTTCCGTGTTGAAAACGGGAACGCCTTTTACTATGAAAGATTCGGGAGAAACGCCGAAGAATTTTGCCGTAAGCGCCGCCGTTACCGAGGAGACCATGCAGGGAACAAGTGCGGAATACTGCGCCGCCGCAACTATGGTAACTTCCACGGCAAAAACCGCCGCCGCCGCAGGCGTTCCGAAAAGCGCGGAAAATCCCGCCGCCATGCCGCACATTATAAGTGTTGAAGTGTCGTCCTTGTCAAGGCGGAACAGCTTCCCGAAAGGCGAAGCAACGCTTCCGCCTATCTGCAAAGCCGCTCCTTCACGTCCTGCCGAACCGCCTGTTATGTGGGTCAGGAACGTTGCTATAAAGATAAGCGGCGCAAGCTTTATTGAGACTTTTTCTTCCGAACGTGCGCCCTTGATTATGTTGTTTGTCCCCGGGTCCTGCGAAAGCCCCATTATCCTGTAAAGGAAAACTATTGCCAAGCCTGCTATGGGCAGGGCAAAAATTATCGGTTTGTGGAAAGTCCTGAACTCCGTTGCAAAGGAAAGGGCGATATTGAACGCCGTTCCCGCCAAGCCTACTACAATTCCCACGGCAACGGCAATTGCAAACCATTTCAGAAACCCCAGAATAAGCTGTAAATATGTGTGCGCTTCCTCGGCTGCCGTTCCCACAGTTTCAGCCGATGTAACTTTAATTTCGGACTGAACTTGAGTTTCGGTCGGAACATTTTTTGCCGCAGAATGACGCTTTTTATTTTTCTTGGACATATCTATCTCCTATGAGTTATTTTTCAAGCATAAGCAGAACTTCCCGCAGAAGCTTGCAGGCTGTCGCCGTGGAAACTCCGCTCTGATCGTAATGGGGGGAAAGTTCGTTGATGTCTGCCCCCACAATGTCAAGGTCTTTCAGTTTAAGAACGGCTTCCAGCAGTTCCTTGAACGTCACGCCCCCCGCTTCGGGAGTGCCCGTTCCCGGGAACGCAGACGGGTCGAGAACGTCCATGTCAATTGTAAGATAGACTTTCTTTCCTTTCAGCGCGCCGAGGATATTTTCCACGCCGTCAACGTCAAATTTGTGCATTACGGTGTGTTTTTCCGCAAAGCGGAACTCCTCACGTTCGCCGCTTCTTATGCCGAACTGATAGATCTTCCCGTCCCCTAAAATATCATGACAGCGGCGCATTACGCAGGCATGGGAATTCTTAACTCCCAGATAGTCGTCCCGCAGGTCGGCATGCGCATCAAACTGTATAATATACAAGTCTTTATACTTTTTGTAAACCGATCTTACCGCGCCGAGGGTAACGGAATGTTCGCCGCCAAGCATAACGGGACGTTTTCCGTCCGCGAGAATTTCGTCCGCAATTTTCTCGATCTGGGAAAGTGCCGTTTCCACCGAACCTATGCAGAGTTCGGGGTCGCCCGCGTCGAAAATGTCATAGTCCAGCAGGTCTTTGTTCTGATATGGGGAATAGGTTTCTATCCCGAAACTTTCCGCCCGTATCGCTGAACAGCCGAACCGCGTTCCGGGGCGGAAAGATGTTGTGCTGTCAAAAGGTGCGCCGAAAATAACGGTCTTTGCCTTTTTGTATTCGCAGTCGCAGCCTATGAAGGCTTTCCTCTCAATTTGCATAGCCTGCCTCCGTTTCATGAATGTTCAAGCAGTTCCTTTACATAGTTGGGAATTGCAAAACAGCCCTTGTGAAGTTCAGTGTTGTAGTATCTTGTTTTTATCCCGAGAGAATTCCACCTGTCCGCGTCCGCGTTCAGCGGGTCAATGGATTTTGAAGCGAATCCGAACAGCCAGTGTCCCGACGGATATGTTGGAATGTGTACCTGATATACGCGGCAGATGTGGAAAAATTCCCGTATGCGCCTGTGCGCCCGCTGCATGGCTTTCGCGTCCTCGGCGTAGTATGGGCTTTCGTGCTGGTTTACCAGGATCCCGTTATCGGTAAGTGCGCTGAAACAGTTCCCGTAAAATTCGCTTGTGAAAAGTCCTTCCCCGGGTCCGAAAGGGTCGGTGCTGTCAACAATTATAAGGTCGTAAAGATTTTCCTTTCTGCGGACAAATCTCAGACCGTCGTCATAAAATATGTGAACTCTCGGATCGTCTAATTTACAAGCGGTCACGGGAAGAAATTCCCTGCTTACTTCAACTACCCGCTCGTCAATTTCCACCATATCTATATTTTCTATCGAATCATATCTTGTCAGTTCCCGAACGGTTCCGCCGTCTCCCGCTCCGATAACGAGAATGTTCTTAATATCGGGATTTGAAGCCATAGCAACATGAGTTATCATTTCGTGATAGATAAACTCGTCCTTTTCGGTGAGCATCATCAGTCCGTCAAGAGTCAGGAACCTGCCGAACTCCGGACTTTCAAAAACATCTATCCGCTGATACTCACTCTGTTCGGAATGAAGCTGTTTGTTTATCCTTATTGATAATTTAACATCTTTTGTATGGGGTTCGCTGAACCATAGTTCCATAAATGTTGTCCTTTCATAATAACTTATCGTCCGTATCGTTTTTCCTGCCCGGTGAGGAAAGTTCAGACAGATTTATCCTGTAGTAAGTTCTCAGGCATACAAACGCCGCGGCTCCCCACAGTATCCCCGCGCCGAAGCCCGTTATCCGCAGAATGAACGGTTCATCGTGGAGAAATTCATGCACCGATACGGCTATCATCAACAGGGCAAGCGCCGCCAGAACCAGTCCTATATAAAGAAAACCGTTTCTCCGTTTGTACTTTGCAAAGCGTTCCATAAACTTTCCCTCCTGAATCATGTATCCATAATTTTAATGCGTTCTATGTTCATGTCCTCCGTGCCTGTCATCATGCAGCCCCGTTCTTTGGAATATTTTATATGGTCGAGAATTTCGGGGGTTATCAGTTCACCGGGGGCAAGTATGGGTATTCCCGGAGGATAGCACATTACAAACTCGCAGCTTACCTTTCCCGCGCTTTCGGAAATGGGCACCGACTTCTGTTTCCCGTAAAATGCTTCTCTCGGCGAAGTTTCAACTTTCGGGGCGATATATTCGTTTTCAAGCATACCCGCCTTGTCACGGGAAAATCTCCGCTTTATTTCGGCAAGGGCGGAAACGAGGCGTTCAATGTCTTTCCACCTGTCGCCTGCGGAAATGTACGCAAGGATATTTCCTATATCGCCGAATTCTATCTGAATGTCGTAATAGTCTCTTAACAGGTCGTAGACTTCTATTCCCGCAAGACCTATATCGCGGGTGTGAACGGAAAGTTTTGTGCGGTCAAAGTCGTAAATATCATCGCCGTTTATAAGTTCCTCGGCGAAAGCGTAATAGCCGCCGATGTTTTCAATTTCTTTCCGCGCGTAAATTGCAGTTTCAAGAGCTTTCCCGATAATTTCCCTGCCGTGTACCGCAAGGCTTCTTCTGGAAATATCCAGAGACGTTATCAGCAGATATGAACCGCTTGTGGTCTGTGTTAAATTTATAACCGCGCGGACGCGCCCCTCCGTCACGCCGAACCGCTCCGCGCCTTTTCCCAGAAGCAGGAAACTGCTCTGAGTCAGCGAACCGCCCGATTTGTGCATTGAAACAGCCGACATATCCGCTCCCGCAGCCATAGCGGAAACGGGAAGTCCTTCGCCGAAATAGAAGTGTGTTCCGTGGGCTTCATCCGCAAGCACAGCCATGCCGTGGGAATGGGCAATTTCCACGATTTTTTTCAGGTCGGAGCAAACGCCGTAATAGGTGGGATTGTTGACGAAAACGGCTTTTGCGTCGGGATTTTCAAGAACGGCTTTTTCCACGTCCGCCGCGCTCATTCCGAGGGGAATTCCCAGCCGCGAGTCCACTCCCGGGTTTACATAAACGGGAACAGCGCCGCTGAGGATAAGCGAATTGATGGCGCTTCTGTGAACGTTTCGGGGCATGATTATCTTATCCCCCGCAGTGCATACGGAAAGAATCATCGACTGCACCGCGGAAGTAGTTCCGCCAACCATAAAAAAGCAGTAAGCCGCTCCGAACGCGTCCGCCGCCAGTTCCTCCGATTCTTTTATAACGGAAGTGGGGTGGCAGAGATTGTCCAGCGGCTTCATTGAGTTTACGTCAACGTCAAGACAGGTCTGTCCCAGAAACCCCGTAAGTTCGGGATTGCCTTTTCCGTGCTTATGTCCGGGAACGTCAAAGGGGACTATCCTTGCTTCCCGGTATTTCAGAAGCGCTTCATAAACAGGAGCCCTTGTCTGATCCAGAGCAGACACCACCCTTCCTTGGTAAATGCGTAATGCTTAATTCGTAATGCGTAATTAAATGAAACCGTTTAAATTGTCCGGAATTTATAATTACGAATTACGCATTACGAATTACGAATTGATCTTAGTAGATGTTCATTCCGCTGAAAATTTCTATCATTTCACGGCGGAGCGCATCGTTTATTTCAAGCCTGCGTTTGGGCGCAAGCTCGTAAGTATCGGTGTTGAAAAGGTAATTCTGCAGGAAAATTTCCTTTATCATCATTTTTGTGTGGAAGATATTGGACTGATAAACATTTACATCAACGGCGTCATAGCGTTCGAGAGTGTCCTTGTTGATATAGTCCTGAATGGAAGTTATGTCATGGTCTATGAACAGCTTCTTGCCGTGTTCGTCACGGGTGAAACCGCGTACGCGGTAGTCAATGGTGATAATATCCGAATCGAAGCTTCCTATAAGATAGTCAAGGGATTTTAGAGGCGTTGTCTGTCCGCAGGTGGAAACGTCTATATCCACGCGGAAAGTGGTAATTTCATTGTCCGGGTGAAATTCGGGATAGGTATGCACCGTGAGATGGCTTTTGTCCAGATGTCCGGCAATGCTCTGCTTGGCGATACCGCCCACCTTGCCCATATTGCAGGATGCGTCAATATCTTCTATATCCTTGTCCGAAACCAGTATTGTCACCGACGCGCCCTGCGGGTCATAGTCCTGCTTGGAAATATTCAGCACGTGCGCGCCAATCATTTCCGTAACGTCGCAGAGGATCTTCGTCAGACGGTCGGAATTGTACTGTTCGTCAATGTATTTGATATAATCCTGCTGTTCCCTCGCGCTTTTTGCATAGCAAATATCGTAAATGTTAAAGCTGAGAGTCTTGGTAAGATTATTGAAGCCGAAAAGCTTGAGCTTGTCGTTCAACCCTATCCTCACGTTCCTTTCGTTTTGAAATATCCATACATTGAATGATACGCCAAAAACCCGAAAATGTCAATAGATTTCCGCAAATTTCTTTTGAAATCAAGACAAATATTTTAAAATCTTTTAAAATCTCTTTAATGCTCTGCTATCCTTGCAGATCCTCACTATGGTATTATGTGGAAATTTCCTTAAAAATGCTCTTTTGCGTACCATTCTTTAACTATCTGCTCCGCCTTTTTGCCCACGATGGAAAACCCCGGCTCCGGGGAACGCTGCGGGATCTTTGTGTACCAATCCCACCAGAAGAAGCCCGCAAACCACTTTTTGTCCCACATGGCGCGCATACAGGAGTTATAGAAGTTTGCCTGTTCGTCCTCGTCGTAAGGAAATTCCCTGTGGCTGAAATCGTAAGGCATCATGGCGCAGCCTTTTGCGCTTCGGCAGCCTATTTCCATGAAAATGACCTGTTTCCCGCCGTTTTCCTCCGAAAGTCGGGCAAGGTTCTCCGACTGTTTCAGCCATTCGCGGTACATATTCTCCTCGCTGTCGCCGGGAACTTTTCCCACGCCGAAATATGCGGAAGTGCCTATGTAGTCAACCGCGTCCCACCATTTCACGCCGAACTCCTTGCCGTGGTTGGTGTTGTAAACAAGCGGGCCATGATAAATTTCCCGCACCTGACGGATAGTTTCCCGCCACTGCTCAACGCGCTGTTCCGTACCGAGCATTTCGCAGCCCACGCAGAACATCTCGCAGCCAGTGTCCTCGGCAATTTCCGCATAGTGGCAGAGGAACGCCGCATAGCTGTCGAACCATTCTTTCCAGTAGTCCTTGTCGCCTATCTCCCTTTCGGGAAAGAAGATATTTGCTCTCCAGACGCCGTCCGCGCAGTTTACCATAGGCTTCATGCAGACTTTCAGACCGAGGGCATGAAGTTTTTCCACGGCTTTTGTAATATCCTTGTCCGTTACCGTGTATCGGAAATCGGGACGTATCAGCGTTGAACTGAAACTGTCCTGCAAGACCGTGAACGCCAGCGCCGTCCAGTCTCCGCCAAGCGCGGCGAGACGTTCCATTGACTCCTGTGCTTCGGCAGTGCGGTACATTCCCTTCCTGCCGTCAAAACCGTAAGTAAAGCCCTTGATGAACATTTTAAATTCCTCCCGTAAATTTAATTCGTAATGCTTAATGCGTAATGCGTAATTAAAAATTGCATATATTGACTTATTTTCCCCTTGACAAGTACACGGAATTTCAATTATAATATAAATAACAGAAAATAAATTGTAAAGGAGAGATCAATAATGCCAACTAATGCAGAAGTTATTGAAAAACTTGCAAAACAGCTTGAACAGCAGAAATTTTTAAATGAACTGCAAAGCTGTGAAACACTTGAAGATTTTAAAAAACTGACAGAAAAATATGAAGCTATCTGCGAAAACCAAGGCAAATAATAGAGTTAAGATTTAAGAGTTGAGAGTTGAGATATTGCAGTAACGCTTATATCTCAACTTTCAATTTTTTGTAGATTAAAATTTGATTTATCTCACGGCAAGCATTACGTTAGGAATCACTAAACTTTGCCTGAAAGCGTGCAGGCTCAGCCTGCTCTCAACTCTGTTGCAAGTTGCTCTCAAAATGCTAATAACCATTAAACATTGATTTGAAACTGAGAATTATAAAGACTTGCGTAAAATCCGTTTTTTGTAAGAAGCGAGTCATGGTCGCCCTGCTCGATGATGTTCCCGTCTTTCATTACAAGAATAACGTCCGCGTCCTTTATGGTGGAAAGCCTGTGGGCGATTATAAAGCTCGTCTTGCCTTTCATCAGCTTTGCGAATGCGCTTTGTATCTTCAGTTCCGTGCGGGTGTCTATGCTGGAAGTCGCTTCGTCAAGTATCAGCATGGGCGGGTCGGTAAGCGCGATACGCGCTATGCAGAGAAGCTGCTTCTGCCCTTGGGAAAGCGTTCCGCTGTCCTCGGAAACTACCGTGTCATAGCCTTTTGGCAAACGGCGTATAAAACTGTGACAGTGGCAAAGTTTCGCCGCCGCAAGAATTTCCTCGTCCGTGGCGTCGGGTCTGCCGTATGCGATGTTTTCCCGCACCGTTCCCGTAAATATCCATGTATCCTGCAATACCATTCCGAAGGAGGAACGCAGTTCACGGCGCTTCATGTCCCGAATGTCCGTTCCGCCTATTTTTATCGCGCCTCCGCGGACGTCATAGAACCGCATAAGCAGATTTATAAGCGTTGTCTTTCCGCAGCCTGTAGGTCCTACAATGGCTATACGCTGTCCCGACTTTATGTTTAAATTGACATTTTCCAGAAGTTTCTGTTCGGGCTTGTAGCTGAATGATACGTTTTCCATTTTCACTCTGCCGTCAGCGTTTGCAGGCTCGGCAGGAACTTTCTCGGGAATTTCTTCCTGCTCGTCAAGAACGGCAAATACCCGCCCCGCGGAAGCTATCGCCGATTGCAGTTCGGTGATAACGCCCGTAATTTCATTGAACGGCTTGGTGTACTGGTTCGCATAACTTAAAAATGTTGCTATCTGCCCAACGGACATTGAACCCGCCGCGCCGCTTATTACCGAAATTGCCCCGAAAACTCCCGCCGCCGCGTAAACAATGCCGTTTACAAAACGTGTGGTGGGGTTTGTCAGCGCCGAAAAGAACTGTGCAAGGACTCCGCATTTGTAAAGTCTGCCGTTAATTTCGCTAAACTTTTCATTTGCCCGCGATTCATAGGCAAAAGCCTTTACCACTTTCTGCCCGCCAATGAGTTCTTCCGCGCAGCCTGTAAGTTCGCCGCGGATCGCGGACTGCTCCTTGAACTTGTCGCGGCAAAGCTTTGTTATGAACGCCGCCGCAAACAGCGAAAGCGGAGTTATCAGAACGACAATAAGCGCAACGCGGACGTTTATCCGAAGCATGAAAACGATAGTTCCCACAATGGTGACGATACCCGTCAGGAACTGGGAAAAGCACTGTAACATTCCGTCCGAAATAAGCTCAATATCCGCGGACATTCTTCCGATAAGATCGCCGTGGGGCGTGCTGTCGATATACCCCAGCGGCAGACGGTTGAATTTTGCGTAAAGCTCTTTCCGCATATCGCTTACGGCTCGGTAGGTTATCTTGTATGTGCAGAATGACATTATCCAGTTGAAAACAGAGGAAAGTATTACCGTTATGAAAATGGTTATCACATATTTTTTTATCATAGGAAAATCAACATTGTTTTTCCCGATGATGTAGTCTATTCCCCGTCCCACAAGTATGGGAACGTACAGCGACAAAAGCACGCTTATCACCGCCGAAAGGAACGCGGGTATCAGCAGATATGCGAAAGGCTTTGTATATCCGAAAAGCCGCATTGTAATGCCTTTCTTTTTCATGCGCCCTTCACCCCGCTTTCCTGAGACATTACTATTTCGCGGTAGATCTCGCAGTTTTCCATAAGTTCATCATGAGTGCCTATTCCTGCGGCTTCGCCGTCGTCAAGGACGATTATCTTGTCCGCGTTCCGCAGTGAGTTTGCCCTTTGGGAAACTATCACCACCGTCATTCCCGCGGTATTTTCGGAAATTGCTTTCCGCAGCGCCGCATCGGTGGCAAGGTCAAGTGCGGAAGCGCTGTCGTCAAGTATCAGTATTTCGGGGTTTGCGGTCAGCGCTCTTGCAATTGTTAGACGCTGTTTCTGCCCGCCCGAAAGATTTCGTCCGCCCTGTGCGATATAGGTGTTGTAGCCCTCGGGCATTTTTTCGATAAATTCCGCCGCCTGCGCGATCTCGGCGGCTTTTTTCAAATCGTCCTCCGAGGCGTTTTCCCGTCCCCAACGGAGATTTTCCGCGACTGTTCCCGAAAATAACAATGCTTTCTGGGGAACGACTCCCACTTTCGTGCGGAGCGGTCCAAGCTTGTAACTGCGGACGTCCGCACCGTTTATGAGAATTTCCCCGCTGTCCGCATCGTAAAAGCGCGGGATAAGGTTCACAAGAGTGGATTTTCCCGAACCTGTACCGCCGATTATGCCGAGAGTCTCGCCGCGGTTCACCGAAAAGCTGATATTTTCAAGAGCGCAGTCGCCGTCCGCGTGGTAGGAGAATGAAACGTTCCTGAACTCTATTGCAGGCGCGTCCGAAATTTCCTCCGCGCCGTTCCCGTCGGTAATTGAAGGTTCTGTGTCCAGAACTTCGTTGATCCTCACCGAGCACGCCGCGGCTTTTGTGAATATCACCACAAGATTTGCAACTACCACAAGTGCAAGTGAGATCTGCGTCATGTAGTTCACAAAAGCTATTACCTGTCCTTGCGTAAGATCGCCTGCATTTACACGAAAGCCGCCGAACCACACAATTACCCCTATGGCAAGGTTCATGATAGCATATGTTAACGGATTCAGCAGAACGGAAAGCCTGCCTACCCGCAGGGAAGTTTCGGAATAGTCGGCATTTGCTTCGCCGAAACGGCGTTCCTCGGCTTCTTCACGGGAAAATGCGCGGATAACTCTTGCTCCCGAAAGGCTTTCGCGGGTAACAAGACCTATGCGGTCAAGCTTCTTCTGAATGACTTTGTAGAACGGCACCGAGCGGGACATTACAAGATAAATTGTAACTGCCGTCAGCGGCGCAACTGCAAGGAATATTACCGACAGTTTCAGGTCGATAGTCATAGCCATTACCGCCGCGCCTATTACCAGAAAGGGCGCGCGTACAACAAGACGTATCAGCATTGCAACGGCATTCTGGACTTGGTTCACATCATTTGTAACGCGGTTTATCAGCGAAGGCGTTCCGAAATTGTCTATCTCGGAATGGGACATATTGCATATCTTTTCAAAAAGATCGTTTCTTATGACTGTTCCCACGCCTTGGGAAGCCTTTGAAGCAAGGTACTGGCACACAAGCGCGCTGGCAAGTCCGAAAACGCCCATTAATATCATTATCCCGCCCATGCGGTAGATGTAAGCTTTCCCCGAGCCGCCGTTTATTCCCACGTCGATAATATCCGCCATAATAAGGGGAACTATAAGTTCGAGGATAGCTTCGGCAAGTTTTGCGGCAGGACCTATAATAAGTTCTTTCTTGAAAGCGGGAAGATATTTCTTTGCGAGTTTAAACATTTTCGCCGTTCTCCTTTTCGGGGGAATTCTTTCTGAATATGAAAAATTTGCTGAACAGATAATTTACGACTAAAACAAACACCTGCGCGATAAGTTTCATGATATACTCATTCTGTTTAAGGATCCTCACGGTAATGACCATAAATGCAAATTCAAAAGCAAATGTGAAAAGCCTTGCGCCGTAGAATGATGCGGCTTGCTTTATCCAAGCGGCTTTTGACTTTTCGTCATTTCTGAATACCCACGCCTTATTTGTGAAAAATGCGAAAGTAGCGGCACATATCCAGCTTATGGTAGTATTTATTTCTATAGGCAGACCGAAAAATGCGGGGATATACTGTGTTATGACCGAAACGGCAGTAGTCATAGCCCCGACTATCAGGTAAAGCATAACGCTTTCGTGTTTATAGTAAAAGTCCCGTATAAATTTCGGGAAAACCGACAATATTTTTGCGATGATCTTGTCCGGCAACATAAGCCCCTCCCATATGTTTTGGTTATCCATACTATTATAACATATATTTCCGCAAAAATCACCATTTTTAATAAATTTTTTACGGTATTTTGATGAGTTAAGAATTATTTAATAATTTATTATTTTAAAATGAATAAATACAATTTCCCCAAAACAGTAATGCGTAAAAAATTTTACTTTTCCCTATTGACAAATCGGTCTAATTGTGTTAGACTACAAAAAGAAGTCTAATATAATTAGACCAAAAGGAGAGATCATTATGAACGGTATCACACTGGGCGAAATGGAAAGCAGATTTGCGGAAATTATCTGGGAAAGCGGAGACATTCCCTCGGGGGAACTGGTGAAGATATGCGGAGAAAAGTTCGACTGGAAAAAATCCACTACATATACCATGCTGAAACGGCTCTGCGAGAAGGGGATATTTGAAAATGACGGCGGCATCGTCCGCGCCGTAATTTCAAAGGACGAGTTTGCCGCCATGAAAGGCGAGGAATTTGTGGAGGAAAGCTACGGCGGCTCTCTGCCGAAATTCCTTGCGGCGTTCGCGGGACGGAAAAAGATCGCTCCCGAAGAACTGGACGAAATACAAAAAATTATTGACGATTATCGAAAGGGCTGATATTATGATAATTACTGAAATTTTTGAAAAAGTTTTCAATATGAGCCTTGCCGCGGCAGTAGTAATTCTTGCGGTAATTTTGTTGAGATTTGTATTGAAACGCGCGCCGAAGATATTTTCATATCTGCTGTGGGCGGCGGTGATCTTCCGCTTGCTTTGCCCGTTCACGCCCGTGCTGCCTTTCGCGCCGTTACGGTCGGATATGGTGTCTTTTGAAAATTTCAAAACCGACTATACCGAGGAAATTCCCCCAGACGCGAATGTTACCGAGCAAATTACAGAACCTGCGGAAACAACAAATTACACCAATGAAAACACATTTTCCATAACCAGCGAAAACATTCCCGAGGAAGTTCCCGACAATACGGAAATTTCCGAAAAGAAAGAAAAACCTTTCACTTTTGATATGCTTTTATGCGTATCATTTGTGTGGCTTTTCGGCGTTATTGCAATGGCTTTGTGGGGGATAATTTCATATGTCCGACTCGGGAAAAGCCTGAAAAATTCGGAGTGCCTGCGGGAAAATATTTACCTTGCCAAAACCGTAAACAACGCGTTTATAATGGGCTTTTTCCGCACGAAAATCTTCATTCCCGCGGATATTTCCGAAAAAGAACGGGAATTTATAATCATTCATGAAAAAACACATCTTCGGCGGGGAGATCATTTTGCAAAATTAATAATGTATATTGCGCTGTGCGTTCACTGGTTCGACCCGCTTGTATGGTTAAGTTTTGCGCTTTTTGAAAAGGACATGGAAATGTCCTGCGATGAAGCGGCGGCGAAAAATTTCTCCCGTCAGGAGAAAGCCGATTATTCTCAGGCACTGCTGAATGTTTCCGCAAAAAGAGCGGCGGCGTTTACCGCTTGTTTCGGAGAAAGCGGCGCAAAAAGCAGAATAAAGAATATACTTTCTTTCAAAAAACCAGCAGTTTGGGTAGTAATTCTATGCGCCGTTATTGCCGCCCTTTCGGTGGTTTTCCTTGTGACGGACAGGGCAGAAACTTTGCCCGATGAAAAGTCAGAAACTGCGGAAAATACCGAATTTACAAGCGAAGCTCAAAATCGGGAACAGCCTGAAAATATTGAATTTACGGAAATGCAGATACAATTGTCCGACGAAGTTACAAGTGTTTCTGAAAAAATAACCGGTTTTGACTATTCGCATTTTACCGAAAATTCAAGCGACAGTATACAGCTTATTGCCGCCGCGGAAAATGAAATACCGTCCGAAAATATCCCGCTTTCCGCTCCCGACTATGAGTACAAGAACAGCGTGTATTTCGGTTCGGAATTTCCCGTAATTTTGTATGCAAATGAAAAATACTGCGTTTTTAAAGACGGTTCTGACGGAATTTATATCTATAATTTCGATGATGAAGAGCTTGTTTTCGAGGCAATTTTAAGCAATGATACTTCCTTTATCGGAGCAGCTTCGGATAATGATTTCCCCGTTTTATACTTTAATAAAAATAATTCTGTTTACTGTCTTAATGCAGCGGAAAACAGGCTTGAAAAATTTCCCGACGGAACGATAAATCTTCCTATGCTGAAATGGGTCGTATATCTGCCCGAAATAAATTTGAATGCGGTGCTTATTGACGGTTCGGAAAACGACTACGTTTATTGGGAAACTTCCGGCTATGCGGGCGTTCATTCCATCAAGCTGATAAAACACACCGATCCCGGCGAAAGGGAATTTATCCCCATAAAAATGATTTATTGTTCTGATGATGAGCAATTTTTATCTTTTGAATACGGCGGCGGGGAATTTACGCTTTACAGTCCGTTAAGCAGCAATACAGACGATTATCAGAACGGCACATATAAATATGCCAACGGAGAAAATGCAATTATTTTCACAGCTGAAAACGGCGATATTTTCAAGTTTGTTATAAAAGGAAATTCTCTTATTTATGACGAGAACGGTTCGGCACAAACAAGAAGGAACGGCGACAACCCTTTCGGAACGCTTACTGACAGTATGATATTTGAACCGCGTTAATATGTGTACATTTTGTAAACATTTCCTTTCCCCTATTGCAATTTGCGGGCAGTTGGTTTATACTATACTTAGCACTCTAATTCAAAGAGTGCTAACACTTTATAAGTCAAAGTGCTAATCATTCATATATCAGAAAGGAATGTTTTAATATGGCGGAAACAAAACAGTTTAAAGCCGAGTCAAAGCGTTTGTTGGATATGATGATAAATTCCATCTATACCCACAAGGAGATATTTCTCCGTGAACTTATTTCAAACGCCAGCGACGCCATTGACAAGCTGTATTTCAAATCCCTTACCGACGATAAGGTGAATATGAATAAGGACGATTTCTGCATATTCATTACCGCCGACAAGGACAACGGCGTCCTCACCATTTCCGACAACGGTATCGGAATGACCAAGGACGAACTTGAAAACAATCTGGGAACTATTGCAAACAGCGGTTCTCTTGCGTTCAAGACCGAGAACAGCGGCGCGGAGGATATCGACATAATCGGACAGTTCGGCGTAGGATTCTATTCTGCGTTCATGGTGGCAAAAGAAGTGGAAGTCCGTTCCAAGGCTTACGGCGAGAACAAGGCATTTCTCTGGAAGTCCGAAGGCGTTGAGGGCTACACCATTGAAGAATGCGAAAAGGACACCGTGGGAACGGAAATTCGTCTCACACTGAAAGATAACACCGATGATGAAAGCTACGACGATTATCTTATGGACTGGAAGATAAAGTCCCTTGTAAAGAAATATTCCGACTATATCCGTTTCCCCATAAAAATGGAAGTGGAACACGATCATCTCAAAGAGGGAACAGGCACTGAGGACGTTCCTGCCGAGTACATTACCCACAAGGAAATTGAGACTCTCAACAGCATGGTTCCCCTCTGGAGAAAGAGCAAGAACGAGATAACCGATGAGGAATACACCAAGTTCTACCGCGAAAAATTCTACGACTACAACGAACCCCTCGCTCACATTCACACCAAAGCCGAGGGAACGGCTACCTATGACGCGCTTTTATATATCCCTTCCGAAGCGCCTATGGATTACTATACAAAGGAATTTTCCAAGGGTTTGCAACTGTTCTCCAGCGGTGTGCTTATCATGGACAAATGCGCCGATCTGCTGCCCGATCATTTCTCCTTTGTAAAAGGTCTTGTAGACTCTCAGGATCTGTCGCTGAACATTTCCCGTGAAATGCTTCAGCATGACAGGCAGCTGAAACTTATTGCAAAGTCCCTTGAACGCACCATCAAGAACGAACTGAAAAAGATGCTTTCCAACGACAGGGAAAAGTACGAAAAATTCTGGAAAGCTTTCGGTTTGCAGATAAAGTTCGGAATGTACAACGGCTACGGCGTCAACAAGGATCTGCTGAAAGATCTGCTGTTATTCTACAGTTCGCATGAAAAGAAGCTTGTAACGCTTGACGAGTATGTTTCCCGAATGAAAGAGGATCAGAAGTACATCTACTACGCGGCGGGCGAAAGCGTTGCAAAGATAGATTGTCTGCCCCAGACGGAAGTTGTCAAGGACAAGGGCTACGAGATCCTTTATCTCACCGAAAGCGTGGACGAGTTTGCTATTCAGATGCTTATGGAATATGAGGAGAAGCAGTTCAAATCCGTTTCCGCTTCCGACCTTGACATTGAGACTCCCGAAGAAAAGGAAGAGTTCAAAAAGCTTGCGGAAGAAAGCAAAGATCTTTTTGCTTGCATAAAGGAAGCTCTCGGAGACAAGATCAAGGAAGCGCGCCTTTCCGAACGTCTTAAAACTCACCCCTGCTGTCTTACCAACGAGGGACAAATTTCCCTTGACATGGAAAAGACCTTTGCGGCAATGCCCAACAGTGAACACAACGTAAAGGCGGAGAAAGTTCTTGAACTTAATCCCGAACACCCCATGTTCAAAACTCTGCAAAAGTTATACGAGACCGACAAGGAAAAACTGAAAGATTACAGCAAGATACTTTACACGCAGGCTTTGCTTATTGAAGGAATGACCATTGACGATCCTCTTGATTTTTCAAATCTTGTATGCAGCCTCATGATTGACAAGGCGTAGCCTTGTCAACAGAGTTGAGAGTTAAGAGTTGAGAGCAGGCTGAGGCGGGGAAGCCCCCGCAGGCAATCAGGTTTTACTTTGTGATTTTCCGTTTAAGTATACCGTGCATGAAGTAAAGCGCAATCTGCAAATAACTTTTGAAAAAATGTTAATAAACGGGTATTGACAAAAATAAAAAAGTATGATAAAATAATAAAAAAGGAACACACCGATGAACGGCTGCTCCCCCATGATGCTTAAAAGAGAAATATAACCGTCATTCTTCTGGTAAAAGCTGGGCGGCTATATTGCATTCGTTTACTTTTTTCTATGTGATATAGAATAAGTAAGTGAGATAATACTAACTATTAAGTCAAGTAGTAATAATACTTCTGTAAGTGTCATTAGTTATCATCCCCCTTTCCTTATGTTATAGTGAAAAGGGGAGCTGCCGTCCACCGTTTGGTGTGTTCCAAAATTTATTATATCATACTTGTCGAAATATGTCAATATGTAAAAAAACAAATTTTCCCGTCCATTTCAAAATGGGCGGGAATTTTACATTCAGATTTAACTTTAATTAATTCACTGAATATAAAAATTAAAAAATCACAAAGATATGCCTACAATTACGCATTAAGAATTACGAATTACGAATTGCATTTATTGATTGTTCTATTTTCGCCATCTTTTCCTGCGCTCTGGCAAGTTTTGCTTTTTCCGCTTCGACCTGCTGCGCGGGGGCTTTGGAGATAAATCCCTGATTGTTCAGCTTGCCCGATGAGAAATCTATGTCCTTCTGAACAGCTGCTTTTTCCTTGTTCAGGCGTGCAAGTTCTTTTTCCTTGTCTACAAGCTCGTCCATAGGTATGAAGATCCTTGCGCTGTCCGTAACTACAGTTACCGCATCGGGAACATTTACCTTTTCGGCGATCTCTATTTCGGAAGCGGAAGCAAGACGCTCAAAGAACATTCTTCCCTGCTCGAATATCTCCGTTTCTGCGGTTTCAATGTGTACTGCCGCTTTCTTGGAGGGCGGAACGTTCATTTCCGAACGGCGGTTCCTTATGCCCTTTATGGCTTCGATTATCTTTCCGAACTGCTTTTCTTCCGTCTCAAAATTGAGTTTTTCGTCATATTCGGGGAACTTTGAAAGTATGCAGGGAACATCATCTTCCGAAACAGCAGACCATATTTCTTCTGTGATAAACGGCATGAACGGGTGCAGGAGTTTCAACATTCCCTGTAAAACAAACACAAGAACGTCCTGCGCAGTCTCGGCAGTCTTTCCGCCTGCCGCGATCCTCGGCTTGGTGAGTTCGATATACCAGTCGCAGTAAACGTCCCAGATAAAGTCGTAAAGTTTCGCCACTGCAACGCCAAGTTCAAAGCTTTCAAGATTGTCGTTTACTTCCTTTGCAAGGCGGTTGAAGCTGCTTACTATCCACTTGTCCTCGATATTGAGTTCTTCGGGAAGTCCGCCGAATTTGAAATCTTCGGGCAGATTCATGAGAACGTATCTTGAAGCGTTCCAGAGTTTGTTTGCAAAGTTTCTCGATGCCTTTACCTTTTCATCTGTGTAACGCATATCGTTTCCGGGAGCGTTGCCTGTTGCAAGCATGAAGCGGAGAGCGTCCGCGCCGTACTTGTCTATCTCTTCAAGGGGGTCAATGCCGTTTCCGAGGGATTTTGACATCTTTCTTCCCTGCGCATCGCGGACAAGTCCGTGGATAAGGACTGTGTCAAACGGCACTTTGCCCATGTTTTCAAGTCCGCTGAACATCATTCTTATTACCCAGAAGAAAATTATATCGTATCCAGTAACAAGTGTATTTGTGGGGTAGAAATATTTCAGATCTTCGGTATTGTCAGGCCAGCCCAGTGTGGAGAAAGGCCACAGCGCGGAGCTGAACCATGTATCCAGCGTGTCGGGATCCTGTCTCATGGGCTTTCCGCACTTGGGACAAACTGCATGATCTTCTTTTGTGACAACCATTTCGCCGCAGTCGTCACAGTAGAATGCGGGTATCTGATGTCCCCACCATATCTGACGGGAAATACACCAATCGCGGATATTTTCCAGCCAGTGGAAGTATGTCTTTTCAAATCTTTCGGGAACAAACTTAGTTTCGCCGTTCTTCACAGCGTCAATTGCAGGCTGTGCAAGAGGTTTCATCTTTACGAACCACTGTGTTGAAACTTTCGGTTCAACTGTAGTTCCGCAGCGGTAGCAAGTTCCCACATTATGAACGTGTTCCTCTATCTTGACAAGGTAGCCGCCTTTTTCCAGATCTTCAACAATTTTCTTTCTTGCTTCATAGCGATCCATTCCCGCATATTCGGGGTAATCGTCAACAATATGCGCATCGTCGGTCATAACGTTGAGAACGGGCAGATCATGGCGGAGACCCACTTCAAAGTCGTTGGGATCGTGTGCAGGGGTAATTTTTACAACGCCTGTTCCGAAATCCATCTCAACGTAATCGTCGGCAATAACGGGGATCTCCCTGCCCACAAGGGGAAGTATGAGAGTCTTGCCCACAATATCCTTGTAGCGCTCATCGTTGGGATTTACCGCAACGGCGGTATCGCCCAGCATAGTTTCGGGACGGGTCGTGGCAAGTTCAACATATCCGCTGCCGTCCTTGAACGGATAGCGCAGATGCCAGAAATGTCCCGCCTGTTCCTCGAAAGTAACTTCCGCATCGGAAAGGGAAGTTTTGCAGTGCGGACACCAATTGATAATTCTTTCGCCGCGGTAGATAAGACCTTTCTCATAATATTTTACAAAAACTTCCTTAACGGCTTTTGAGCAGCCTTCGTCCATAGTGAAGCGTTCCCTTGACCAGTCGCAGGAGCTTCCCAACTTTTTCAGCTGTTCAACGATACGTCCGCCGTACTGTTTTTTCCATTCCCAAGCGCGCTCCATGAACTTTTCACGTCCGATGGACTCTTTGGTAAGTCCCTCTTTAGCCATAGCGGCAACTATCTTTGCTTCTGTGGCGATAGCGGCGTGATCCGTTCCGGGAAGCCAGAGTGCGGCATAGCCTTTCATGCGCTTCCAGCGGATAAGAATATCCTGAAGCGTTTCATCAAGAGCGTGTCCCATATGGAGCTGACCGGTAATGTTCGGAGGGGGGATCACGATAGTATACGGAGTTTTCTGAGGGTCGCGCTCGGCTTTGAAGCAGTCGTTTTCCACCCAGAACTTATATATTTTATCCTCAACTTCCTTGGGTTCGTAGAGTTTTGAAAGTTCTTTCTTCATTTTGGGTCGTTCCTTTCGATAAAAATAAATACACATTTTATAATAACATATTTTCCCCGAAAAATCAATACAAATTTACCGAAAAAATGCGGCACCGCTATTAACGATGCCGCAGACTTGGGATATTAATAATTTTTTACGCCTGAATAGGCTGAAATTTTTGTAAATCAAACTTTGATCCATGCACGTTATACGTCAGGTTGAAAATCACAAAACTTTGCCTGAAAATGCCCGCGGGGGCTTCCCCGCCTCAGCCTTGCTCTCAACTCTTAACTCTCAACTCTATCCTAATAGTTTTTCTGCGGAGGCAAGCTTCACGCTTACGCAGAAAATTTTCATAGCGGCTTCAAGTTCGCTTACAGGCGGATATGTAGGCGCAATTCTTATGTTCCTGTCCCGCGGATCTATCCCGTATGGGAACGTTGCACCCGCGGACGTGAGAACAACTCCCGCTTCCTTGCAAAGCTTTACAACGCGCTTCGCACAGCCGTCAAGAGTATTCACCGAAACAAAATACCCGCCGTTTGGCTTGTTCCATTCCAGAACGCCCAGTTCGCTGAAATTATCGTTGAGCATATCAAGCACCATGTTGAACTTGGGCGCGATTATAGCTTTGTGCTTTTCCATGTGCGCCATGATGCCGTCAACGTTCTTGAAGAATTTCACATGGCGGAGCTGATTTATCTTGTCATAGCTTATGCACTGAATGCCCATAAGCTTGGTTATCTGCTTCATGTTAGCCGCAGAACCTGCCATTATTGCAACTCCTGCGCCGGGGAATGATATTTTTGAGGTGGACGCAAAGATAAATACCATGTTCTCCTTGCCCGTTTTCTTGCATTCGTCAAGAATATTCAGAATGTGGTCGGGAGTGTCGGTCAGGTGGTGAACGCAGTATGCGTTATCCCAGAATATGCGGAAATCTTCGGCTTTCGGGGAAAGATCCGCAAATCTTCTTACCACTTCGTCCGAATATGCTATCCCGTCAGGATTTGAATAGAGCGGAACGCACCATATTCCTTTGATAGTTTCATCTTCTGCAACAAGTTTTTCTATCATGTCCATATCGGGACCGTCGGAGTGCATGGGAATTGGGATCATTTCTATCCCGAAATGCTCGCAGATCGCAAAATGCCTGTCATATCCGGGGGCAGGACAGAGAAATTTTATCTTTTCATACTTGTTCCAAGGCTGCTTGCTTCCGTAAACGCCGTGGGAAAGCGCCCTTGAAACGGTATCGTACATCATGGCAAGACTGGAGTTTCCGCCGATGATAATTTCGTCCTTGGCAACCCCAAGAAGTTCGCCGAAAAGCCGTTTGGCATCGGCAATTCCCGTAAGTTCGCCGTAATTGCGGCAGTCAATGCCGTCCTCGGTTATCATGCTTGCCGAATTTGTGAACACGTCAAACATCGGCATACAAATATCAAGCTGATCCGCTCCGGGCTTTCCTCTGGACATATCAAGCTTCATGCCCTTTGCCTTATATTCCTCATATTCGCGGGAACATTCCTCCGCAAACTTTTCAAGCCTGTCTCTGCTCATTTCTGTGAGCTTCATAAAAACTCTTCCTTTCAGTAAACGAAATATTTAAGTCCGTACATCGCGGACAGATGTTTTTCACTCGCGTACCAATTAATATGATAATACTTTTCCCGCAAGTTTGCAAGTGTTTTCCGAAAATCCTGCAAATATTTTACTTTTTATACATATTAAGCCGTTTTTTGAAATAAAATACTGTGAAAAATTCCTTTTACAGTATACCGCTTCCCGAAAATATCCATACAGTTTCCAGTCGGTCATTGCCGTCAAGATCCGATCTCAGGATCTGGAGCATCATGTTTGAACCGTCGCTTTTTTCGTAATTCATGTATACGAAGCCTTTGTCTTTCAGCTTTTCGGATAAAACTGCGTCATCGGTAAGTTCCACCACCGCGTCATAGCATTCGGACTTTACGTATTTTTTCGCATAAAGCCGCATGGCTTTCTTGAACGAGAACCCGCAGTATTCCAGAAGGGATTTGAAATAGTCGGGGATATATATGTATCTTAAAGTGTCGGCGGCATTATCAACAAAGTAAACTCCCGCATATTTTGTGGCAATTACTTTCAGGAAATACTCCGCGTCCCGCTTTTCGGTGAGGAGTTTTTCCAGTTCCTCATTCATGGAACGTTTGCGGCGGTCCTCGTCATGGTTGTTTTTATAGAAAAGGTCTTTGTCGTTGCGCATGGAAATTTCCGCCGCGCCGACAGTCTTGTAAATATCCTCGCTGCTGCCGCTTTCCGCACCGCAGGAGATCGTGTAACTGTTCTCTGCAAGGAACTTCCGCATCTCTATTATGATCTTTTCCGTTTGTTTCTTGGAGAGCCGCTTGCTTATCATTACGAACTCATCGCCGCCGATACGGTAAAGCCGTTCCTCGGGATAGAATTTGCGGAGAGCGTCCGCAACGCAGCAAAGCATATCGTCGCCTTTCTGATGTCCGAGATGGTTGTTGAGTTCATGCAGACCGTTTACGTCAACATAAAGGCAGGAAACGCTTTTCAGCTTGCTGCCGTTTTTGATGCTGTCCAGATCCTCGTTGAATTTGTGCCTGTTGTAAAGCAGAGTCAGCGCATCGCGGTTGAAATTATCCACAAGCTCCTGACGGTGGCGGAGTTCGGACATATGCTCCTCGTGGACGTCCTTTACAAACAGGATCATTTCCGCATTTTCCCTGCTGAAACCTTTTGCGGGAACAAGATCCATCTGCGCCCAGCGGTAACCGCCATCGGCGTGTTTCCGTCTGTAGCGGCAGCTCATGCGGATCTTTTTGCTGCTGCAAAAATAGTCCGTTATCCGCTTCGGGTCGGTAAATTGCCTGTATTCTTCAATATCCTCCTCGTGGACATTGCCCGCATCGGCAAAAGTTCTCCACCAATCGGTAATTTTTGTTGCGGAATCGTCAGGCTTTTCATTTTCGTCCGCCTTGACAATTTCAAAGGTGTCGTTTGTAAGGTTTATCTTCAGGATTTTGTAGTAAATTATGGAAAGCGCGGACATGGCTTCCGAAACGGCATTTATATCCGAGTCGGAATCTCTCAGTCCGAAAACCGCCCACGGATCATCGGGAGAACAGCCCTCGGGCGCAGAAATACAGAACACCACCCATTTTGCACCGCCTGTGGTTTTGCGTTTGTAGTGGAAGGAAATGCGCCTTTCGCCGCCGAATATCCTGCTGCGGATATTTTCGGGATCCGCGAAACGCAGATACTCGTCAATATACTCCGCGTACATGAATTTCTCGTCTGCAAGTTTTTGCGCATAGACGAAAATATCCTTTTCGTCCTCAAAATTTCCCGAGATCTCGCTGTCCTTTTTAAGATATTCATACTCGCCCGTTACAAGGTTCACCCTTGCAAGCTGCAAGTACGACTCCATCACGGTTTTTTCGACAAATCTGTAAAGTTCGTTTTTCTGCTCGGTATTTTCCATTATAAGACCCCTTCTGATAGAATTACCCGAGTTCAAGCATACGGTCTATGCAGACCCTTGCTTTTTTCATGACATCGGGAGACATTTCTATTTCAAGTCCGCCGCCGTTCAGCGCTTTGTAAACATCGGGAAGTGTTGTGCGCTTCATATTGGGGCAGATAAGGTGCTTTGAAAGCGGGTAAAATTCCTTGTCGGGGCATACATACTGGAGATGTTCCGCTATTGAGATCTCCGTACCTATTATAAACTCCTTCGCTTCCGATTTCATGGCAAAATTTACTATCCCGCTTGTTGAACCCACATAGTCGGCGTGTTTCGTAACTGCGGGAACGCACTCGGGGTGGACGAGCAGAAGCGCCTGCGGGTGTTTTTCCTTCTCGTTAAGCACGTCCTTTTCCCGTACTGCCGCATGAATGGGACAGCCGCCCTGAATGAGTTTTATCTCCTTTTCGGGGAGCTGTTCGGCAACAAAAGCGCCAAGATTGCAGTCGGGAATGAAAAGTATCTTATTATTTTCGATCTTCCTGCAAATCTCCACAGCCGACGAGGAAGTCACGCAAACGTCACATTCCGTCTTTAACTCGGCGGTAGTGTTTATGTAAGCAACGACAGTGTGTTCGGGATACATCTTTTTAAGCTGACGGAGTTCGTCCGCGGAAAGCTGTTCCGCCATAGGACAGCTGCAGCCTTCCTTTGCGAGGATCACTTTTTTATCGGGAGAAAGCAGTTTGCAGGTCTCCGCCATGAAGTGGACCCCGCACATGATAACGGTGCTGTTCTTATCCGAAACGGCAAGTTCGGAAAGGCGGAAGCTGTCGCCTGTATAGTCGGCGATCTCCTGAATTTCCTCCGCCTGATAGCTATGGGCGAGGATAGTGATATTCTTTTCCTTTTTAAGTTTCAGGATCTCCTGCTGAAGATCTTTTACCATAACTGTCTCTCCTTTTATAATGAAATAAACATACAGATATAATTTTACTATAAAATATTTAACATTTCAATAACACAGCATTTATTTTTTGTGTTCACAGGCAATATCTTGTTAATGACACGCGGAAATCAATTTTCAAAATAAAGCACAATAAAGATCACGATTTTATTGCAAATTGTACAAAAAGCGGAATGACCGAATATTCCGAATGAGAAAGTACGGATCGTTTCTGAAAATTTATTTCAGCGCACTCTCCAACTTAGTGTAAAATAAAAGTAGGCAGAGGGAGAAAAGAAAAAAGAGGGCAAGAAAGCCTTGCCCTCAGAGTCACCAT
>CANQTP010000021.1 GCA_947626755.1 uncultured Clostridia bacterium
CTTCCCTGAAAAGATTTGGTACTGTCTGACGAGCCACGTTGTTCTATCCTCGTAAACTTGCATGAGATGAAAATTCTATGACTTATCCGGCTATTAACATTTGGAATAGAATTGTGGCTTTACACTCCTTATAGTAGTCGAGCTACAAAAAAACATCAAAAGTCCACAGCACCTATTTCTATTATATCACATTTTGGAGAAAGGAGAGTATGATTTAGGGCTAACTATATCATACAAGAATAATATATGAAAGTTGCTGTAAAATTAAGGTATCATGATCCGGACTGGGAAACATATATAAAAAAATTAAAAGAAGTGACAGATGCCTTTATTCTCTATGATTTTGCGATCAACACCGCTTTCCCGGACGTGGAGATCTTGATAACAACACATATTGAAAGAGAAACGCTGCCATATTTTCCGTCATTAAAAGCTATCTTTTTATTTAAAACGGGTATGGACGGGCTTCCTCTTGATGAGCTTAAAAGGCGGAATATTAAGGTGGTATGTTCTCATGCGAATGCCGATTTGGTCGCGGAACACGCAGTGGCTCTTGCGCTGGCAGTTCTGCACAGGATCCCCGAATTTGACAGGGATCTGCGCAGAGGTATGTGGTCTTCAAACGGTTCCGATTACAGCTGGAAAAGTATCAGCTCATACCACATCGGGATACTGGGGTTCGGACATATCGGCAGATCCCTTTATCAGAAACTTTTGTCGCTGAACAGTGATATTATGGTGTTAAATAAAAGCGGAAAATATCCTGAAAATGTAAAAAGCGCCGGATCGTTTGAAGAATTGACGGAAAAATGCAATCTGCTGTTTATATGCGTTCCCGCAACAGAGGAAACAATAGGAATGTTTGACGAAAAAGTGCTGAGCAATATGAAAAAAACTTATATTGTAAATGTTTCCAGAGCGGAGATATTCAAGGAATCGGACTTGTATGAAGCTGTTAGCAGAGATCGTATTGCCGGATATGCAAGCGATGTGTGGTTCAGACAGCCGAGCAAAACAAGAAGAAATGAAATTCTCATGCCATCGGGCTGTCCGTTTGAGCTTTTTGACAGAGTTGTTATGTCTCCGCACTGTGCAGCGCATGAGGTCAATGCACATGAAAGGTATATCCGCAGTGCGGTAGAATCCTGCATTTCTTATCTGCAAAGCGGAGAGACGGAATGATCGCTTTTGATATTGACGGATGCGCAAACGGCGTGAAAGAGGATATTGTCCGTTACGGAGCGGACTTCTTTTCGGGCTTTCCCGCAGCTTTCAATGAAAGCGGATATTATCTCCGTGAGATATTCAGCAATGCGCCCGAGACGGCTTATGAAGAATTTTGGCAGAAATACGGTCTGACTATTTATACAGCCCATCCGTCGGACGGTGTGCGGGAAACTATAGACTATCTGAAAGAACACGATGTTGAAGCCTGCTATATTACTTCGCGGGACAGGCAGAGAACGTTCGGCGGCATGACATTTGAAGATCTGACAGACAGATGGCTCAGGAATTACGGGATCATGCTGCCTGTATATTATTGCAGGAACAAGGCGGATATTGTAAGATCGCTTGACGTATCCGTTATGGTAGAGGACAAGCCTGAAACGATCCTCAGATTGCAGGGGATCACGAATGTACTGATTTTCAGGCACAAATACAATGAGCATCTGAGCGGGACATTTGTAAATAACTGGCATGAGATAAAGGAAAAGTTAGCGCAATTCTGCTGCGAAGCAGGGAATTGAGGCTCGTTTATGTATTTTTGCTTCCTGCACTTGACATTTCAGAAAAAATCTGCTAAAATATTATGTAGATTTATAAAATATCCATTGAAAATTCATAATTAATATGCTATAATAAGTATGAGGAGTTGTAGCCTTACCCCATATATTGAAGGAGCTTTGTCTTAACACTATGGCTGAACTTGTATATAACGAGCAGGGACGCTTGCTCTTTACAGAGGAAATGCGCAGGGAATATACAATTCTCATTCCCAATATGCTCCCTATCCATTTCACCATGCTGGAAAGAATTTTCAATAATCATGGATATAAAGTGAAACTTCTTAAAACTATGGGCAGAAAGATCATTGACGAGGGTCTTGAAAACGTCCATAACGATGCCTGCTATCCTGCTTTGCTCTGCGTGGGTCAGTTCATTGACGCGCTGAAATCAGGGGAGTATGACATTAACAAGACCGCCCTTATGATGGTTCAGACAGGCGGCGGCTGTAGGGCTTCAAACTATATCCATCTTATCAGAAAAGCTCTGAAACGCTGCGGTATGGAGCAAATTCCTGTTATTTCCCTGAATCTGGCAGGACTTGAAAAGAACCCCGGGTTCAAGCTTACCATAGATATGATGGCGCAGCTCGTTACAGGCATTTGTTACGCCGATCTGCTGATGCTTCTGGCAAATCAGGTGCGCCCCTTTGAAAACAATAAAGGCGATGCCGACAAACTTATCGACACTTGGATAGACCGCCTTGTAAAGCTGAAATTCAGCTATACAGCGTTTGACAAGGTCGCGGCTGAAATTGTAAAAGATTTTGCGAAGATCCCGTTTACTCCCGATCCGTCAAAACTTAAGGTGGGAATAGTAGGGGAGATCTTCATAAAATATTCACCGTTAGGAAATAACGATTTACAGCGATTCCTCGAAAGCGAAGGCTGTGAAGTCTGCTGTCCCGGACTCATTGATTTCCTGATCTTTATGGGAGATCATCAGATAGTGGAAACGAGACTTTACCACACAAAATATGTAAAATATATCGCATCTGGTGCGATAAAAGGCTTCTTCAAGATGATGCAGAACAAGATCATCAAGGCAATCGAGGGAACGCGGTTCCGTCCGCCTGCAAAATTTGAGGAAACCAAGAAGAACGTCCTGCCGTTCCTTTCGCCTGCAAATAAAATGGGTGAAGGCTGGCTCCTTACCGCTGAAATGGTGGAGCTTGTAAGCAGCGGAACGAATAACATAGTTTGCGCTCAGCCTTTCGGGTGTCTGCCGAATCACATTGTGGGAAAAGGAATGATAAGAAAGATCCGCGCAGTTTACCCGCAGGCAAATATAGTTGCAATAGATTACGATCCGGGAGCTACCCGGGTAAATCAGGAAAACCGTATCAAGCTCATGCTTTCCGCAGCGAAGGCTCAGCTTGAGAAAACATAAATGAAAGGATCGTGGTGTCATGTCATTGTATGGTATCAACGCGTATACTTCAAATTATAACTCGTTGTATTCCGGTCTGTACAACAACAGGAAGTCTTTCGGTTCAAGCACGGCAGATCTTCTGGAACTTGCCAAGGCTGTGGATAAAGTCCGCTCGCCTGCGTTCAGAAAAGCTACTGCGGACGAGATCAGGAATATGTTCTCTTCCGATGAAAACAGCAGCAGTACGGACAACAGCTTAAAGGTTTCCGAGACGGCAAAGGATCTTAACAAGTATGCAGGTGAACTTGCTGCAAGCGGAATGGATTTCAGTGATCCCGAAAAGAACCTTACCGCTGTAAAGAACTTTGTTGAAAGCTATAATACTGCTCTTGACAACATTCAGGAGTCGGACAGCACGTCCATTCTTGCAAAAGGCGTTCAGATGGTAAATACTACTAACGCATATTCCAGAACTCTTGGCAGGATCGGAATTTCCGTGGGAAGCGATAACCGTCTTACCTTAAATGAGGATATGCTGAAGAATGCTTCTGCCGGAACGCTCAAATCACTTTTCTCGGGAAGCTATTCTTACGCAAACAAGATCGCAGATAAGGCATCTTATGTAAACAGATCGGCTGCGCTTCAGGCTCAGTACACAAATCCTTATTCTTACAATAATAAGGGCGGTCTGGATTATTACAGCCAGCTTGCAACGGCTCTTCTCGGAAAGTATTAAGATGTAAATTTTATGAGGGTACTGCTTCGGTGGTACCCTTTTGCTTGTTAAAAATACAATTTAAGTTTGTTTTGAAATAGTTCGGTGGACTTTTTCAAAACAGGTTCTTCAATAGTCTCATTTTGTTGTAAATAATATCGGGTCTGCCCGTTTTGGACAGACCCGATACTATTAAAGGGGAAAGGAATGGAAAATAGGTTATATCTTGTTTGCAATAAGGTCTCCCATCTCGGTGCAGGAAACGCATTTGAGCCCTTCTGCATCGGACATGATGTCCGCTGTGCGGTAACCCTCGTTGAGAACTTCCGTAACGGCGTTTTCGATAGCGTCCGATTCTGCGGATATATCGAAGGAATATTTCAGCATCATTGCTGCGGAAAGGATAGTTGCAATAGGATTTGCCTTGTTCTGACCTGCAATGTCGGGAGCAGAACCGTGGATAGGTTCGTAAAGTCCGAGGGAAGTTTCACCCAGCGATGCGGAGGGGATCATTCCCAGAGAACCTGTTATCATGGAAGCTTCATCGGAAAGAATGTCTCCGAAAAGATTTTCCGTTACCAGAACATCAAACTGTCCCGGATCTCTCACAAGCTGCATTGCGCAGTTGTCCACAAGAATGTCGTTAAATTCCACATCGGGATATTCCGCAGCGACTTTGTGGGAAATTTCCCTCCAGAGACGTGAAGAATCCAGTACATTTGCCTTGTCAACGGAATGTACCTTTCCGCGGCGCTTGCGAGCCATGTCGAAAGCAACGCGGCAGATCCTTTCAACTTCGTAATCGGCGTAAGTCATAAGGTCGCTTGCGTGTTTAACGCCCTTGTCATCGGTGTAAGTTTTCTTTTCGCCGAAATATGCGCCGCCGATAAGTTCGCGGACGATAACAAGATCAAGTCCGCTGTCGGTGATCTCCTTTTTCAGAGGACAGGCGGAAGCAAGGGGAGCGAGAAGTTTTGCGGGACGGATATTTGCGAAAAGTTTCAGTGCTCCTCTTATTCCTAAAAGTCCCGCTTCGGGGCGGAGATTTCCGGGAAGTGTGTCCCATTTCTGACCGCCTACCGCACCAAGCAGAACGCTGTCCGAAGCAAGACAGATGTCGATGGTCTCCTGCGGCAGGGGAACGCCCGTTGCGTCAATTGCGCAGCCGCCCATGAGAACGTCTGTATATTTGAAGATGTGACCGAACTTTGCGCAGACTTTATCCAGAACTTTTATGGCTTCGGTGACGATCTCGGGACCGATACCGTCGCCTTTGATAACGGCAATATTCTTGTTCATAGAATTCTCTCCTTACTTTTTCAAAGATTTAAGCAGACCGCCCGCGTTGATGATCTCTTTCATAAAATCGGGGAAAGGCTGCGCCTGATATGTCTGTCCCTTGGTCTTGTCGGTGATGATTCCCGTGTCGAAATCCACTTCAACCTCGTCGCCGTTTTCGATATTCTTTGCGGCTTCGTCGCATTCCAGAATGGGAAGTCCCGTGTTAATGGCGTTTCTGTAGAAAATTCTTGCAAATGTGGACGCGATAACGCAGGAGATCCCGCTTGCCTTTATGGAAATAGGCGCGTGTTCACGGGAAGAGCCGCAGCCGAAATTGCGGACGGCAACCATAATGTCGCCTTCTTTTACATTATTTACAAAATCCTTGTCAATGTCCTCCATGCAGTGCTGAGCAAGCTCTTTCGGATCTGCGGAGTTAAGGTATCTTGCTGGAATGATAACATCGGTATCAACGTTATCGCCGTATTTATGAACTTTACCTGATACTTTCATAGTGCTGCCTCCTTACAAAACTTCCTTGGGACTGCTGATCTTTCCGGTAATTGCCGAAGCTGCTGCAACGGCAGGGGAAGCGAGATAAACTTCCGATTCGGGGTGTCCCATACGTCCCACAAAGTTGCGGTTGGTGGTCGCAACGGCTCTTTCGCCCTTTGCGAGAATTCCCATATGTCCGCCGAGACAAGGACCGCAGGTAGGCGTTGAAACTGCGCAGCCCGAGTTTATGAAAATTTCCAGCAAGCCTTTTTTCATAGCTTCAAGGTAAATTTTCTGTGTTGCGGGAATGATTATGCAGCGGACGCCGTCATGGACTTTTTTGCCCTTCATGATCTTAGCAGCCATTTCAAGGTCTTCCATTCTGCCGTTGGTGCAGGAACCGATAACTACCTGATCTATCTTTACATCGCCTGCTTCGTCAACTGTCTTTGTATTTTCGGGAAGATGGGGGAACGCCACGGTAGGCTTGATCTCCGAAAGGTCGATGTCGTAAACGGCGTCATAGGGTGCATCGGGATCTGCTTCGTAAATTTTATATTCGCGGTTCACCTTGTCCGCCTGATAAGCCTTTGTAATTTCGTCAACGGCGAAAATTCCGTTCTTCGCGCCTGCTTCGATAGCCATATTCGCCATGGAAAGTCTGTCGTCCATGGAAAGATTTTTCAGACCCTCGCCCGAAAATTCCATAGACTTGTAAAGTGCGCCGTCAACGCCGATCATTCCGATAATGTGCAGGATAACGTCCTTGCCCATAACATATTCGTTGAGTTTGCCCTTGAGGTTGAATTTGATCGCGGAGGGAACTTTGAACCAAGCTTCGCCTGTAGCCATTCCCGCAGCCATATCGGTTGAACCAACGCCTGTGGAAAATGCTCCCAATGCGCCGTATGTGCAGGTGTGACTATCCGCGCCGATAACACATTCGCCTGAAGCCACAAGACCTTTTTCGGGGAGAAGAGCGTGTTCAATGCCCATGTCGCCAACATCAAAGTAGTTCTTTATTTTAAGTTTAGAAGCAAAATCGCGGCACTGTTTTGTATGAGCGGCGGACTTAATGTCCTTGTTGGGTGTGAAATGATCCATAACCATGGAAATTTTTTCGGTATCAAAAACGCCTGAGAAGCCTGCTTTTTCAAATTCGTTTATAGCAACAGGCGTTGTAACGTCATTTCCCAGAACCATATCCAGTTTACATCTTATAAGCTGTCCTGCTCCGACTTTATCGAGTCCCGCATGAGCGGCAAGAATTTTCTGGGTCATAGTCATAGCCATAATAAACTCAATCCTTTCAATATCTTTTTACTTATTATAGCACAGCGGGCGATATGATTCAAATACATATTATGAATAAACAATATGACAATAAGTTATATTTATCTGAGGATAATTTCTTTTGGGAAATAGCATATTGCATACCCAAAGAGTCAGATATACAAAAGATTTTCCCGAATTTCAGCATAAAATTAAAAAAAGTGCTTGACAAGCCGTAAAAAAGGTGGTATAATAATAAAGTCTTATGAAAAGACTTGCTATCTTAGCTCAGTTGGTAGAGCACATCCTTGGTAAGGATGAGGTCGTCGGTTCAAATCCGATAGATAGCTCCAAGCCCCGCAGTATCGCCTGCGGGGCTTTCTTTTTCCTTACTTGTAATAGGACATTCTGCCGTGCGCATAAATTTTATCATGGGAAATATTTCCTGCGATAAAATTTCGGAGATGGTTTGTAATGTTTTCGGGACTGATAGATCTTGCGCTTCAGAATCTGCTGTTTTTCGCACTTCACCTTGAATCGGGCGGAGTTTTTCCAAAACCCCTTTCTCCTTCGGAAGAGGAAGAGTGTTTCAGGAAAATGAGCGAGGGAGACGCTTCTGCAAGGAATAAACTTATTGAACATAATCTCAGACTTGTGGCGCATATCATGAAAAAATATTACAACACCGTCACCGATCAGGAAGATCTGATCTCTATCGGCACTATCGGACTTATAAAAGCCGTTTCTACATTCGATTATTCAAAAAAGACAAAATTTGCCACATATGCGTCCAGATGTATCGAAAATGAAATACTTATGCACTTCCGCAGCCTGAAAAAATCCGCGGGAGATATTTATTTTGACGAACCCATAGATGTTGATAAGGACGGGAACCAGCTTGCCCTTATAGATATTATTGCCGAGGACGACGGCATCGTTGACAAAATTGACCTGAATATCAAGTCCGAGCAGCTTTACAGATTTATTGATGAATGCCTTGACGAACGGGAAATGAATATCATCAAGCACCGTTACGGACTGTACGGCTGCCGTCCAATGACCCAGCGGGAAGTTGCAAAGCAGTTGGGAATATCTCGTTCCTACGTTTCAAGGATCGAAAAGAAAGCGCTCCAGACTCTTAAAAAGAAGTACGAACACACTTCTATTTTTTCTCCTCCCGAAAAGAAATGACAGATCATGCCGTGAATGCGGCTTTCTCAGAATTAGTCGGAAATTTTCTTCGGGAGGTGTCGGAAATGCAGAAAAAACGCTCCGCCGCAAAAGCCGCCGGAGCGTTTGACTTTTTACGGAATAAAGCCGACCTGCCGCGGCAGATCGGCTCTTCCACGTTATCCGTAAGGAAATTCCTTATTCGGATATTTTTCTCAGCAGCCGCAGCCGCAGTCATTGTTACAGCTGTTGCTGCCGCAATTGTTGTTTCCGCATGAGTTGTTTCCGCAGCAGAACCACAGAAGGAGAAGGATAATGATGATCCAGCAGCAGCTGCCATTTCCGAAATTAAGTCCACAGTTCATAAAAAACGCTCCTTATATAAGATTATAATGTATTCTGAAAACCGCGCAGGACTTTGTGTCTCTCCGTCGGCGTTTCATAGTTTATTGTATGCAAACTGCGGAAACAGGTTACAAAAAACTGCCGTTATCCTTTCGGATACCGACAGTTTTGTTATATCAGCCTTTGACTGCGCCTGCGATAACGCCTTCAATTATATATTTCTGACTGAACAGGTAGAAAATTATTATCGGCACAATGGCAAGCACGAGCATTGCCATGAAGCCTCCCCAGTTCACCGAACCATATGCACCCTGCATGGCTATCTGAATTGCAACGGGCAGGGTTTTCTTCTGCGTTCCGAGAATAAGATAGGGGAGAAGATAGTCGTTCCATATCCACATGGCGTTCAGTATGGTAACGGTTATAACTGTAGGTTTGAGGATCGGCAGAACTATCCTGAAAAATGTCTGAAGCGGCGTGCAGCCGTCAATTTCAGCCGCTTCTTCAAGGTCGATGGGTACGCTTTTTATAAATCCGCTCAGCATAAATACCGACAGCCCCGCGCCGAATCCCAGATATACGAAAACTATTCCTATGGGATTGTTGAACCTTATCTTTGTTACAACGTAAGTCATTGTATACATTACCATCTGGAACGGCACTATCATGCTGAAAACGAACAGGCTGTAAATCGCCTTTGTCAGCTTGTTTTTAACACGGACAAGGTACCATGCAGTCATGGAACACAAAAGCGCGATGATCAGCACCGAAAATACCGTTATAAACAGCGAACGCAGAAAAGCTCCGCCGATACCTGCGCTTTTTATTCCCGTGACGTAATTTTCAAAGCCTGCAAATGTTTCTGCGGTGGGCAGTCTGAAAGGACTTCCCATAATGCTGAATCTTGTCTTGAAAGAGTTCATAAAAATTATAAATATTGGGAACAGAAACAACACGGAAAGCATTATCATCAGTATGAAAATTGAAGTGCTGCCAAATTTTCTCCTTGCTTCCATCAGTTCTCAACCTCCTTGCTGCCTGTGAATTTAAGCTGCGCAAACGCTATCAGCGCAACTATTATAAAGAATATAACAGCTTTTGCTTGTCCCACACCCTGCCAACCTGCACGTCCGTAGAATGTGTTGTAAATATCAAGTGCCAGCATGGAAGTCTTTCTTGCGGGCGCGCCTGCGGTAAGTGCAAGGTTCTGATCGAACAGCTTGAAAGAGTTTGTTAATGTCAGGAAGGTGCATATCGTTACAGACGGCATGAGCATGGGAATGGTAACGTGCCGCAGAGCCTGACGGGAACTTGCTCCGTCTATTTGTGCGGCTTCGCCCAGTTCTTTTGGAATATTCTGCAAGCCGGCAATATAAATTACCATCATATAACCGATAAGCTGCCAGTTCGTCAGGATAACAAGTCCCCAGAAACCGTATTTTGCGCTGTAGCTTATGTCAACGCCGAAATAGCTGAGAACGCCGTTTATTATAAGATTCCAGATATATCCAAGAACAATGCCGCCTATAAGATTCGGCATAAAGAATATAGTGCGGAAGATGTTCGTTCCCCGCAAAGCTTTTGTAAGAGCAAGAGCAATGAGAAACGCGAACACATTCACTGTTATGACAGAAACTGCCGTGAAAAGCGCCGTGAACCACAGGGCGTTGAGGAAATCGCTGTTGCTGAAAGCGCGGACGTAATTGTCAAAACCTACCCATTTTGCATTCCCAACGGTGGTGAATCTGTTGAAAGACAGGTATATCCCCATGACAAAGGGAATAATAAATGCCGCGGTGAACGCAAGAAGCGTTGGCAGGACAAATAAAGGAAAGTACTTTTTCATGATCGCCTGTCCTTTCTGTCACTCAAGATGTTCGCTTTCGGTTTTCCAGCTTGAAACAACGGTATTTTTCACGTCCTCCCAGTCCGCGCTTCCCTGTGCGTATTGAAGAAGCGCCGCGCCGAAGTCCTCCTTGAATGTCTGACTCGGGAAAAGCGTGAAATTCCAAGGAATGTTATTTTTTGAAGTATCTGACATCCAGTCTATGACTTCGTGGGTAAGAGGATCATCTGGACGTTCCGCATCGGCAAAAGTGTCAAATGGCGCGATAAATCCCAGACTGTCGGTAACGTATTTCTTTCCGCTTTCGGAAGAATACAGCCAGTACAGGAAATCCGCCGCGGCGCTTTGCAGTGCTTCGTCCGCCTGCGAGTTTATGCAGAGGAAATTTTCCGTTCCTATGCAGAGTCCCTGATCTTCCTCGCCCGCAATTCCTGTGTAAATGGGAAGATATTTTATATTTTGTGCGGTGACAGTGTTGCCCGCAATTCCGTTTATCTGACTCCAAGCCCAGTTGCCGTTCTGGACCATGGCACATTCGCCCAGTGCAAATTCTGCCATGGATTCGTCTGTTATCTTTGAGCCGAGTATTTTCCTGTCAACGGTGGAATTGTTTATATACAGGTCAAAAATATTCTTGTAATAGTCTCCGTATTCAAAGGTTATCTCCTTTGTGGCGTCGCTTGTAAGGTCAATATTGTTGTTTTTGAATTCATAATAAATGGGAATATTTGCAAGATGCGTCTGCCATCTCCAGTCATCGCCCGGTTTCAGGGAAGTGCTTGCAAAAACGCCTTTTATTCCCAGAGCGTCTTTATTTGCCTGCATATCCTCGACAACTGCTTTCAGTTTTTCAAAATTGTTTACTTCGTCCATGCCTTTCAGATCGGTGGCTTTGTTTTCAAGAGAAAAATACCTGTCGGTTATTTCTTTGTTGTAAATTATTCCATAGCCCTCCACGGTGTATGGAATGCCATAGCATTTCCCATCATAGGAAAGGGCGGAGCTTTTGTCGGTAAGGTGGGTGTAAAGTTCTGTACTTGTCAGGTCGGCGCAATAGTCCTTCCAGTTGGAATATCCCCGCGGACCGTTCACCTGAAAAATTGTAGGAGCTTCGGAAGTTGCCATTTTTGCGCTTAAAGTCTGTTCATAGGTGTTATTGGCGGCGGTTTCAACGATCACCGTTCTGCCTGTTTCCTCGCTGTACTTCTTGACGATCTCCTCATAAGCTGTGGCAATTTCAGGCTTGAAATTCAGGAAACGCACAGCGGCAGTTTTCGCTTCATCGGAGCTGTCGGAAGAGGAAGTGTCCTTGCCGCAGGCTGTCATTGACAATGCTGTCAGGGCGGCTATAATAAAAGCAAAATGTTTTTTCATTTGCATCTGTCCTTTCGTAGAATTCTTTTGATTATTATTTTCAGAGCTGCGAAAGGTTATGCATAGATAATTTTTCAAAGAAAAAGCAGCCGTAACGGTCATACCGGAACGGCTGCATAGTTATTTTAATTGAAATTATGAAAGCTTGTTTCCGCATTCGGCACAGAATTTGGCATTGGGACTTGTTATCTTTGCGCCGCACTGATCGCAGAAGCGGATCTTTGGAGCTTCTTCCTTGGCAGGTTCGGCTTTTGCAGTCGGTTCTTCGGCTGCGCTTTCCGCCTTCGGTGCTTCGGGAAGCTCGTTTATTGCTTCCGCAGTATTATGATCTACCTTAACATCTGTAATATCTGTGATCTCAGGGATAGCGGGAGCAGCGTTTTCGGGTTCCGCGGGTTCAGCTGTGGGAGACTGCATTGCTTTCTCCTGAACGGCATTTTCAAGAAGTTCTTTCATATGCTCCGCCGAACGCTTGTCATGGATAAAGCTTACCAGCGAAGTAAGGACTTTAGCGGCATTTTCCACAATGTTCTTATTCAGCGAGTTGGGGAGTTCAATGCTGTTTCCGTTTCTTTCTACAGCTGTCAGTACCGAGGACATAAGCGACTTCTTTGCCTGGAAGGAAGTGATGTCGTCTATCTTGATCCTGTTCATTACACCTTTGGAGAAGATATGCATATATTCTGTTGTAAGCGTAAAGCTGTCGCCGTTGTTTCCCTCATGGAGAAGTATGGGAAGTTCATATCTTCCGGGAGAAATGTATGTATTGCAGGCAGCGTCATATTTGCTGTGGAAAAGGTTGGACAGCGTGGGAACGCAGAAATGTATTGCATTTATGCCGAATTCGTCCATTTTTCCGCTGAGATGCCAGATATACTCATTGGCCTCTGTTTTCCTGAGAGAAGTGATATGCGCGTCAAGAGCGTCAATGTAGCGGTTTTTGGCGTCCTCATCAAGGGGCATTGTGTTGAGGAGCCTGATAAGTTCGGCGGATCTCTTTGCGGTAAGTGAATCAATGTTTCCGCAGAGTTCGCGTACTTCCTTATCGGCGATCTCGGACATTGCCTTATCGATCTTCCGGATATACTCCTGTTTAAGTTCTGCAGGACAGCCTCTGTCGTATTCGCGGATCTTTATCTGCGCCTGTATGAGCTGTTCCTTGTCCATATTTTCCGCGCCTTGCGTGTAAGAATCCAGCTCTGCTTCATGCAGCTTGTAAATTTTCTCGTCTATCTTTTCAATGTAAGCGGCGGCTTTTTCGGGAGAATAGTTGCCGTTTGCAAGTTCGCTGCGGACAGCTTCCGCCTTTTCAAAATCGTATTCGCTGATGTTTCCGACAATGCGTTCTATCTTTTCGGATTCGATAGCATCTTCACGGCGGTCTGCCGCTTCAATGCTGCGCTCGTAAAGCTGCTCGCCGATCTCGTCCCGCTTTTCTTCTGCATTTCTGCGGAATTCTGCGATCTGTTCGGCTGTCATGCCGGCAGTTGACTCAATGACCTTTCTGTACTCGGCAGTCTTTACAGCCGCAATGCGGTTGTCAATTGCAGAAACGTACTTTTCAGCAGCGGGAGCATATTTTTCCGTTCCGAGGATAGTCTCTTTCAGCTTTTCAAGTTCGGGAATATCCTTTTCGTTCAGATCCCCGCAAAGTTTATCTATCTCGCCGAGGAGCAGTTCATGTTCGCGCTCTTCGATCTTTTTGAAGTATACGGCAGTAAATTCCTTGTCGTAATTTTCATCGGCAAGTTTGATCTTAAGTTCGTCAAGTTCTGGCTGTTCCATGGAGAATATGTACTTGCAGAGTTCCGCAAGCTCGGAGTTTTTAAGTTCAACGACTCTCTGGGCGATCATGTCGATGTACTTTTCTTTGCGCTCGGGATCAAAGTCCTTGTCGGAACTGATGATGTCGTTCTTCAGCTTGTCAAGTTCCTCCTGCGACATGGAGTCGATGTTTGCGCACATATCGTCAAGTTCTTCATTGAGAATATCCTTTTCGCGCTGTTCTACCTTTGCAATATACGGCTCGACGATTTCGTCGCTGAATCTGCCGTATTCGATGGCGTGCTTCATGGCTTCAAGCTGTTCGGGAGAAGCAAATTCCACACCATCGAAAACTTTTGCTGCTTCGTTTGCTTCGTAGTTGTTGAGTGCATCGGTAAGGGTCTTGATAGGCGCGTATGTAAGATGTCCCGGATATTCGTTTCCGGAAAGTTTCTTGATAAGATCGCTGAGCTGTTCTCTGTCAAGATCCTCGTAATTCTTCATAAGACCGTCGATCTCGGCTCTTATGTTGTTTTCTTTGATCTCAAATACCTTAGTTCTGTAGTAGTCGGCAATTGCTGTATCGTACCTTCCCGAAGCAAGCTTGTCTATGACCGCATCAAGCTGAGCGGAAGTAAGCTTTTCGGAATTTTCAAGCATAGCTTCAAGTTCATTCTTCTGCGCTGCGTCCGAAGCGTTCTTTATCCTTGAAAGGAACGGCTTTACAACAGCTTCGGGATAGTCGTATTCTGTTATTTCGTCTTTAAGAGCGGCAATTTCACCGAGAGTCATGACAGGCAAACTGAGACAGCACTGCTCCAGAGCGGAAGTCTGAACAACGTTCATTGCAAGATTTACTTTGACAAGGTACTTGGCTTTTGTATCCTCGTCAAGGGTGGTGTTCTGGATATTTTCAATGAGGAAGTGAAGTTCCGTCTCGCTGAGCGCGGACAGGTTGCGGCAAAGATCCCGTACATAGACTTCATTCTTCACAGCAAGCTGCATTTCCTCGGGAGTGTCGAAAAGTGTGCCGTTGAATGTGCGGCGTTCTCTGTCCATTATGTCGATATGTTCGTTGAGTTCGTTGATATATTCGCGGTTGGAAAGTCCGTACTTTTCGGAAACTTTGGTAAGCTGCTCGCGGAGAATGCAGGATTGCTCATATCCCGCGCAGAAACGTCCCTGCTCGTCGAAGCTTTCATCAAGTATATAGTCGTTGAGGATTATATTTTCCAGTTCTTCATCATCAACGGGGGAGAGCTGCCAGAAATTTGCAATAGCTGCAAGATGTTCCGCTTCTTCGGGGTATCTTTCGGAAGCATAGCGGAAGATCCTGTAATCGGCAGGCTTGTGAGCGGCAAGCTGTTCGATGATGAACTTTTCCTCGTCAACGCTGTAGTTATTCTGTTCAAGGCGGCGGATACCGTCCTTGTAAACGCTGAAATCCTCTGCGGAATAGCTGACGTCCTCATCGCTTTCCTTCTCCTTGTATTCGGCTGAAACAGCGTCTATAAAGGCAAGCTTGATAGCGTCAATATCCTCGTTTCCGCAGCCGTTTCCGAGGGAAGCAAGGCGTGAAGCAACATCATCACTGTTGATAACAGGGGAGTAATACTTTTCTCCGAATTCTTCCTTGGAAAGTTCAATGCCGTTTTTGCGGAGAGCGGCGGCAGTAAGTTCGAGAATGAAGTCCAGCTCGGAGAATTTATATCCGATAATGTCAAGTATTTCGGCATTATGAGAAAAAGTTTCCATAATGCTGTTTATCCGTGCAAAGAAAGCTTCGATAACGATAGCGCGGGTAGTTTTTGAGTCAATGGCGACTTCATCGCCGAAAAGCGGGAAGTTGATGGTCTTTGCGCCCGAAAGATCGGGGAGATCTGCGGAACATTCCTTGAAATACTCGTTGAAGCGTTCCTCAATGAATTTATCGTCAACGGAAACTATCTTGCCGATGGGGGAAGATCTCCAGAAGAATTCGTTATTATATTTCTTGAAGTGAATTACCTTATTTGTCAGCGGAGTAACGGGAGCATAGCGCTTTCCTTTTTCCCGCATATATTCCTCATTTACGATGATAGTGTCGTTCTTGCCGTTTATCATCCATTCTTCGGAGAGAAAAGCGTCCTCTGCAAGAAGGTCGGAGATATAGATAAAGCCGTTCTGCTCGGCAATGCTGCGAGCTTCCATAAGGTTGAACGCAGACCAGTCGCTGCCGTTATCGGACATAAGGAGAACGTCAGCCATACGGCAGATGCAGAGAGCATTGCTGTGTGCTTCCTCATCGCTGCAAAGTGAGATCAGCTCACCTTTTACGAAAGGGTGACTGATAAGTTTAACGTTTCCCGAAAAGACCTTTGCTTCAAAGTTTTCGGCAAAGTTCATGCACTTTTCTTTAAAGACGTCATATTCTTTGAAAATTTCCACCGGTAGATACCCCCGCTCAATTATAAATATACAATTTTATTGTACCAATTTTTCTTATAATTGTCAAGAGATTTTTACAGTTCCCTATGCTAATTTTCGCGGCTGTTTTTTGTGAATTGTTATAATTGACCTTTCTGTCGGAAAAAAGTGAAACGGCACCCCAAAGAGTGCCGCTTGCTTTATATATCCGCTTCTATAACTTTGCCTGCTTCAAGACTTTTCGGAACGTCTATAAGCCGCTGATTGGAACTTCCGCGGAATCTTAACAGTATATCCCGCTTGGCAAGCTCAAACCGCCCGTCCACAAGAATGTCCGTCACCGAAAGCAGTTTTCCGTAAAAGTTTTCATCATCGGAATGTTCCGTCAGATATTCAAATGTATATCCCGTGTATGTCACAATATCCATTCCAAGCTTTTTGATCTCCAGACCAAGCTCATAAAGCTGCCGCGCCTGACAGAACGGCTCGCCGCCGCTGTATGTGACACCGTCAAGAAGCGGATTGCCCTTGATCTTTTCCAAAAGGCTTTCAAGGGTAACGTCCTCACCGCCGTTAAAATCATGGGTCTGGGGATTGTGGCAGCCTTCGCACCTGTGGGGGCAGCCCTGTGTGAATATCGTGAACCGTATTCCCGGACCGTCAACTATGGAATCGTTCACCGTTCCCGCAATTCGTAATGTACCGGAAAGCATATCGCACCTCTTAAACGCTGTGTTTTACGCGGTCGTGTACTTCCGCAAGTTTCGCGTCGTTGAAGCGTTCAAGAGTTCCTACCAGATAGCCTGTGATCCTCCTGATACGCTCAAAGCCGTAACCGTTGTCGCCTTCGTGACGTCCGCACTTAGGACAGGTATCTCCGATAATTCCCGTGTAACCGCAGCAGGGATCTCTGTCTACAGGGTGGTTTATAGAACCGTAGCCGATGCCCGATTCCTTCATGCAGCGGACGATCTTTTCAAACGCTGAAAGATTGTTGAGCGGATCGCCGTCAAGTTCAACATAGCTGATGTGTCCCGCGTTGGTGAGTTCGTGATAAGGAGCTTCTATTTTGATCTTCTCAAAAGCGTTTATAGGGAAGTATACGGGAACATGGAAAGAGTTAGTATAATAATCCCTGTCCGTAACGCCCTTTATCTCGCCGAAAAGCTTCTTGTCCATGCGGACAAATCTTCCCGAAAGTCCCTCTGCGGGAGTTGCAAGAAGCGTGTAGTTCATTCCCGAACGTTTTGTTTCCTCGTCCATACGGTTACGCATACGGGTAACAATTTCAAGACCGAGCTTGCGGGCTTCTTCGTCCTCGCCGTGATGTTTTCCGATAAGTGCTTTCAGACATTCCGCAAGACCGATGAATCCCATGGAAAGTGTACCGTGTTTCAGGACTTCGCCTACCTTGTCGTTTGGACCAAGCTTGTCCGAATCTATCCATATGCCCTGTCCCATAAGGAACGGGAAATTTCTTACAGTCTTTTCAGCCTGAATTTTGTAACGCGCCATAAGCTGTTCGCAGACCAGATCCATTATCTCGTCAAGACTGTCAAAGAACGCGCCAACATTGTGATTTGCGTTTATGGCAAGGCGGGGGAGATTTACCGAAGTAAAGCTGAGGTTTCCTCTGCCTGTAACGATCTCACGCGTGGGATCGTATGCGTTTCCGATAACTCTTGTGCGGCAGCCCATGTATGCGACTTCCGTGTTATAGTCGCCGGGCTTGTAGTATTTTAGATTGAAAGGCGCGTCTATGAATGAGAAATTCGGGAACAGTCTCTTTGCGGAAACGCGGCAGGCAAGTTTGAACATATCATAGTTTGGATCTTCGGGATTGTAGTTTATGCCTTCTTTTATCTTGAAGATATGTATGGGGAATATAGGAGTTTCGCCGTTTCCCAGACCTGCTTCGTGAGCAAGGAGAACGTTCTTTATTACCATTCTTCCTTCTGTGGAAGTGTCAAGACCGTAGTTTATGGAGCTGAACGGCACCTGTGCGCCCGCGCGGCTGTTCATGGTGTTCAGGTTGTGGATAAGTGCTTCCATAGCCTGATATGTTCTTCTGTCAACTTCCTTTGTGGTGTTCCTGAATGTGAAATCCTGAATGCGCTTTGCCGTTTCGGCGTCAACATAGCCGCAGAGTTTTTCAAACTCTATTTCCTTGTAGCCGTTGTTGTTGTCGAGAACAGGATAAATTCCCTTTTCCTCGTAGATCTCATCGGCAATTTTATCGCTTATCTCCTGACCGTCGTCAAGCTTTGCGATCATTTCGAGACAGCGGGCGATGTTGTAGGCATACTGTTTGCGGTATGTCTTTTTTACGCCTTCCGCCATTGCATATTCAAAATTCGGAATGCTCTGACCGCCGTGCTGATCGTTCTGATCGGACTGGATAGCTATGCAGGCAAGCGCGGAATAGCTGTAAATATCGTTAGGCTCGCGGAGGAATCCGTGTCCTGTGGAAAATCCGTTCTTGAAAAGCTTTATAAGATCTATCTGGCAGCAGGTGGTAGTAAGTGTCAGATAGTCCAGATCGTGGATATGTATATCGCCGTTTTTATGTGCCTTTGCGTGTCTTGGGTCGAGAACGTACATCTCATAGAACTGTTTTGCGCCTTCCGAACCGTATTTGAGCATTGTACCCATGGCGGTGTCGGCATTGATATTGGCGTTTTCACGCTTGATGTCGCTGTCCTTGGCGGGCTTGAAGGTAAGATCCTCATATATCTTCATCAGCTTGGTGTTCATTTCCCTTGCCCGCGTGCGTTCGGAACGGTAGAGAATGTAGGATTTTGCTGTCTTTGCGTGTCCTTCTTCCATAAGGACTTTTTCCACCATATCCTGTACTTGTTCAACAGTAGGGATACATTTTCCGTACTTGATCTCTACTGCATCGCAGACCTTGTCCGCAAGTTCAAGAGATGTATTATAATCGCTTCCGCCCACGGACTGAGCCGCCTTGAAAATAGCCTGAGCGATCTTTTCGATGTTGAACGTAACGGTCCTGCCGTCTCTTTTTCTTATCTGAGTTATCATTGTTTACAGCCTCCTACATTGCTTGAACACTACATCTTGTGCTTTAATCTTACAAAATACAAGTATATAGTATTTCCGCCGATTTGTCAATAGCAATCCAAAACATTCCTGCACAAATTGGAGACATAATTTTGTGCAGATTTCACCAGAAAGCAGATACCTTTACAAAGGCAATTTACCTTTCAGGCGGTCTGTTTTACTATCATTCCGATAAGACGCATAAGCGCCGAAACAGCAAATACGCCCATTGCTATTGAACCTGCTATTCCCACGGCTTCTGCAAACTGATGGGAAAAACTGTCTATATCACCGCCTACAAATGAGATCATGGTATTGTAAAGGTTTCCTCCCGGTACAAGCGGGATAATTCCTATAACAAGATACATATTTACGGGAACATGGAGCCGCCTTGCCATCAGTTCCGCATAGACAGAGACCGCGGACGCCGCAAAGAAATAGCATATCATCTGTCCGAGACCGCTCATTTCAAATCCGATAAAAATAAGCTGGGTAAGAACAGCACCTATTCCCGCCGCAAGCATATGGCGGAAGCGTATGTTGAACTGCACTCCGAAAGCTATCGAAGCTATGAAACTGTAAATGCAGGGAAGTATCATTTCTCTTAGAATATCCATATTTTCCCTCCTAAATCATGCTTGCCAGCGCGATCGCCGAAGCAGCACCAACAGCCATTCCCGCGGCAATAAGTATAGCTTCCGTAAGTGTGTACATTCCCGCCAGAAAATCTCCCGCAATGAAATCTCTCATGCAGTTTGTGAGAGTTACTCCCGGGACGAGGTTCATGGACGCGCCTATTATGATCTTGTCAAAACTTTCAGTAAGCCCGAGTTTTGAAACAAAGACCGACAGTGAAGCTATCACCACCGATCCGATAACGCTCTGAAAGAACACACTGGGCTTGACTTTGTTGACAAATTTTGACACTCCGAAAACGACCATTGAAATAATTCCCGAACACAGAGCGTCGGAAGGCGTTCCGCCGAAGAAAAGCGAAAATGTTGCTCCCACTATCGCATAGCTGAACAGCCGAACAGCGTCGCCGTAGACTTTCCGTCCGCTTATCTCGTCGATATGCTTTTGTATTGTGGGAAAATCGGGCTTTTCCGAACAGATATAGCGGGAAAGATTGTTCAGCTTGTCAACGCGGTCAAGATTTGTGCCGCGGGAGGATATCCTCACCGTCTGAGTAAGGGGAGGGGAATCGCCGTCATTTATGGTTATAATAAGGCTTGCGGGTATTGCAAAAACCTCTATCCGCCTGCTTTCTCCCGAAAATCCGTATGCGGCGGCTATCCTGTATAAACTGTCCTCAACGCGGTAGATCTCCGCGCCGCAGGTTATAAGCATACTGCCTATCCGTGAGGTTATATGCAGAAGCTCGTTGGCTGTAATTTCCATATGCAATATCCTTTACAAAATAAATCCGCCGTCTGCCGACAACACCTGTCCCGTGATGAAAGACGCCTTTTCGGAAGCAAAGAACAGTATCGCTTCAGCAATGTCCTCGGGAGTGCCGATCCTGCCGACAGGAGTGTTTTTCCTGAGAATTTCCATATCCTGCTTTGAAAGGTGCGAATTCATGTCGGTGTCGATCACTCCGGGAGCAACGCAGTTTACGGTTATCCCGGAAAGTCCCTCTTCCTTTGCAAGAGCTTTTGTGAAACCTATCAGGGCGGCTTTTGCGGCGGAATAATGCACTTCGCATGACGCTCCCGAAATTCCCCACATTGAGGAAATATTGATTATCCTGCCGTATTTTGAATGTATCATATCAGGCAGCACCGCCTGCGAGCAGTTGAACGCTCCCTTGACGTTCACGGCGAACATTCTGTCCCACATTTCCTCGGAAATATCGGTGAACAGTGCCTGTTCCGCAATTCCCGCGTTATTTACAAGAACGGTTATGCTGCCAAGTTTTTCCTTTATTTGCAGGATCATTCTGTCCACTTCCGTGCGGATCGAAACGTCCGCTTTAAAGGCTTCTACCTTTACACCGCATGAGGACAGTTCATTGCAGATAGTTTCCGCTGCTTCGGCGGAATTATTATAGTTCACCGCCACATTATATCCCGCTTCTGCAAAGGCTTTGGCGGCTGCTCTGCCGATGCCGCGGGATCCGCCTGTTATAAGTACTGTTCCTTTCAGAATATCACTTCCCGATCCGAAATAATAACTGTTCTGATTATACCATAAAACAGCCCTGCGGTCAATATCTTATGGAGTAACTTGTATACGGTACTTGAAATGTTCGGGAAAAAGTGTTATAGTATATATATCAGAGAGGAGATCATGAAATTGAAACGCTTTTTGAACATCATATCTGTTTTGCTTGTGATCGTATTTGCGCTGACGTCCTGCAAAGAGGAGGACGGTTCGGGCTATACATTTAAAATGAATATAGAAAACAACCCGTCAAATCTTGATCCGCAGATGGCGGAGGACAGTTCATCGCTGATGATAATTTCCAACATGATGGAAGGACTTGTCAGAATTTCGGATACAGGGGGAATAGTTCCTGCGGCGGCGGAAAACTTTGAAATGTCGGGAAACGGCTTGGTATATACATTTCACCTGCGTCAGGACAGAATGTGGGAAAGCGAATCGGATTTTACCGCAAATGTCACGGCAGGGGACTTTGTCTTTGCGTTCCGGAGAATATTCGATCCTGAGACCGATTCTCCGTACAGCAGCGACTATATGTGCATAAAAAACGGCGGAGCTGTACTTAACGGCGCATTGCCCGTTGAAAGTCTGGGAGTCAGGGCGCTTGATGACTTTACCGTGGAATTTACCCTTGAATATCCGTATTTTGATTTTCTGACACTTCTTGCCAAGCCTGCCGCAATGCCCTGCTGCAAAGACTTTTTTGCACTTTCCAAAGGCAGATACGGCATGGCTGCCGATGCGACCGCTTCAAACGGCGCATTCTACATCAAAGAATGGAATTATGATCCGTACTGGGACAATAACTATATTATCATGCGGAGAAACAAGTCCTATTCGGAGAGCAGTTTTGTTTACCCGTACAGCCTGAATTTTTTCATAACGGGTGATTCTTCAATTGATGCGGAAAACTATGCAGAAGGGGACATTGACTGCTATGTTTCGCATACTGTTGACGAAAAGACACTTTCTGCAAATAAAAACATATCCGCAGAAACGAAAACTGCGGGGCTTGTGTTCAATCCGAGATCAAAATACTTCGGCAGCAAAGTATTCCGCGAAGCTCTGGCAAAGTCCGTCAACAGAGAAGCATATTCCCACGAACTTCCTGCGGGAATGTCCGCAGCGTTCGGAATAGTTCCGTCAGGGATAAATATCCAGGGCAAAAGTTACCGCGACATTATCCCCGACAGAACGCTTTCCGTTTATGATGCAGGCGCGGCGCAGATCTGGGAAAATGCCCTGAAAGCCGCAGGGCTGGATTCCGTTGATAATGTAAAAATAACCGTTCCCGACAGTTTTGCGGGAAGCGATATAATATACAATATGACCGAGCGCTGGCAGAATGAACTGCTTTTCAACTGCAGAGTGGAGATAGTTTCGCAAAATGAATATGAAACAAAAATTTCCGAAGGAACATATGATATTGCTTTGATAGAAGTGGGCTGTGACGAAAATTCCGCATATAAATTCATGAAATTTTTCAGCGAGGACAGAATGTTTTCGGGATATGCAAACAGCGGACTTATGACCGCCGTAAACGGCATAAAGACCGCAGACAGCCTTTCGGCGGGAGCGGAAAGGATAAAAAGCGCGGAAACTGCCGTTATAACTGATTACAGCTTTATCCCGCTTTGCTATGAAAGTGAATATCTGATCTTCGGAGAGGAAGTATCTGATATTGTGTTTTATCCGTACTCGGAAACGGCGTATTTCGGGAATGCGAAAAATTTTGATTAAAATAAAGATCGGTATCAGTGCAATTCTTGCGCTGATACCGTTATTTTTCAGACAGGCATTAAATTGTAGTCTTTTGCAAGTTCTGTTACTTCTTCAACGGTAAGATTACAGCATTCAGCAATCTTGTCAAGTGTTAAATCACAATTTTTTAGTAAATTAAGAGCTATTTGGGCAGAATTCATTTTTTGACGCTCATTCATGGCATCTTCCATAGATTTACACATTTCGGATTCTCCTTTCGGTGTTTCTTTCAAATATCTTGTTTTCTCCGCAAGACGTTCATTGTGCATATCCGCAGCGTTGCTGCACATAAAGTCCTGCATTAATCTTCCGATTTCTGTATCACCCTTGAATGCTCCGTTTACATACAATATATGTTCATCATCGTCAAAAGGCATATTCATTGCAACGTTTATACGTTCTATAGGGTAAACCTCTTTGTTTCCGCCGAACACATCGTTTTCGGTAATGAAAATAGTGTATGTAACTGGAAGTTCCTCAAATTCCTGTCCTGCTTTCAGATTCTCAATGTCCATTGCGGAAGAATGGTATCTTGCCCGCTTTGGTGCTGCGCCGTTATCGGCTTTCTGGACTTCAATATCATACTTCACGCCTTTGCTGTCGGTGGCATAAACGTCCAGACACAGCGATCTTGCTCCTGCAAGACGTTTCATGTCGTATTGAGTCTGTTCGGAAAGAAGAATCAAATCGTCTTTCTGCAAAATTATACGAAGTATCTCCTGCGCAAGGGGAAGATCGTCTTTCAGAAGTACCCGCATGAAATCATCATCAATTGGACGGAAGTTTGCAAGACGGATCAAATCTTCCTGATGCTGCTGTTCCTTGGTTTTTATGATTATCGACATCGGTACCACCGCTTTCTTATACTTACATTTTACCACAATTCAGCGGATAAATCAAGGGATATTGCAGAATTTCTGATACAACTTGGATCATGCACAAAACAAAAAGCTTGGAAACAGGATCGTCTCCAAGCTTTTCTTGGCGGAGAAGGAGGGATTCGAACCCTCGATGAGCTATCAACCCATACACGAGTTCCAGTCGTGCGCCATAAACCGGGCTAGGCGACTTCTCCATGCCGTTTTACTTTTTGCCATTTTTCAAATGACTTAACAATTATAACACTTATTTTCAAGCTTGTCAAGACTTTTTTGAAAAATATTTTGATTTTTTCGCAAAAAGAAATAAATTGGCTTTTCTTGTAAAATCAAGAACGGTTTTTTTATAAATTTTTTCGGATTTTCTCTTTACATATTGCCCAAAATGTAGTAAAATAAATTAGATACCTTTTTATTTATTGCGTGAAAGGATTGATCTTGTATATGTCCGAACAGCCGGTTTATAAAAGAATTTTACTCAAACTCAGCGGTGAAGCCCTTGCAGGGGATAAGAAAATAGGTCTGGATTATTCCGTTATCGGGAAGATCTGCGAAAGTATCAAGAAATGCGCCGATGTTGGCGTTCAGGTGGGAATTGTTGTCGGCGGCGGAAATTTCTGGAGAGGACGTTCCAGCGGCGCTATGGACAGATCCCGCGCCGATCATATCGGTATGCTTGCCACTACCATGAACGCTCTTGCAGTCGCTGATGTTCTTGAATCGCTTGGCGCAGACGTCCGCGTTATGACTGCCATCGCCATGCACCAAGTTGCGGAACCGTACATCAGAAATAAGGCTATAAGACATCTTGAAAAGGGCAGGATAGTTATTTTCGGCTGCGGAACGGGAAACCCGTTCTTCTCGACTGATACTGCTTCAACACTTCGCGCTGCCGAGATAGAAGCGGATATTGTGCTGAAAGCGACCATGGTTGACGGCGTTTATGATAAAGATCCGAATAAGTACGATGATGCAGTCAAGTACGACGAACTAAGCTTTAACGACATTCTTGTAAAGAATCTTGCGGTCATGGACAGCACTGCCGCTTCAATGTGCAAGGATAACAATATACCTATACTTGTGTTTGATCTGAAACGTCCCGACAATATTTACGACGCCTGCTTCGGCAAGAAAGTCGGAACTATCGTTATCGACAGGAAGTAATATGAGCCGTTTTCGGCTTGGAATAACGCGGTCACGGTGTCGGCGCGCCGTTTCGTCCGGAAAATTTATTGCGCCGGGAATAGGAGCATTTTTATGAACGAGCAAATTTCTAACGCACAAGGTAAAATGGAAAAATGTATCAAGAGCCTTGAACACGAGTTTTCTACCGTAAGAGCGGGACGCGCTAACCCCGCTGTTCTGGACAAGGTGCTTGTGGACTATTACGGAACGCCTACGCCTATCCAGCAGATGGCGGCAATATCCGTTTCGGAGGCAAGAATTTTAGTTGTTCAGCCCTGGGACAAGACCCAGCTGAAACCTATCGAAAAAGCTATACTTGCTTCGGATATTGGCATTACGCCTACAAATGACGGTTCCGTCCTGAGACTTGCGTTCCCGCAGCCTACCGAGGAACGCCGCAAGGAACTTGTTAAACAGATAAAGAAATACGGCGAGGAAGCCAAGGTAACTATCCGCAATGTAAGACGTGACGTTATGGAGAAATTCAAGACCATGAAGAAAAACAGCGAAATTACCGAGGATGACATGAAAAATCTGGAAAAAGACATTCAGAAACTTACCGACAAGTTTGTGGATAACGTGGATTCCGCAGTTGCAGATAAGGAAAAGGAGATAATGTCTATCTGACGGGTGAGCGATATGGCTGTTGACAAGGAAAAACTGCCCGTCCATATAGGATTTATCATGGACGGCAACGGAAGATGGGCTGTAAAGCGCGGACTTCCCCGCAAGATGGGACACCGTGAAGGCGCAAAGGCATTTCGGAAAATTGCAAGATACTGCAAAGATATTGGTATAAAATACATTACATTCTATGCTTTTTCTACCGAAAACTGGAAACGTCCCAAAGAGGAAATTGACGAAATAATGCGCCTTTTCGGGGAATATCTGAACGAAGCGGAGGATTTCCGCAAGGATAAAACAAGACTGCTGTTTCTCGGGGACAAATCTGCTTTTGATGAAAAGCTTCGTAACAGAATGACGGAACTGGAAGAAGCTTCCGCGGAATTTGACGAAATGACTTTAATGCTTGCCATGAATTACGGCGGCAGGGACGAGATAGTCAGGGCGGCGGAACGTGCGGCGGAAATGGTTTTAAATAAGGAGATAAAACCTTCCGACATTGACGAGAAACTGCTGGGCAGTCTGATGTACACAGGCGGTATCCCCGATGCGGATCTGATAATCCGTCCAAGCGGAGAGAAGAGGATATCCAATTTCCTGACGTGGCAGTCGGCATATTCGGAACTTTATTTTACCGATGTGCTGTGGCCCGATTTCACGTCAAAGGAACTTGACAAGGCTCTTGAAGACTACGCTTCAAGAAGCAGACGCTTCGGCGGGGTGTGACACCGCGCATTTTCAAGGGAAAAGCGTCATAAAATTTTAGAAGGAATGTTATTTGATGGTAACTCGCATTATTTCGGCAGCCGTGGGGATAATTGTGGCAATAGGAGTGCTTTTTCTTTCAGACACTCCTGTTTATGACTTTGTGGTGGCGGCAATTTCAATTATAATGATGTATGAACTTTTCGCGGCGGGCGGCTGCATGAAAAACCGTTTTCATGCGGGAGTCTGCTTCGGATTTGCGGCTGTGCTGCCGTTTCTGGTGGAATATACGGAAGCTATGGAGTACATCTGGATACTTTCGGGATTCTGCGTACTGCTGATGTTTGCGGGATTTATCGCAAAGCACAAGGACATCACCTACGAAAAATTAAGCTACATGATAACGGCGGCAATATTTTCCACACTGCCCATGTGCTGTCTTGTTTCAATGAAAAATCTAAGCGATGTCCACGGGATATGCTATGTTGTTCTTTGCCTTGCTGGCGCTTGGCTGGGCGATTCGGGAGCGTATTTTGTGGGAACATTTATGGGCAAGAAGAAGCTTTGCCCCGAAATTTCCCCCAAAAAGACGGTGGAAGGCGCAATTGGCGGAGTTGTAACAGTGGGGATCGTCTTTGCAGTCTATGCGTTTTTCTATCATCTTGTTCAGGTTCAGCGCGGTTATGAATTTGAGGTAAACTACATTTTCCTTGTGATAATGGGACTTATCTGCGGCGTTCTGGGAATCATAGGCGATCTTTCCGCGTCTCTTATCAAAAGACAGCACGGCATAAAGGATTTCGGGAATATCATGCCGGGACACGGCGGTCTTATGGACAGGTTCGACAGCGTTCTGTTCGTTGCGCCGTTCATGCTGTTTGTGCTGACATATTTCCCGCCTTTCAAGTGATATGGCTAAGGTAATTATGACCTGCGGAAAGCTTTGCGCAGGAAAGACCACATACGCGGAAAGGCTTTGCAGGGAAAGAAACGCTGTTCTTCTTTCCATAGATGAATTCATGCTGGCGATCTTCGGGCAGGACGCAGGAGAAAAGCATGACTTTTACGCTTCGGCAATTGAAAAGCTGCTTCTGAAAAAATCTGCGGAGATAGTTTCCGCAGGTGCGGACGTTGTTCTTGACTGGGGATTCTGGACAAAGGAAAAGCGTAGTTATGCGCGGGAATTTTACCGTTCCCGCGGGATTGAATTTGAGTTTCACTATATAGATGTAAGCGGCGATGTCCGGAAACGCCGTATCGAAAGCAGGAATGCTTCGGTATCGGCAGGAAAGCTCGGCGCTTATTATGTTGATGAAGGTTTGTTTAAAAAGTGCGATGATCTGTTTGAACCGCCCGGAAGCGATGAAACAGATATTCACATAAAGGAATGATATATTTGAAAACAATATCCCTGATAGGTTCTACAGGTTCGATAGGAAAGCAGACTCTTGATGTATGCCGCAAACATGGCATACGGGTCAATGCTCTTGCCGCAAAAAGCAATATAAAACTTCTGGAAACGCAGGCAAGGGAGTTTTCAGCGGAAACAGTGTGCATTTTCGAGGAAAAGCTTTATGCGGAGCTGAAAGAACGTCTTTCCGATACTAAAGTAAAAGTTCTCTGCGGAATGGACGGTCTTTGCGAAATTGCATCGTCGGGAAAGCATGAACTGTTTGTAAATTCCGTTGTGGGAATGGTAGGACTTCTGCCGACCCTTACGGCGATAGATGCGGGAACGGATATTGCCCTTGCCAACAAGGAAACTCTTGTTGCGGGAGGAAAGCTTGTAATGTCCTCGGCGGCAAAAAAGGGCGTGAAGATATTTCCCATAGACAGCGAACATTCAGCTATCTTCCAGTGCTTGCAGGGAAACAAGCGGGAACAGCTTCGGAAGATAATTCTCACTGCATCGGGAGGACCTTTTTTCGGTAAGAAAAAGTCCGAACTGAAAAATGTCACCGTGGAACAGGCTCTGAACCACCCCAATTGGAGCATGGGGAACAAGATAACAATTGATTCCGCAACGCTTATGAACAAAGGACTTGAATTTATAGAAGCGCATTGGCTTTTCGGAGTAGCTCCCGAAAATATCGAGATAGTGGTGAACCGCGAGAGTGTTCTTCACTCGGCGGTGGAGTTTGCGGATCATTCCGTTATAGGGCAGTTAGGTGTTCCCGATATGAAAATACCCATTCAGTATGCTTTGCTTTATCCCGAACGTTTTGACTGTGATGTAAAGCCGCTTTCCTTTACGGACTATGGAACATTGACTTTTGCAAAGCCCGACTTTGAAACTTTCGATTGCCTTAGCAGCTGTATTGAAGCTATAAAGCGCGGCGGAGCGTATCCCTGCATTGTAAATGCCGCAAATGAGGAGGCGGTTGGACTTTTCCTGAAAAGGGAAATACCTTTCCTCGGAATAGGGAATATAGTCCGTGCAGCTTTGGAACATTTCGGGGAAATGCCCGCGGAAACTTACGGCGACATTATTTCCGTCGAAAATGCGGCGAGGGATTTTGTAAAAGAAAATTATACAAAAATCAAATAAATAGCGCAGGATCTCCTGCGCAGTGTCTTATCCGGTGAGGTAGTATGAATAGTTTTGTATTGTTTAGAGCAGCCGAAAAAGTCGTAACGGAAACGTCCGGACATTCGGGCATTTCGGGTACTGTAATTTCGATCCTGCTGGCGGCATTTTTTTTCTGCCTGATAATTGTTATACACGAGTTCGGACACTTTATTGTGGCAAAAGCCTGCGGGATCAAAGTTGATGAATTTGCCATAGGAATGGGTTCTGTGATCTACAAAAAGCAGGGCAGGGAAACGCTTTTTACCCTTCGATTGCTGCCTATAGGCGGATTCTGTTCAATGGGCGAGGACATTGACGACGATGATCCGGATTCGTTCCGTAAAAAGCCTGTTCTGTCAAGAATTGCTGTAATTGCCGCAGGCGCGGTTATGAACCTTATACTCGGTTTCATTCTTTCAATAGTAATGATACTTGTGGACGGCGGGGCAGTTTCTTCGCGGATAGTGTATTTTGCGGACGATGCGGTAAGTCCCGACTATGGTTTACAGCTTAATGATGTTATTACCGAGATAAACGGTGTAAAAATTTTCTCGGTAAAGGATATTACCTATCAGTTGGGAAACGACGAGGACGGAGTTATTGATTTTGTGGTAAAGCGTGACGGAGAAAAAGTCCGTCTGGACGGTGTGCATTTTGCCATGGAAGAAAACCCCGAAACAGGCAAGAGAACTCTTATCTACGATTTTAAAGTTCAGCGGGAAAAGGTCACTGCGGGAAATCTCCTGCCCTATGCTTTTAAGAATGCTGTCTATTACGGCAGGATAGTGCTTATGTCGCTTGGAGATATTATCCGCGGAAAGTACGGAATAAACGATTTGCAGGGTCCTATCGGGATAGTTACGGTCATAGGTGATGTTGCGGAAGAAACAGGCTTTGACGTAAGTTTCCTGCTTGATATTGCAACTCTTGTTACTATTAATATAGGTATATTCAATCTTCTGCCGATCCCTGCTTTAGACGGCGGACGGCTTGTATTCCTGATAATTGAAGCATTCCGCCGAAAAGCTCTGAAAGCCGAAACGGAAGGAATGATACATTTTGTGGGATTTGCCCTGCTGATGATGTTAATGGTCGTGGTGACGTTCAACGATGTGAAAAACATCTTTGTAAAATAAAATTCCGAAAGGATATGTTAAAATGCGGAAGCTTCACACTGTAAAGGTAGGAAACTGTACACTTGACGGAAAGCATATTTATATACAATCAATGCTGAATGTCCCCGCGTCTGATATTGAGGGAAGCGTAAGACAGGCTGCCGCTCTTGAAAAAGCGGGCTGTGAAATTATCCGCGCGGCTGTTCCCGATGAAGATGCCGTCAGACTTATTCCTGCAATAAAAAAAGCGGTAAAGATCCCGCTTGTGGCGGATATACACTTCAATTACAAACTTGCCCTTGAAAGTGCGGAAGCGGGCATTGACAAGATACGGATAAATCCCGGCAATATCGGCGATATTGAAAAAGTCCGTCTTGTGGCGCAGACCTGTAAAGCTAAAAACATTCCCATAAGGATAGGCGTGAACTCGGGCTCGCTTGAAAAGGACATTCTTGAAAAATACGGTGCGCCAACTGCGGAAGCACTTGCGGAAAGCGCACTTCGCCATGCGGAAATACTTGAAAAATGCAATTTCGGGGATATTGTCATCTCCATAAAATCTTCGGACGTTCCTACAATGATAAAGGCTTACAGGCTTATTGCAGAACGAACGGAGTATCCGCTCCATCTGGGAGTTACCGAAGCGGGAACGAAGCGTATGGGGATAATAAAATCCGCTGTTGGGATAGGTTCTCTGCTTGCGGACGGCATCGGCGAAACAATACGTGTTTCCCTTACGGCTGATCCCTGTGAGGAAATTTACGCCGCAAAGGATATTCTTTCCGCAGTTGGAAAGGGCAGAGGAGCAAAGCTTGTTTCCTGTCCCACCTGCGGACGTACCAAGATAGATCTGATCCCGCTTGCGGAAAAGGTCGAAGCGGCACTGAAAGATGTTGACAAAGATATTACCGTTGCGGTCATGGGCTGCGTTGTGAACGGTCCGGGAGAAGCAAGGGAAGCGGATATCGGAATTGCAGGCGGCGACGGCTGCGCGGTACTTTTCAGGAAAGGTGAGATCATCGGGAAATTCCCCGAAAATGAGATACTTTCTGCGCTTATGAATGAGATCGGAAAGCTTTAGGAATGGTGAAAAAATGCTTATTAAGGAGTTATTTTCGGATTACATAGCGGATATTCCCAATTCGGTCGCAAAGGGGGATATCCTTAAACTTGTATGCCATGAGGAGGCGCGGGAGCTGACGGTTTTCGCGTCTTTTGACCGTGTTCAGCAGAGGGATACTGTTTCGGATTTTGAACATTCTATCAAAAGATCTCTGGGACTTAATAAATTTATGCTTTGCTGCCGTTATGCTCCAGCGCTTTTTAACGAAAAATGTATGCCTGATATTGTGGAGTCGCTGAGAAGCAGGGTCGCTCTTATAAACGGATATTTTGAAGGCGCGGAATATGTTCTTTCGGGTGATGTTCTGGATATAAACCTGAAAGGTCTGGGAGGAGATATTCTTCTTACCGCAAAGGTGGATCAGGAACTGGAAAAATTTATCGGAGAGATGTTTTCAAAGAATGTTAAAGTAAATATTCACGGCGGAAATACGGAATCTTCCGAAAAGAGCTATGCGGAAAGAATGTCGGGGCTTATTGCGTCAATACCTTTGCCCGAAGAGCCGCCTGCCGCATCGTATGCAAATGTTCCCGATGATGATGTTCGAAGCGGATCGGTGACAACCGTCAATATGAAGGATCTTCCCATACTTACTGACGGCGCTGTGATAATTAAGGGACGGAAAATCGATTCTCCCACAACAAAAATTTCGGATATACGGGGCAAAATGGGCAATGTTACCATCTGGGGAGATGTTTTCAGCTACGAAGAAAAGATCGTCCGCACGAAAAACGGTGAAAGACGTGTTGTTACTGCGGGCATTACCGACTATACAAGTTCCATAACATTAAAAACTTTTGAAAATACCGATACCGAAAACTGCCTTGCCGTTTTTAAGAAGGGCGGAACGGCTGTTATAAAAGGAAAGGTAGAAATTGACAGTTATACAAATGAACTTACCCTGAAGCCGAATGACATCATGCAGGTGAAAAAGACCCAACGCATGGACAATTCTGAAGAAAAGCGCGTTGAGCTTCATCTTCATACGAATATGTCAGCCATGGACGCGATCACTCCTGCCGAAAAGTTGGTGGAACGTGCCGCGCTCTGGGGACATAAAGCAATTGCAATTACCGATCACGCCGTTGCACAGGCATTTCCCGAAGCGGCTGCGGCGGCGGGAAAGATACGCAAGAACGGCGGCGACATCAAGATAATTTACGGCTGTGAAGCATACGCTGTCAACGATCGTTCCAAGGCGGTGACGGTTTTTACCGACAAGGACATAAACGATGAAATGATAGTTTTCGATATTGAAACTACAGGTTTTAACCCGCACAGCGAACGTATAATCGAAATTGGCGCGGTAAGAGTCAGAAATCTTGAAATACTTGAAAGTTTTCAGACATTTGTTGATCCCGAAAAGCCGATCCCCCCGAGGATAACAGAACTTACGGGCATTAACGACAGCATGGTAAACGGCGCGCCGAGTCAGGAAGAAGCTCTGAAAAAATTTGCGGGATTCTGCGGGAATGAGCCTGTTCTTATTGCCCATAACGCTGGATTTGATACGTCATTTATAAGAGCGGGCTGCGAAAGGCACGGCATAAAGTTTGACTTTTCGGTCATAGACACTGTTGTTATGAGCAGAAGTATGCTTCCCGAACTTAAAAAGCACAAGCTTGACAATGTGGCAAAAGCTCTCGGTCTGGGCGAATTCAACCACCACCGCGCGGACGAGGACGCAAAAATGCTGGCGCGCATTTATGTAGTTCTTGCGGGACGGCTCATAGAGGAGCATAACATTTCAAAGATAAGCGAGATCAACGGCTGCGTTGAGAAAGTTGATCCGCGCTCGCTGCACACTTATCATCAGATAATTCTGGTAAAAAATGCTATCGGGCTGAAAAATCTATACAAACTTATTTCATACGGAAATCTGAAATATTACAAGAAAAATCCGCGTGTTCCCATGTCGGAACTTATGGCGCATCGTGACGGTCTTATCGTGGGAAGTGCCTGCGAAGCGGGAGAACTTTTCTCCGCAGTCAGGGACGGTCAGTCATGGGAAACTCTGAAAGATATTGCAAAATTCTATGACTATCTGGAGATCCAGCCTGTTGCAAACAACGAATTTCTCATAAAAGATCCCGAACACCCTGAGATCAGCACATTTGACGATCTGCGGGAACTTAACAGAACCATCGTTCAGCTTGGCGATGAACTTGGGATCCCCGTTGTTGCCACCTGTGACGTTCACTTTATGGACAAGTCGGATTCTATTTTCAGGCGGATACTTACATATCAGAAATTCAAGAATTCGGGAGACGACACTCCGCTTTACTTCCGAACCACGGACGAAATGTTAGAGGAATTTTCCTATCTCGGCAAGGAGAAGGCATATGAAGTTGTGGTAACAAATACCAATCTTATTGCTGACATGGTGAATCCCGATGTTGTTCCCATTCCGCCCGGAACATTTACGCCCGAGATCCCCGGTTCGGAAGAGGAACTGCAAAGAATTTCATGGGAACGGTGCAAGTCCATTTACGGCGATCCTGTTCCTGAACTTGTGGCGAAACGTCTTGAAAGGGAACTGAACTCGATCATAAAGCACGGATTTGCCGTTCTGTACATGATAGCACAAAAACTTGTAAAAAATTCCAACGATCACGGCTATCAGGTAGGTTCGAGAGGATCGGTGGGATCGTCATTTGTAGCGTCAATGGCGGGAATTTCCGAGGTGAATCCGCTTCCGCCCCACTATGTTTGTCCGAAATGCAAGCACAGCGAATTCATAACGGACGGTTCTGTAGGTTCGGGATATGATCTTCCGCCCAAGAACTGCGAAAAGTGCGGAACACCTTACAACCGTGACGGACATGACATTCCCTTTGAAACGTTCCTCGGCTTTGACGGCGACAAAGCGCCTGATATTGACCTTAACTTTTCGGGAGAATATCAGACGAATGCCCATCTTTACACGGAGGAACTTTTCGGAAAGGCAAACGTTTTCAAGGCGGGAACTATCGGAACGGTTGCGGAAAAGACGGCTTACGGCTATGTGAAAGGCTATCTTGAAGATGAGGGACTGACCGTTTCAAGCGCGGAAATGACCCGACTTTCCATAGGCTGCACAGGTGTAAAGAGGACTACAGGACAGCACCCCGGCGGAATGGTCGTTGTTCCTTCAAAATTTGAAGTTTACGATTTTACGCCGATACAGCACCCTGCGGAAGATCCCGACTCCATATTCACCACAACTCACTTTGACTTCCATTCGCTGCATGACACCATTCTGAAACTTGACGAACTGGGACATGATGTTCCCACACTTTACAAACATCTTGAAGATATGACGGGGATCAAGACTGCCGACATTTTCCCGGGAGATGAGAAAGTAATAAGCCTTTGCACTTCGCCTGCGGCTCTTGGAGTTACTCCCGAGGATATAGATTTCGATACGGGAACGCTTGCAATTCCCGAAATGGGTACAAATTTCGTGTGCCGTATGCTTGTGGAAGCGCAGCCTAAGAAGTTTTCCGACCTGCTGCAAGTTTCGGGACTTTCCCACGGTACGGACGTATGGACGGGAAATGCGCAGGATCTTATCAAGGACGGCACCTGCACGATCTCCGAAGTTATCGGAACGCGTGACAGCATTATGACATATCTTATTTATCACGGACTTGACCCGAAGCTTTCTTTCAAGATAATGGAAATTACCCGTAAAGGAAACGCTCCCAAACTTCTTACCGAGGAAATGAAACAGGATATGCTGGCGCATAATGTTCCCCAGTGGTACATAGACAGCTGTCTGAAAATAAAGTATATGTTCCCGAAAGCGCACGCCGCGGCATATGTTACGGCGGCAATGAAGCTTGGCTGGTTCAAAGTTTATGAACCGTTGGCGTTCTATGCGACAATATTCACCGTACGCGGAGAGGATTTTGACGCAAGTGTTGTAATAAACGGTCATGCGGCGGTAAAAGCGAAGATCGCCGAGCTGAAAGCCATGGAAAAGCGCACTGCAAAAGATGACGGCGTTCTTGAAACTCTTGCACTTGTCAATGAAATGATGGCAAGGGGATTTGAATTTCTGCCCATAGACATTTACAAGTCCGATGCTTACAAGTATGTTATTGAGGACGGCAAGATCCGTATGCCCTATGTTGCCGCAAAAGGCGTGGGGGCAAACGTGGCAAAATTTATCTATGACGCCGCCCACAGCGGGGAGCTTCTTTCAATAGAGGAACTTCGGGAAAAGAGCAAGGCACCTTCCTCGGCAATTGACGCTCTTGAAAGCGTCGGTGCGCTTGATATACTTCCCAAAACCACGCAAATCTCATTTTTTTAGAAAAATGCTTGACATTTGCGAAATAATGTGGTATCATAATAATAAGATACTATGATACTAATTTACTACATTAAAGTAAGGAGAACTGCAAATTATATGAAAAGATACGACCTGCTTACCCCCGAAGGCACAAAAGACCTGCTTTTCGAGGACTGTGCCGTAAGACGGAACCTTGAAGAACGGCTTTCAAGGATATTCAAATCAATGGGTTACTGTGAGATCGTCACCCCGGGACTGGAATTTTTTGATGTTTTTGACCTGAATTCCGTGTACTTCCCGCAGGAAAGTATGTATAAGCTTACCGACAACAAAGGACGAATTCTTGTTGTGCGCCCCGATTCCACAATGCCGATAGCAAGAGTCGCGGCAACAAGGCTTCGCGATGCGGAACTTCCTCTGCGGCTTTTCTACCGTCAGAACGTTTACCGCAACAAGCCCGCCATGCGCGGCAGAAGCGATGAGATACATCAGATGGGTATTGAACTTATCGGTTCGGATTCAAAGCGTGCAGATCTGGAAGTCCTCACAGGTGCTATTGAGGTGCTTTCCTCGCTGGAAAACGACAGTTTCCGCTTGGAAATAGGGGATATTGGCTATTTCAAAGCGTTAGTGGCACGTCTCGGAACAGACGAGGAAACGACAGAGCAGATCCGCGGACTTATTGAAGTAAAGAACTATCCCGCTCTGAATGATCTGCTTGACAGTATCGGAAAGAACGAGATAACAAGCGCGTTAAAACAGCTTCCCAGACTTTTCGGCGGGGAAGAAGTATTTGAAAAAGCCGAAAAGCTCTTTGACGGCGGAAAGGATATTATTGCGGAACTCCGCGGCATTTACAACAGTCTTACCGCTCTCGGCTACAACGGAAAAATTACCGTTGATCTCGGTCTTGTAAACAAAATGGACTACTACACAGGCGTTGTTATAAAAGGCTATTTAGAGGGCTACGGCGATGCGGTGCTTTCAGGCGGACGATATAACAAGCTTCTTGCGGAATTCGGATATGACGTTCCCGCAACGGGTTTTGCGGTGAACATTGATGCGGCGGCAAAGGTCATAAGGCAGTCGGTGGGATATTCCACACCTGTGCCGGACGTTATAGTTTTCGGCGAGGACGGCTTTGAAATAAAGGCTGTGGAACAGGCGGGAAAATTCCGAAAGGACGGACTTACCGCGGAACTTTCGGTATTTTCCACATTTGAAGAAACGCTTTCCTATGCAAAAAAGAAGAACATTCCCAAAGCAGTATGCGTGGGACAGACTGTCCGTGAAGAAATTGCAGGAGGTAGTAAGTAATGGAAATTAAGAACAGACCCCTGCGTATTGCGCTTACAAAGGGCAGACTTGAAAAGGACACTGTCGGACTTCTTGAAAAGATAGGCTATGACTGCTCCGCTGTCCGTGACAAGGGAAGAAAGCTTATACTTCCCGTTGGGGACACAATTGAAGTGGTTCTTGCAAAGGCGGCGGACGTTATTACATATGTTGAGAACGGCGTTTGCGATATGGGCGTTGTGGGAAAAGACACAATTATGGAAATGAACGGTAAATTTTTTGAGATCGCCGATCTTGGTTTCGGAAAATGCAAATTTGCTCTTGCGGGAAAGAAAGGCACGGATTTTTACGGCGGTTACGATGTAAAGACCATTGCAACCAAATACCCCAACGTTTCGCGGACATTCTTTGAAAAGAAAGGCATGGACGTTGATATAGTAAAAATAGAGGGAAGTGTGGAACTTGCTCCGCTTCTCGGGCTTTCGGATGCGATAGTGGATATTGTTGAAACAGGCACAACTCTGCGGGAAAACGGTCTTGAAGTTTTTGAGGATATTTCCCCCATATCCGCACGGCTCATAGTCAACATGGTAAGTCTGAAAATGCGTCAGCAGGAGATCGAGTCGCTCATTAAACTTATAGAAGATAATCTGTAATTACGGAGGTCAAATAAATGATAAGAAAAATTATTGCAGACGGAAAAGCGGAAGCCGCTTTCCTCAAAGAAGTTGAAAAACGCAACGGCGAGACCGACAAGAAAATTTCCGAGATAGTTTCCGAAATAATCGAGAATGTCCGTGAAAACGGAGATAAGGCGGTCAATGACTACACTCTGAAATTTGACGGGAAACTTCCTCAGTATTATGAAGTCCCCCTTGATGTTATCCATGACGCGCTTGAAGAAGCGGACGAGGATTTTGTGAATGCGCTTCTTGACGCTATGGAAAATATTGCCGCATTCCACCACAGACAGAAAGAGCAGGGATTTATCGATCCCCACGACAACGGCGTTATTTTAGGGCAGCGGGTGCGCGGTCTGGAAAGAGTCGGTCTGTATGTTCCCGGAGGAACGGCAGCTTATCCCTCTTCCGTGCTGATGAATGCCATTCCCGCAAAGATTGCAGGGGTCAAGGAAATTATAATGGTAACTCCGCCCCTTAAAGACGGCACTCCAAACAAGGATATACTTGTTGCAGCTTCGATATGCGGCGTTGACAGGGTATTCCTTGCGGGAGGAGCGCAGGCTGTTGCGGCTCTGGCTTACGGAACGGAAACTATCCCGAAAGTTGACAAGATCGTAGGACCGGGAAATATTTTTGTTGCAACGGCAAAGAAACTTCTTTACGGCAAAGTTGACATTGACATGATCGCGGGACCAAGCGAGATCCTTGTAGTTGCGGACGAAACGGCAGATCCCAAATATCTTGCGGCGGATCTTATGTCACAGGCTGAACATGACAAGCTGGCTTCGGCAATTCTTATCACAACAAGTGAAAAGATCGCGGACGAGACGATTTCAGAACTTGAAAGACAGGTGCAGAACCTTTCCAGAAAGGAAATTATTGAAAAATCGCTTTCGGATTACGGCGCAATTATTGTCACGGACTGCATAGACTGCGCAATTGAAATTGCAAACGAACTTGCTCCCGAACACCTTGAACTCCAAGTTGAAAATCCGCTTATGTACATCGGAAAGATAGACAATGCGGGCTCGGTATTTCTCGGGAAGTACGCTCCCGAACCGCTTGGGGACTATTTTGCAGGACCTAACCATGTTCTTCCCACCAGCGGAACGGCAAGGTTCTTCTCTCCGCTGTCGGTGAACAGTTTTACAAAGCGTTCAAGTTTCATTTACTACACCGAACAGGCGCTTCTTGACGCCAAGGACGACATTGTATGTATTGCCGAAAAAGAGGGACTGACTGCTCACGCAAATGCAATTAAGGTCAGATTTGAATGAAAGGAAAATTCTATGTACGAACTTAACTCAAAGTTAAAAAAGGTCGAGCCTTACGATCCCGTTGAGGGGGATTACAAAATAAGACTTGACGCTAATGAATCTTACTACAATATCAACAACGAACTGGGAGATAAAATCGCCGACGAGATAAAGAAAATTTCCCTTAACCGTTATCCCGACCCTATGGCGGAAGGCGCGATAAAGGCTTTTGCGGAATTTTACAATATTCCCGAAAATTTTATAACTGCGGGAAACGGTTCGGACGAACTTATAAGCATAATTGCAGGCTGTTTCCTTGAAAAGGGAGACAAGATCCTGACGCTTTCTCCCGACTTTTCAATGTACGCATTTTACGGAAGTCTTTACGAGCTGAACGTTGAAGCTATGCAGAAAGAGCCAAACTTGCAGATAAGCGTTCCGAAAGTTATCAATTACTGCAAGGAAAACAAGATAAAGGCGGTAATTTTCTCAAATCCCTGCAACCCCACTTCTATCGGACTGCCCAAGACTGAAATTATCAGGCTTTTAAAAAATGTTTCCTGTCTGGTGATAATTGACGAGGCGTATATGGATTTCTGGGATCAGAGTATTCTGGACGAAGTGGAAAATTACGACAATCTGATAATTTTAAAGACCTGTTCAAAAGCTATGGGTCTGGCGGGGATACGCATGGGCTTTGCAGTTGCGGGGAAAACCATTACCACTGCTTTGCGAAGCGTAAAATCTCCATATAATACCGATACGATCTCGCAGACTATCTGCAAAACGGTACTTTCCGAAAAAGCCACACTTGAAAAGCTTTGCAGTGAAATTGTGGAAAGCAGAAAATATCTGCACGAAAAATTTCTGGAACTTGCGGAGAAACATTCCGGCATAGAAAAAGTATTTGATTCGGTGACAAATTTTGTATTTGTAAAAACTGCTTACGGCAAGGAAATTTGCGACAAACTTTTGGAACGTTCCATAGCCATACGCTATCTGGGAAATTATATACGGATAACTGCGGGAAGTCCGGAGGAAAACAATGCGGTAATTTCGGCAATTGACGAAATTCTTACCGAACTCGAGGAGGAATAAGCTTTGAGAAACGCGGAGATCACAAGAAAGACCAAAGAGACCGATATTGCCGTAAAGCTCGAACTGGACGGCAGCGGGAAAACGGATATTTCCACGGGAATAGGCTTTTTCGATCATATGCTGACGGCTTTTGCCGTTCACGGTGGAATGGATCTGACTGTAAAAGTCAAGGGCGATCTGTACGTTGACGGACATCATTCCGTTGAAGATACCGGCATTGTTCTGGGAAAAGCTTTTGCGCAGGCTATAGGCGACATGAAAGGCATAAAGCGTTACGGAACGGAGTTCATTCCCATGGACGAAGCGTTGGGTTTTGCAAGTCTTGACATAAGCGGACGTCCCTATCTTGTGTTCAATGCAAGTTTCAGCGATGACAGGATAGGCGAATTCGATACCTGTCTTACGGAGGAATTTTTCCGTGCATTTGCTTTCAATGCGGGAATAACGCTTCATATGAAATGCGAATACGGGAAGAACGATCACCACATTGCCGAAGCACTTTTCAAGGCTGCCGCTCACGCTTTGAAAGACGCAAAGGAAATTTCGGGAAATGAGATACTTTCCACAAAGGGAGTGTTATAATGATCGCGGTAATTGATTACGGTGCGGGGAATATTTTCAGCGTGAAAAACGCTCTCGATCATCTGGGATATGAAAACATTCTCACCAAGTCGGAAACCGACATCAGAAACGCAGATGCGGTCATTTTGCCGGGTGTCGGCGCGTTTCCGTGGGCAATGAAAATGCTTTCGGAAAGCGGACTTGTGGACACTATCAAAACAGAAGCAAAGAAAAAGCCGTTTCTTGGAATTTGTCTGGGAATGCAGCTGCTTTTCGACAAGAGCTTTGAATTTGAGGAATGTGCGGGTCTGGGGCTTATTTCAGGATATGTTGATAAGATCAACGAGCCTGATCTTGTTATTCCGCATATGGGTTGGAACAAGCTGGAAATAAATCACGATTGCCCGCTTTTCAACGGACTTTCCGAGGACGAATATGTTTATTTTGTCCACTCTTACAAAGCGTTCTGCGATGATGAAAATTTATATGCTTACTGCGAATACGGTCATAAAGTTCCCGCGCTCGTTTCGGACGGGAAAACCGTTTTCGGCGCGCAGTTCCACCCGGAAAAAAGCGGAAAGACAGGTCTGAAAATTCTGGAAAATTTCGTTATGCTGTCGGGGGAGGGAAAGTAAATGCTTGCAAAAAGAATAATACCCTGCCTTGACGTTCGCGATGGAAAAGTTGTAAAGGGCGTGAATTTCCAAGGCATAAAGGAAGTCGGCGATCCCGTTGAGTGCGCTTATGAATACAATTTGCAGGGCGCGGACGAGATAGTTTTCTACGATATAACCGCTTCTCACGAGGGAAGGGGAGTTATGCTTGACGTGGTGCGGAACACTGCAAAGAAAGTTTTCGTACCCCTTACCGTTGGCGGAGGGATAAAGACCGTTGACGACATTCGGGAAACGCTCCGCGCAGGCGCGGACAAAGTTTCGGTAAACTCTCAGGCGGTGCAGAATCCTGCGCTTATAAAAGAGGGCGCGGATATTTTCGGCTCTCAGTGCATTTGTGTCGGAATTGACGCAAAAAAGGTTTCCGACGGCAAATGGACGGTCTATATCAACGGCGGACGTATTGATATGAAACTTGACCTCATAGACTGGGTAAAGCAGATCGAACAGCTGGGCGCAGGGGAAATTTGTCTCAATTCCATAGACACCGACGGCGTTCGCGAGGGCTTTGACATTCCCATGTTGGACGCGGTATGCAAAGCGGTAAAAATTCCCGTAATTGCCAGCGGCGGTGCGGGAAAATTAGGAGATTTTGCGGACGCGTTTCTGAAAACCGACTGTTCGGCGGCTCTGGCGGCGTCTCTTTTCCACTTTAAGGAACTGACCGTTGAACAGGTAAAAGACGATTGCCGCGCTAAGGGAATAAGGATAAGGTAATGGAGGACAGGTACGTTCGGAAACTTTTTCTTGTGGGAAATGTTCCAAGAAATTCCTACCTTTTGGAACTTCCGTGTGTAAAATATTTGAAGCAACATGAGGACGGTATTGAATTTTCCGATAATGTGACCTTTTTCGTTGGTGAAAACGGCACCGGAAAGTCTACGCTTCTCGA